>NZ_CAMZOG010000133.1 GCF_947331445.1 Parendozoicomonas sp. Alg238-R29 | reverse complement strand
ACACGACTGCCAGAAATTGAAACTCATTTGATTGCAACACCACAGATAGCTCTTGAAGCTGCCGCCAATATTTGCCGGGAAGCAGGCGTAACACCGTATATCCTGGGAGACAGCCTTGAAGGTGAAGCTCGTGATATGGGGCAGGTTATGGCAGGAATTGCCCGGCAGGTAGCGGATAAATCTCAACCTTTTGTCTCACCTTGTATTTTACTCTCTGGAGGGGAGTCGACAGTCACACTTAAAGGAAGTGGGCGTGGTGGGCGTAACGTTGAATTCCTTCTTTCTCTGGCTATCGCTCTGGGTGGAAAGACTGGAATTACTGCATTGGCCTGCGACACAGACGGTGTTGATGGTGCAGAAGAGATAGCCGGAGCTATTTGCGACGACACAACATTAAGCAGGGCCTGGCAGCAGGGTACAAATCCGGCTGCCAGTCTGGAAAATAATGATGGTCATGGTTTCTTTGAAGGTCTTGGGGACAGTGTTATCACCGGCCCTACCATGACCAACGTGAACGACTTCCGCGCGATTTATATCCCTTAAGGCGAAATGTACTGTTTGGCATCTTTTCGGGCTGAAGACATATCTATTTTTCGAACAGCTGTTACTGATGGAGAGCTTACGCTGAATTCGTTTATGCCCATGCCTGTTGGTTCTGATTGAGTGGTGATTAGAAAGGGAAACCAGAGTTTCCCTTTATATGATATAGATAACCAGTCTTTAACCTATGCCACCGTAGATAATACCAAGTACATAAATCACAAATGTGGAGCCACAAAATGCATGCGAGTCATTGGCTCAAACCAGGGACCCAGCTGATTGCCAGCTTCAAGAGTAAGGCCGACGAGGGCGCTGATTAATGCAATTATTGCGATAGGAGCCTTTCGTGAAAAATATGAGTGTTTTGGTGTGAAGGTCTATACAAGCAGCTGCCCCTATCTAGGAGATAGCCTAAAGCAGCGTTGGCCCCTGTAAATAATTCTTTGTATGATTTTGGTATCAAAGGTTTGGCTATTTCCTGAGAGGGTCTATAAACCCGCCCTTCTTTCTTTATCTTTCAGGGAATACTGCCTTTTATGACCTCCCATACCATCTGGTTTGGAAGAAACATTTTTCCCAAAACGTTGCTCTGGATATTATTTGTTTCGTTTTGAGGGGGCTTGTCTGGCATGGGGGCGAGGATCACTCTGAACACTCATGGTTTCCTTTTTACAGCTCTGATGAAGGTCTTGTTCTGCTTTTAACAGATAGGGCACTTCTCTTTGAGGGGTTGGCAGTTCAGAAGTGTATTGGTTGCTTCTCAGGCCGCAACCACGACTGCAGCGCTTGGTGCCCGCCTCCCGTCACAACCGCCTTATGCAGATGACCAGCGTCAGCGATTCCGGTGAAAACACTTAACCCAATCACTGAATACGCAGCACGTGCTGCTACCCAAGTGTTTCCTGGCCCAAAGTTTCTTCTGCAACTGGATTTTGTTATTGGGCACGACACCCTCATGGCAGCAGAAATCCGGTGTCGTTAGTTTAGTCGGCGAATCGAGCGGAGTTAGGTGGCAATAAGGAATGTTTTTTGTCGTGATTGTCTGTTATTAATACAAATACGCTGCCTTCTGTGGTTTTTACAAGAGGCAGCTACTTGCCATGGAGTGGGCTTTACGGGATATTCCCGACTTGGATTTTCCTGATTACGATAATAAAAACGGAAACCTGATAATGATTTTTTCTGATATTTTTGTCCAAGCCAAAACCGGTTTGAAACTCTCTGGGTTAGCACTCGCTATGGCTTCAGCTCAGTCTTGGGCCATTGATGCTCCTAATCCTGACCCTAATCCGTCCCCGGATGTTCCTGCCACCGTGGGGACATGCCCGGATTATAGTGGTGTTTTAAACCTGCCGGCTTTTCACGGGCCGGAACAAAAGCGGTTTCAGCGCTGGCAGAGTCGCTACTGGAGCGGTAACCATTCTCCTTATCATATGGTGCACGATGAAATCGCCAACCCCGGTGAAAGTGTGACCGTTGTCGGGAAGTTCGATTACAGCCGCACAGTGCACAAGGATTTGGAAAGAGAGTATGTGCATGCCTATTTGTACGGCACCGGATTGGATGACTGGCAGTATCTGGGCAAATACAGAACCGACAGGGACGGTAAGGTTTCTGTTCCGGTGGCTGGCAAACCGGCTGGTGAGTATATTGTCCGTATGGTTGTGGAAGGCGACCTGAGTCAGGCCGACGGTTTTGTCTCTGTTGTCCCTCAGGGGCAGGAAACGGTGCTGTTTGATATTGATGGCACCCTGACCCTGTCGGACTTTGAACAGGTAGGTGACTATCTGGGTGCTTCGACTGCTCAGTCGTGGGGTTATGCCAAAGAGACGGTGCAGGCCTATGTGGATAAAGGATATCGGGTGATTTATGTGACAGGTCGCCCCTACTGGATTGCCCGGGATACCCGTGAGTGGTTTACTAAGATCATTGACCTGCCCCAGTGGCATATACGCACTAATGACGACGGTGGCTCCCCGCTGAGTTATGAAACTGAGGCTTATAAACTGGCATACCTGACGTCTCTGCAGCAGGACAAAGGACTGAACATTGTCCGTGCCTATGGTAATGCTGATACAGATATTACCGCCTTCGCGGATTCCGGTATTGCCAAGAAAGAGACTTGGATTATCGGTGAACACGCCGGCGCTCAAGGTACCCAGGGAATTTATGGGGATTACAGTGGACACTACTTCGATGTAGTGGAATCCACTCCTAATGCCGCCTGCCGGACAGAGTAATATAGACAAGAGTAAGTCAGGTTCTGACTTACTCTTTTTTCTTGATACGGTATTTTTTGGCTTCTTTTTTAGGTTCGACTTGCCTGATTGGGCGTATAACCGTTATTTGATATCTGGTGTCAGGCTTCCTATAGCGAATGAGCCCATCAATACGACGGGCGTTGCGCAATAGATAACCACCACTGTGAGCCTGCAAGAAGGTAAGTGGAAGTAACAGCTTTGTTGGACGGCTTTTAACAGGCTGGTGTGACACCTACCTTTTGAAACACACGATCAATTGTATGAGAGCTGATCTTTTCATCCTGAGCAGCCAGCTTAATGCCACAGGCAGCTTCCGAAAAGGTGGAATAAGCTGTCCAGTAAATCCGATTGGCACGGACTACAAGGGAAAATGCTTTGCGAACATCACCCTGAAAGGCTTCTACGAGGTAGAAAAAGGCACGATTGAAGATTCCGCTACCATTATGGACAATGTGATTGCGTTTTTTTAAAAAACCATCATCCGGTGAGTTTTTTTTGGTATCTTCCAGAAGGTTATCCCAACTGTATCGACATCCTGCTACTGGCTCTTCACACTCGGCTGAACCAAAGTCATAGGGAGCCGTGAATGAGCGAAAGGCCTCTTTCGTTCTTGCGATGCGGTCGCCAATACGCCAATCAATATCGCGTGTTCCCATAATGGTCTCGTAAGCTGTAAAGTAATTTTGGCGTAGGAAATATTCGGCAGCGATGGCTGTGATATCAGAAAATGCTTCATTGACAGAACCCGACTGATAAAAGTATGAAAGCTTCGAGTTTGTGTAGGTAAATGCATGACCTATCTCATGGGCTACAGTGTCCAGAGATGTCCATGAATAGGCATTTTCATCTCCATCCCCAAAATAAAGGTAGGGGTAGCTCCAGTGAGCATTACCGTGGCGTTCACCGACATTGACCAGAGCAAGTAATTGCCTTGCTGATCCATCGGATTTTTCCCACACTGGTACATTGAGCCACTCTCGAAACATGTTGATGACCAGATTTGAGAAAGCATAAACATCATTCGCTGGTCCCCAGCTTCCATTGATGAACTGGCCATTATTTTCACCACAGGGGTAGCTTATGGATTTTAGATCTTGAGAGGCATACTTGGGATAGCGATTATTTTCGATGCTAATGACTTTTACATGGGCGTTCTCTAAAAAACAGGTTTCCTCATCTTGAGAAACCAGAAGCTCGGGCATTGCAGGGGCACCATAAAAATACTGCCCGGTTTTTTCGTTGCCCCCCGGTCCACGGTCACTATAGAGCGATTGCACATTGCTCCAGCGTTGAAGAATGTCCTTGTTTTTGGTTGCAATTACATAGTGGGGCCAGAAGGGAGCGCCGATGCGTGACTTCCCACGAAAGCTCACTTTATAAGCAAGGTGGGCGTCCTCTTTATTTTCAACCCATATCACCAATTGGCTTTCAATATCCGATAAATTTCCACGGTGACCAGTGCTCTTAGTGAAATCTTTTTTAGCAAGTTCGATGATCTCCTCTCGGAATACATCTGTTTCGTATTCTTTAGCAACCTCAATATTCAGGTTTCTTGCCAGCTTTCCAAAAAAACGGGCGGATTTGGAAGTTTGCTTGCTTCCTTTTGGCATGCGCTTGACGAGAGTGTGCCCCTCAACTTTGAGGCCTTTGTAATATTGTTGATACCGCACGTATTTTTTGTCACCTGCAAGAAAACTGCGTACCTTGACCAAACTGTTAACAACGGTACTGGTATCCAGATCATCAGTGGAGTCATCGAGCAGAGTAAAGCCTTTTAACTCATTGATTCGGGCTCCGTTGATAAAATCAGAATTCAAAGCCCAGGCCGGTGTAATCAACAAACTAAAACAGGAGCAATAGAAAATAATATTGGCTATACAGTGCACAAGTGCGTTCATTAAAAATCCTTTTCGTTTTATCCAACCCTTGTTTAGATATAGTCCATTTTTATGATTTGTATCGGAGGCTTTACGTTTATTGGAATAATGAGGCACATGAATCTGTGTACCCCGCTGTTCTCTCGTGGATTTAATGAGTAATCGGGAAGTTGGTCCGCCCTTCCCAAGGGGGCAGTGAGCTAATTGATGAAACCTTTTTCCGGGAATCCCGCAAAGGGCAGCGAGGGCTGGGTTCTGCAGCCCGTAAACGAGGTGGTCGATCCAGACGCAAGAAAAAGCCGCCAGAGAATGCCAGTAAAAAGTCAGAAACAATCAGAAAAGCTCCCGTCATGGTGGCCTGCGACCGCCAGCAACATGTAACCGATGCCGTTCTCGAACATGTGAGTAACGATGAACTCTTCACGCAACTGACAGACCAACTCAACGTGACGCTGAAAGAGTTGGTCACATTCAAACAGCCAACGCTTATCACAGTGAGCTCAAACGTTGTATCAATGGTTTTTTTCAAAGGCGTGGCAACGAAATATTTATCGCGCTATCTGGGCTGGAAACGATTTTTAAAGACACATATCTTCTCAGAAGAGAGTTTATTAGATCAGGAGGCATCTCATTGGCTTAACCCACAGTTAGTGTGAACAGAGTCTTGTTCTGGATGACAACGACACCGCCATTGGTTTTTTACCTGCACGATATAAGGGGTACACCTGCAACGATGATCACTGTCCAAAACGCTATTTAGGCATCAGCAAAAGTGAGTGGCCTGAAATTACACAGAAGGGCTGAACGCCCTCGTAGATAATCCACCCCACTGCAAGTCGCCCTGGATCGGGAGATGGCTTACCAGCAAATGAACAAGAGCCGAAAAGAAGCGTACCTGCGATCTATTCGTGACCCCCTTACTGGCTGTTTTACCCGTTACTACATGGATGAAGCCGTCACTCGTCTTATTGATCTCAATAGCAGGCGTAGTGACAGAAGCAGGCTTTGTCTGGTTATGTTCGACGTGGATTACTTCAAAGAGATTAATGATACCTGGGGGCATATCACAGGCGACAAAGCTCTCATACACATGACTGAAATTTTACAGGGCAGCATTCGAACATCTGATATTCTTGTGCGTTACGGTGGCGATGAGTTTTTACTGTGCATGCCCTTCTGTGATGTGAATCACGCCTATCAAAAGCTGTCAGAAACCTGCAGAAAAATCAGTACCACACTATTAACAGTAGACGACAGAGAGTTAGCAGTAAACGACAGAGATTTAGCAGTAAACGACAGAGAGTACACCATGCCGGTAAGTGTCGGCCTTATTGAACATCCGAAAGGAGGAAGTTTCAGAGACAGTTTGAAGTATGTGGATACAGCCCTGTATCACGCTAAAAGTAATGGCAGGAACCAGATTTTCATTGGATCAACACCATAAAAAATAAGGTCACCGATACGTACATACACTTGCCGACCAAGCGCTTGCTTGGTAACCTGAATCTCACTTTTTGATACCTTTTCCAAACAGTGAGATACGGAACGTGGCCAATAACAATCATTCCACCACATCCAACTCTCCCCACAAGGCTGTACGCATAGGTTGTGCGAGTGCCTTCTGGGGAGATACCGAAACAGCCGCTCACCAGCTGGTACGTCAAGGTAACCTGGATTATCTGGTTTTCGATTATCTGGCTGAAGTCACTCTCTCTATTATGGCTGGCGCCAGAATGAAAGACCCCAGCGTCGGCTATGCTCCCGACTTTATCAAATACGCCCTTAAGCCTGTTCTTTCTGAAATTGCTGAGCAGGGCATCAAGGTCATCAGTAATGCCGGTGGTGTAAATCCTGGCTCTTGCCGTGATGCTCTTGAAACATTAATTCAAGAGGCGGGGCTTGATCTTAAGGTTGCTCTTGTTCAGGGCGACAACCTGATGCCAAAAGTCAAAGAGATGAAAAAGGCTGGAGTTACCGAGATGTTCTCCGGTGATGAGATGCCTGGCGGCATTGTCACCATGAACGCTTATCTCGGCGCCGCTCCCATTGTTCAGGCTTTGAAAGATGGCGCTGACATAGTTATCACTGGTCGTATAGCAGACAGTGCTGTTGTCACAGCGCCACTGGTTCATGAATTTAACTGGAAGATGACCGAATACACTCATCTCGCCCAAGCCAGCCTGGCAGGGCACATTGTTGAATGTGGTGCTCAATGTACCGGTGGTAATTTCTCCGATTGGGAAACCATTCAGGATGGTTATGACAATATGGGCTTCCCTATTATTGAGTGTGAAGCCGATGGCAGCTTTGTGGTGACCAAACCAGAAGGCACTGGTGGTCGGGTAAACCGTGAAACCGTTGCAGAGCAGCTGGTTTACGAGATTGGCGACCCCCGTGCTTATTACCTACCAGATGTCGTTTGCGATTTCTCCCATGTTGACCTGGAAGACGTTGGAAGCGACAGAGTTCGCGTTACCGGCGCGGTTGGCTTTGCCCCCACTGATTCTTACAAAGTGTCCGCCACCTGGATGGATGGCTTCAAATGTTCAGCAGCCTTTTTACTGGCAGGAGTTGATGCACGCAAGAAGGGTGAAGCTGTAGCTGCAGCGATTGTTGCTAAAACCAGTCGTTTATTTGAAGAACGTGGTATGGGCGCCTACCGGGATCACAATATTGAAATT
>NZ_CAMZOG010000132.1 GCF_947331445.1 Parendozoicomonas sp. Alg238-R29 | reverse complement strand
AAAGAAAAGTTTGCTGCTGAGCCTTTACGATCAGATCTACCGCGTTAAAGCGATAACGGGCTGGAATGATCGGTTACTCACCATCGATGATGGTTTCGATAGCGTCGTTCTGGAAATCGTGTTCTTTGTCGCTGTTCTTCTCGGGAACCATATCCATATGGGCCTGCAGAATAACGCCACGGCGATTTTCCAGACCTTCTGTGGCAGGCTTGCGGATAATCACATTGCCAGTGGCATCAACCGTGTGATCCAGGCCTTTGCTCGCGCAGAAAGCAACCACATGCTGACGAATCTTGTCTTCATGGTGGGAAGGGTGGGGGGATTGCACAGATATCGGCGAACTGCTGCCATACACCCTGTGGGTGCAGATTTCTGATATCGCTTATAAAACTCACTTTTGCGCAGCCTGACTCCCATCCGGGGATGACAGGCTGATGAATGAAATCGCGTGGACGCACATCCTAAATCGGAGATACACGGGCCACGTTGATACAGGACAACAAATGTCTGGAGACTGTCCGCAAAGATAATGCCAGGGGGCGTTCTCAATTAGGCAATGATCTTCGGGTGGCGCTGAATCGTATGCTTAATTGAGAACGCCCCCTAGGGAAGCATATGGGGTGGAATGCGTATTTCCTGCAGATGATTCCCCAGCATCAGAACTTCGCCTTGATAGCGGTCTTCGCCGGTAGAAGAAAACTCAAATGTGCAGCTGCGCCTGATCACCAGGCTGCCGCTGGGGCTGCGGGCGATACTTTTAAAATTCAGGGAAATGCCGCCATCGAGAAACTGCAGATCCAGTTCTTTACAGCGGGCTTTGGCGTGGCGGGTGGCAAGTTGACGTACTGTCTGGCTGTTCCACCAAAACATAGCAAAAGTGGCAATAACAGCCAGAACAAAAATGTCGCCTAACTCCAGATACATCCTGTACGAAACCCTTTGTTCTTGTGCAGGGGGTGATCAGATTCTAACTGGCCACCGAATTGGTTTCCGGGAGTGTAACATTCAACTCCAGTATGGAAACATCCTGCTGACTCTCAAAGGTGATGCTGACATGCTCCTGTTGTACGTCAACGTACTTGCGCACAACTTCCAGAATGTCCTGCTTCATGGATGGCAGGTAATCAGGAGTTGTGTGCTCGCCATTGCGTTCGTGAGCAACAATGATCTGCAATCTCTCTCTGGCGATAGCCGCGCTGTTGGTTTTTTTCTGTTTGTGCCGGAACACTTCCAGAATGCTCATCCTTGCCCTCCAAATATCCTTTGTAATAACCCTTTACGGGGAGCCTCCAGGAATCGCATAGGGCATTCCTGACCAAGAAAACGCTGTACAGCATCATCATAGGCATTACCGGCATCGCTGTCTTCCAGATGAATAACCGGCATCCCCTGATTGGATGCTTTCAATACAGTGTCATCTTCCGGGATAACCCCGAGTAAAGGAATGGCCAGAATGTCAGTCACATCCTCAACACTGAGCATATCACCACGTTCAACTCGTGTTGGGTCATAACGAGTCAGTAGCAGGTGTTCACGAACAGGCTCAAGATTCAATTCTGCCCTGCGGGACTTGCTGTGCAGAATGCCAAGAATACGGTCAGAATCACGCACTGAAGAGACTTCAGGGTTTGTAGTGATAATGGCTTCATCAGCATGGTAAAGAGCCATCAATGCGCCGCGCTCAATGCCTGCGGGAGAGTCGCAGACAATATAATCGAACTCTTTGGAGAGGGTTTCCAAAACCTGGGCGACACCTTCCGGTGTCAGAGCATCTTTATCACGGGTTTGGGAGGCAGGAAGAACAAAAAGATTGTCGGTATGTTTGTCTTTGATCAACGCCTGATGGAGAGCCGCCTCACCGTTAATAATGTTGATGAAATCGTAAACAACACGACGCTCGCAGCCCATAACCAGATCAAGATTGCGCAGGCCAATATCAAAATCAATAACAACGGTGCGATGCCCTTGAAGAGCCAGACCAGTAGACAGGGCGGCACTGGTGGTGGTTTTACCAACGCCACCTTTACCTGAAGTGACAACAATTATTCTCGCCAAGGTTTCCCCCTACCGGTATTCAATTTTATGTGTACAAAGATTCAGGTGAGCTGTTTAAGAGCCAGTGAATCGTCTTGCAGGTAAACCTGCACCGCTTGTTTCCAGAGGGACTTGTCCATAGCAGCCGCCATTTTGTAGTGCCCATGAATGGAAACCAGCTCGGCTTCAAAATGAGTGCAGAAAATACGTGCCTGACCATTGCCTTTCACACCCACCAGGGCTCGTCCACGAAATGCGCCGTAAGCATACAGGTTACCAGTCACCAGCACTTCGGCGCCGGTACTGACTGGCCCGGTGAGTATCAGATCTCCGTCGTGAAACACCTGTTGCCCGGAACGTATTGGACTACTGATGATTTTCGGAGTTTGGTAAACCGGTGACTCTGGGGCTGGTTCGTCTTTTCTTGCATCGGATGGTTCTGGTGAAACCGTATTATTCAGGCCTGACTCATTCTGATGAATCGGAGTAACATTCTCCTTCTTAAGAGGCGTGACCGATGAAGCTGGGTTGCTATCAAAAGAGTGAGTGGCTGAGGGCACCTTTCTGGCCGCTGATGCAGGCTGTGCCGGAAGGCAGGCCAAACCGGCGTCTGAGGCACTGGTTCTATGGTCAGCGTTGCCGCCTCGAATAGCTATCAGGTTTATGCCAAAGCCCGCACATAAAGAACAAAGCCGTGGCAGATCTATGGGGCCTTCCGGGTCATGAAGGTTTTCCAGTCCTACGACGACCGGCGTGTTTTCAAAAAAGCGTGGAGCCTTAGCGACTAATCCTTGCAGTTGGTGATGCAGGTTTAGTTCATCAAAGCGATACAGTTCCAGCGTCATCATAGTGATCATGCTGCCTTTCAACTGAAAGCAGGGGCTGGCTGTATGGGGTGTAATTGTGCTTGTCATGGCTGGACGGCAGGTACTTCTTGCTCAGCATAGAGGTAGGGTAGGGAGAGCTGAACGGGGAAGCAAGGGAATATCACAGAAATACAGGAAAAATACTACAAAAAATACTGGTTATGACTACTGTGTCGCTTTTCATGCAGGGGAGAGCTGTTGATTGTTAAAACCGACCCACGGTGTATGAATCGGTTTTTTGGGCGGAGCAATCAGGTTGTGAAAATCAACCGGATAGCATCCAGTCGCATTTGGGCTTTTTGCAGCAGCTGATGACCCTGGGCAGCCTGTTGTTTGAGGAACTCAATCTCTTCATCGCGGATGTTCGGGTTAACGGCTTTGAGAGCCGCCATCCGGCGAATTTCCTGAGTGATGTTATTCATGAGTTTCTGGCAGGAATTATTAATAATATCCGCTACCTGGCCACGGGCATGGTTTTCCGCTGCCTTGGCCATTTTCACAACAGCCTCTCGCTGGTTTTTCACCACCTTGCGGGCAGTACTGGTTTTCAGCTTCTGCAGTTGGGCATCCAGATTCTTGAACGGCACCTTGGCATCCAGATTCTTAAGGGATGGATCAATCAGTGTACGCAATACAG
This sequence comes from Parendozoicomonas sp. Alg238-R29, assembly GCF_947331445.1. GTDB lineage: Bacteria > Pseudomonadota > Gammaproteobacteria > Pseudomonadales > Endozoicomonadaceae > Sansalvadorimonas. Next base: position 4,136 of record NZ_CAMZOG010000132.1, on the reverse strand, counting down.
TTGGTGGCAGGAATCGCTCCAGCTGTAGACCTTTGTCACCACTGGCTTCCACTACAAAGATGGCTTCCATCAACATCAGCCCCGGTTTCAGGCCTTTGCTCTTAATAATTGCGCAGGCGGTGTTACCGCTTTCGCTGGTAAGCAGCATATCCATACCTTCACGCACCATAGGGTGCTCCCAGGTAACGAACTGCATATCTTCGCGGGAGAGGGCCATGTCCCGGTTGAACGTAATGGTTGTACCATCGGTTGGCAGGCCAGGGTAGCTGGTCACTGTCATATGATTGCCGGGGCGTACCACCAAAGCGTTCTTGGAGTGATCCTCGGTTTCCAGGCCGAAGCTTTCGAACAGCTTTTCTACGTAGTTGGACAGTACTTTGGGGGTGTCTTCACTGCTGATTTCACCAACCAGATCACGCTTGCTGCCTGCACCACGGGAGTTCAGTTCCAGAAGGCGATCCCGGCCAAGGCGCAGATGCTTGCTGACTTCACCGTTCATGGCGCGGGAGCGTTCAACCAGGGTCTCGAAATCCCAGCTTGTTTCGCTGCCGGTTTGATCCTCATCTTTACAGGAAGCGTTTAGCAGCCAGGCCTCTTGCTCTTCACGCAGACGGGAGTAAACAACGCTACCAGCCGGGCAGGTGTCAGCAAATGCATTCAGTCCATCGTTATACCACTGGAACAGGCGCTCCTGCCCGGTCCCCTTAATGTAAGGAACATGAATGCGGATAGTTTCTTCCTGACCGATGCGATCCAAGCGACCGATACGCTGTTCCAGAAGATCTGGGTTAGCAGGCATATCGAACAGAACCAGATGATGGGCAAACTGGAAGTTACGGCCTTCGCTGCCGATCTCAGAGCAGATCAACACCTGGGCACCATACTCTTCATCAGCAAACCAGGCTGCGGCACGGTCACGCTCAACAATGCTCATGCCTTCATGAAAGACAGAGGCTTGCGTACCTGCACTGATACGCAGAGCATTTTCCAGATCCATTGCCGTGCTGCTATTAGCGCAAATCACCAGAATCTTTTCTTTGCGAAGCAGCTTGAGCATATTGACCAGCCAGTCAACGCGGGGGTCGACTTTCCACCATGGGTCGGCATCATCAATAGTGACATGCCTCTGGTAAGCCAGTTCAGGGAACTGCTGTTCCCGTAAATCGGAGCTTTGGCTTTTGAGTGTTGCAGTTTTGGCACTCTCTTCCAGGGCAATGGTGTACAGTTCTGGTCGTTCTTGTGGATAGCCCTGAACGGCGCGACCTGGGAAACCAGGGACGGCTGCACGGGTATTACGGAACAATATGCGGCCAGTGCCATGGCGGTCCAGAAGTGCACGGATCAGCTGTTCTCTGGCATTGGAGTGCGTAGCTTCGGTCTGGTCACCATCATTGATAATGGCAATCAAGCCATCCGCTTCGGTGCCAAGCAGGGATCGCAGGTTGTTGGCAGCCTCTTCGGAAATGCGGCCGGTGTCCAGCAGTTCTCTGGTCGCTTCGGCAACGGGCTCGTAGCTGGCTTCCTCTTTCTGGAACTCCTCCAGACTGTGGAAACGATCCGGATCCAGTAGGCGCAGGCGGGCAAAGTGACCAGCATGGCCCAGTTGTTCAGGCGTTGCGGTAAGGAGAAGGATTCCAGGAGTATCTTCAGCCAGCTTCTCTACCAACTGGTAATCTGGGCCGGCACCGTTTTCTTCTGTCCATTCAAGGTGGTGGGCTTCATCCACAACGAGTAGATCCCAGCCAGCATCCAGTGCCTGAGCTTGATGTTCCGGGCTGTTACGCAGGAAATCAATACTCGCCAGTACCAGTTGTTCGCTGGCAAAGGGGTTATCACCATCGGCATTACGGCAACGTTCTTCATCGAAAACGCTGAATGCCAGATTAAAGCGGCGCAGCATTTCTACCAGCCACTGATGAACCAGAGGCTCTGGTACCAGAATTAGAATACGTGAGGCACGTCCGGTGAGCAGCTGACGATTCAGAATCAAGCCGGCTTCAATGGTTTTGCCCAAGCCTACTTCATCGGCCAGAAGAACCCGGGGTGCGTAGCGGTCGGCCACTTCATGGGCAATATGCAGCTGATGGGGAATCAGGCTGGCACGGGCGCCAGACAGCCCTAGCCAAGGGGATTGGCATAGACGGTTGTAATGAGCCAGAGTTTGATACCGCAATGAGAAATTGCTGTTCAGGTCGATCTGGCCAGCCAGCAGGCGATCCTGCGGCTTGTTGAACTCGATAAAATTATCGAGATTGGCTTCCGGCAATTCACGGTGCTCACCGTTTTCGTCAGTACCGGTATAAACCAGTAGACCGTTCTTTTCCTCAACACCGGATACAGTCAGTACCCAGCCATCATGGCTGGCTACAGAATCCCCCGGTTCAAATTGTACGCGAGTCAAAGGACTGTTTTCCTGACGATAAACCCGGGTTTCACCTGTGGCCGGGTAGAGCAGGGTTATTGTGCGGGCATCGAATGTAAGAATGGTGCCCAGCCCCTGTTCGATCTCGGTGTCACTGATCCAGCGTTGTCCCGGGACGAAAGATGCCATGTGTTCTGCCTGCTCCGTCAATCAAAAAGGCCGGTATGTTATCGAAAAATACTGAAAGGACAATATAGGTGAGACCGCAAAGTTTGAGGAATTTGCAATTAAATAAGATTTCATCCGGGAATCTACGTAAGTTGTTGTATCAGCCAGTAAGTGAAAAGCCCCAAAATGTTACCACATGCATACCCGAGAACGCCTGCACTCATGCCACTTAACAGGATAGTCCGGTTATGCATAACGTTCGCTGCCAGGGGGACAAAGGGAGGGGAGAGGATGGCTGCGACAGATGTCACCAAAAAAGTATCGGCATCAATTCTGAACAGGTGACAAAACAACATATGTACAATAACCGCGCCAAACGCTAAGGCCAGAAAAAAGGCCAGTAACGAGAACGTAGCCTGTTCCAAAATGCTTTTGCTGAACAATGTGCCTGAAAACAGACAAAACAAAAGGATCAGATACATGCCCAAGGGGTAGGTGCTTTTTGTCGTACGTATTCGGGAGTTGAAAGAAGCGGCCAAACTTAAAACTGTCAGGGTCACGATGGCTGTGGCTGTTTGAGCATTTTGGCTCACCAGTGAAGAGGCAGACAGGGCGATACCTATTATTAGCAGATTACTACCAAGAGGGAGTCGTAGCTGCTGCCAGGATTTCTTTGCAAGTAACAGGCGGTATTCGTCAAATTCGCTTCGTTCGTTGTCAACAGGCCTTGTGTCCGCAGATTGAAATGGCGGTAATACTTTTCTGGCAAACTTATGGGCAAAAGTAATCAGGAAAAGAAGGTACAGGCTGGAAATGAGAACGTCATATCCATAAACCAGCAGAAAACTTTCGTTGCTGGCCTGTAGTCCCGTTTTCAGTGCCGCACCATTCACCAGGGAGCCAGTGAAATTCCCTACCGCCATGCTGGCTATGTAAGGCAGCTCATTGATATGGCTTTGGAAGAAAAGTGTTAGCAGTGTTGCCAGGAAGACCACCGTCATCATGGCGATGATCATTGAAATCATTGTACGGCTAGCCAGTGTAAACCAGGCTTTAACATCAGATGAAAACAACAACAGTGGCAGGGCGAAGGCGATAAATATTCCTAAAACGTCTTCAGCTACTGGTCGAAAGGCTGTTGTGTGAAGTGCATGCTCCATTAACTGGCCAAAGGCGACGCTTGCAAGAAAACACAGAGCTGCGCTGCCTAGATTATCGAGTAGAGGAAAACGGTGACAGAGATAAATAACGACTGCTGGAACAGCTAATAAAAGTACGGAAAACAGGTATTCTGCCATTACTCCCAGAGCCTTTGTTATGAACCCGCAGTTCTGCGGGAGATAAACCATGGTTTTTATGAGTCCTGCGATTAAAGGAGCGTGATTCCTGAAATCCCAAATGCGCCGCGATAACTTTAACAGGCTGGTTCTCTTCCGCGAGAAGTTTTTGCAATGTGTCTTTTACCTGGCTGCGGATTGCTTTGTCGAAGGTGACTGATACTCAGCTTTATAATGCATTGAATAAATATATGGCTCCTCAGGGATATCTGTGGGTAAACAGGAGCGGATTTTGAGATAAAAGCACCAGCGGCTGACTTCTGGTAGAT
>NZ_CAMZOG010000131.1 GCF_947331445.1 Parendozoicomonas sp. Alg238-R29 | reverse complement strand
CATTGGCTCAACCCACATTTATTGTGAACAGAGCCCATTGTTTAATGGAAGATACTGACTTTAAATTCCCACCGTGAAGGCTCTCAGGAAAACCCGTGGTTATTTCTTGTGGTTATGATGTGTCCGTTGCACTTCAATCCACTGCCAAGAAAATAATAATTTATGAAGCTATCTTCCCTGCTGCTTTTATTAACCAGTCTGTTTTGGCTGCCATCAGCTCATGCACAATCTGAAACCTGCGTCGGAGCCTACAATGACACTTGGTATCGTGGCGCTGTCAGTTGGCTTTGCCCTGGTGCTGGAACAGTCACATCATTTACAACAGCGAGTTTTCCTAACGACCACATTTCATCCCTGGAAATCCCTTCCGGTTATGCAGCAGAAATCTGTGAACATGGAAATGGTGGGGGTGAATGCCGCACTTATTTCTCCTCCGTACACAATATGGGTGACCTGTTTAATGACAAGGCGTCGTTTATCAGAGTCATTCGCTTTAACTACAACGACTTCTACATGATCATGTCTTCAGATCCACAATACCCTTGGAGCTGCGGCAATGGGCACAGTGACTGTGACGACGAAACCCTGGCCACCATCGATAATGAAGGCCAGGTTGCAGCAATGAATGCCCTCCTCCGCGATCTCGGGAGAGAACGTCTGGCTGGCTCAATTATTAATGGGGATCTCACTGCTTTTGGGCATGATTGGCAATTCGACAAATATCGCCAGTTCTATGAGAAAGATCTGAAGATCAATAACTACCCAGGCTTGGGCAACCATGACATTTCCAACAATGTAGACGACTGCGCTAGTAACAACTGTGCCAATCGGATGGCTTTGTACTTGATTGATCAGGTACGCAGTTTGAATCCGAAGCGCTTTGATCTGCATGAAGGCGATACATATTACAGGTTCCCCACTCGCCGCAAAGAGTACAAAAACAGTCTGGGGTACTCCTGGGAGATTGGGAATGTGCACTTTGTGCAGCTCAACAATTACCCTAAATACGAAAGAAAATGGAATGGCTGGAATCTTGGTTCAGCACGCAGGGATTACTTTGATCTTACAAGTGCAATGAACTGGCTAAAAACCGATCTTGCCGACGCTCACAGTCGCGGTAAGAAAATCGTACTGAATTACCATATTCCCACGAATTTTTATGACCCTGACTTCCAAAAGCTGATGAAAGATTATGATGTTTCTGCCATTTTTGCAGGACACTATCATTCCACCAATGGGATCTACAGAACCCTGAACAGTTTTCATGGAAGCGGTAAACATCTTCCGATTCTGCTAAGTGGAGCAGCTGTTTATAACAACTTCCTGCTGGTGAGATTCCGGGGAGATTCGATGGAGGTGCAACGTGTTAACAGCACCGGCAACGGCGCGTACACATTAACGGCTATTGGCAGTTTCCCACTTTATTAAGAGTTCATTTTTTGGTTCCAGGTAAGTCCTGAACACACCATTGTTCAGGGCTTATTAGTCACGCTCACTGTCATCTGGCCAGGCATTCATCTTTTCCAGAATAGTGCGCATCTCAGATTCGCTGGTAAACGGGATATGGATAAACCCCCCGCCAGCTATTTTGGAACTGGGTCGTATGGCAATTGGAGCACCAAACTTCCCGGTGGCAAGTTCTTCCAAACGCCTCAGATTGGCATCTTTGGTTCTGGGAATTGAGGCCTCTTTGTTTGTGTTCAGACTCTGAACTTCTGCCTCGAGGCGTCGAACCGACCAATTCATTCGAACACATTTTCGCGCCAGCTCTCTTTCCGTTGTCACCGAATGTTCATTGAGTCCAGCGATAGCTTTGCCATGCCCCTGCGAGAGCTTGCCACTTCGAAGCAGATCACGAACGCCAATATCGAGCTTTAACAAACGCACAGCATTCGCTATAAACACCCGGCTTTTACCCACACTGGCAGCAACCACCTGTTGCTTTAAGCCTTTATCCAATAGCGACTGGAATCCCTGCGCCTCTTCTATAGGGTTCAAATCGCTGCGTTGGAGGTTTTCTACAACAGTAATCACGTGGCATTGATCATCATCAAATGCACCGGTGATGGCCAGTACAGAATCAATCCCGGCCAGAAGAGTTGCCCGTACCCTTCTCTCCCCCGCCAGTATTTCATAGCGCCCATTGGCTTTCGGGCGCAGTATGACGGGTTGAATATTTCCTCCCGTCTGACGTAATGAATCAGCCAACTCTTGAAGCTGCTGCGGATCAAAATCCTGCCGGGGTTGATAACGCCCGCGATCACACAAATCCACCGGCACGCGCCCATGATCAATAGAAATCCCGGAAAACAGTTTGGCAGTCGTTTTTCCTTTGAACAGTTTCTCAGCGGCCTGCTGCTCCGTTTTATCGGCTCGCTGTGATATTGCAGTTTCCATGCAAACATTCCTTCTTTAACCACTTCAGCATAACGTCTGCGTGGAACTATTTCACTGTTTCACAGAAACCCAATACTGAAAAGTTTCACGTGTAACTTTTTCAGCAACCTTCACGTTGCTCAATAGAAGGGACATAAAAAATGGAGTTGCTCATGAGCAACTCCATTCCTTACATGACAATCTGTGCGTGCGGAGGGTTAGATAAACTACTTCCACCAAGCGAATAAAAGGCAAAATGGGTGTTGTTAAAAATGCCACTTCATAGGGAACTGAAGCATAGCCAGCATCGAGCCAGCAAAAAATGTCACCAGAACAAGGTGAGCCAACAGTGGTTAAGATGACAAGCAGGGGAATCCAGAAAAGGGCTTTGTGAAAACTTTCGGAGAGGGCAGAAAAACTGAAATGAGAATAATGAGAAAAGGAAAAAGTGCCGCCGGAAAGATCCAGCGACACAGTACTGTTATAAAGATTCTAAAACTTCATTCACTTCCAAACGGATTTCATCATCAAGGAAGTCAGGCAACTGAGTACTATCCAAAGTGATGGTTATCTTTCCGTCGAGAGTTTTCTTGATGTTACACACCTTTCTGCCTTTGCAGGTAATGGTACGTTTCATATCAGAAGACTTGGGCGGGTCAATCAGCTTTTTAAAGGCACTCTCTAACTGCTTATAACTGAGCTTTCCTTCACGAACTTTATCACTGTGTTCAATGGTGTAGGCAATACACTGTTCTCGAATGACCGGATCTTTATTGCAAGTATAAGTTCGAAGGATACGAGCAGTATGCATAGAAATTTTATGCATAGGATCCAGTTCACTGGAGACTTCTTCAGGAAGCTTTATGTAATTCATTAATTGAGAAAGTTTTGTTTTCTCAATACCTAGATGATCACACAAAGCCTGCTGTGTTGGGTAAAGACCAGTGTCCAAATAACGCTTGTAAGTTTTCGCGTCATCATAATTACTGGGATCTTTACGCCGGTTCTCCATTTCCTGTTCCAGTGCCGCTTCTTGATCAGAAAGATCACGCACCATACAGATCAGGGTTTTGTCAGCTCGTTTGCGAACGGCTTCCCAGCGCCGGCGTCCGGCAATCACTTCGTGGGTGATCAACTGTTCAGGATCTGTTGCTGATGGTCTCGGAGTCGCTAACTTGCGCACAAGAACAGGAGATTTCTGACCGCCAGCTGTATCAATGTCACGGCTCAGCTCTTCGAGAAACAAGGCATCTTCTGAGCGGTTTGCATACTGCCATGGTTCAATATTGAGGGCATTCAGCTTTAATAATCCAGTGCCGTTTACCTGAGTCTTTTCCAGATTGCTAATTTCACGACCATCATCAAAGACCAGTTCACCTTTTTCGGGTGTAAGAATGGTTTCAGGCTCTTTATTCAAGGCCTTCATTTCATCCTGAAAGTGGCGAAATGCTCCCGTTAACCTGGGTTTTGGTTTATTGACGGCAACGTCGCCCTGCCCCTGCAGTTTTGGTTTGGGTTTTACTGTCTCGCTCATATCAGGCCTGCTCCACCTGTTCGTCACTCATTTCCTTCTGGTGCCCCATGGCCGCTTCAGCCTGTTGGCTCCACAGGGCTTTCAGATCATCAATGATCTCATTGTTTACAGCGTCCATATGCTCAATAGCACGGGTATAGGTAGACTTGGATTTACTGCCGGGTTGACGATCATAAACACTGGACATACTGGAACTGGATCGTTCAACCTCAGCAGAGGCCGCCATGACACTCCCCATCACATAATCGCCATATAGCTCACGCAGTTGGGCTTCATTTTCAATCGCTGATTTGTTCCCAGAATGTTTGGTAATAAGAATACGGAGATACTCGAGTTTCTTTTTCTCTTCATAAAAAGCACCAGACAAACTGGTACATAACATAACGAACGAGGCATGATCGTAAGCAGACGGAGGCACAGGAATGACCAGGCCATTGCAGCAGGTGAGGGCGTTGAGAGTAATACTGCCCATATTGGGTCCGTTATCAACAATGATCAGGTCGTAATGATGTTTGACCAGATCAAGTGCCCGCTTCAAACGCAGAATAACCGGCCCCATAGTGCGTACATTATTAATATCGTTATTTGGCAGAGCCAATTCCAGATCCTGCAGGAACAGATTGGCCGGAATAATGTCGATACCCGGGAAATAGGATGTCCGCACAATTTTGCGAATGTACTCCGGGTTGTTCATCATCGCATTAGTCAGAACATCATCCTGATCCAGTTCCAGATCTGGAATAAATGGCCCGAGAGAAAACGAGCTGGAGGCCTGGGGATCAACATCCACAAGCAATACCCGCAAGCCATCAATTGCTGCTTTTTGAGCCAGGTGTACGCTTGAGGTTGTTTTTGCAACGCCGCCCTTAAAGTTAAGAACCCCAAGAATCATTGGCTCACTGCCTTCAGGGCGCACATACCGGGTGTCATAGTAGTCTCTCAACATATTGATATCGTTGAGAGTTAAAAAGTAATTCCCGTTTGGTTTTTTATTCAGCTGATCGGAAAAGTCACGACGAATCAAAGCATCAGAGCGACCAATTAACTTGCTGGCCTCTCGTAAGCTCCAGGTGCGTGCTTTTTTACGTTTCTCCGGCGAAATAATTTTGGTTCGAATTTCTTTCAAACGCTGATTGCCAATGGTAGAGAAATTGGCAAACAGACTGCCAGCATCATCTGTTCCCAGAGGGGCAGGTTCTTCTTCCAGGTACTGGGTCATAGTGTCAGAGGAGTCATCATAACTATCGGTTGGAAATGTCATGGATTGCACCACCATGTTTTCATGCGCATCAACGGGGGAGCTACTTTTTGATGGCTCACTACCAGACCCGGAACCTGTCACCTTTGAGGGCGACATTCTGGTGTCAGTTAGCTTCTCCTTGCTCATGAGCACTCCCTCGCATGCTGTAATGCTTGACACTATTTTCAGGCTTTTTACGAATATAGGCAATAGAAGATAAATATAACAAGTATTCGTGTTCGCACTTTCTCTAAAATTTTAAAGAAAGTGCGAACAGGCACAAGAGAAGCAGGTCATTTTTTAACCATATGTAAACTGTCGTGTAGTTTACATCCTGCTTCTCTAAGAAGCGTAGAGTTGCTCATGAGCAACTCTTTAGCAAAAGAGAGGTTCAAGCATACTAGGAACAGCAAAGTTGTTCATAGTCTTGAGATGAGTTCAAGAAGAAAAACAGGACACTAGAACAGTAAGGTTCTGAAAAAAAGACCCTAAAAATGTCGCCTTTAAGATAAAACAAAGGAAAACAGTCTTCTTATACAAAGTTTAATAAGAAAATCAAAAGTCCAATTGTGTTTCATTATGTAATAGATACTCTTTTCAAGAGGATTTTTAATAATAATTAGACAAAAAGTAAAAGCATTACCTGTTTGATGTATATAAAGGGCAAAACTCTTCTAGTTTTCCCTATATTACCCGCCAGTTGTCACCCATGACCCGCCAGTTGTCACCCATAACCCGCCAGTTGTCACCCATAACCCGCCAGTTGTCACCTATGACCCGGTAAGTGTCGCCTAAAAGAGCTCTAGCCCTTGCACCTGAAGGCTTGGAAAAAGCTTAATAATGCTTTAAGAAATAAATAAGGATTTTATAAGAGGAGGATAAAGATAAATAAGAGATAGAAAGAGCTATTAAAGTGTTCACAGGTGAAAAATCAGACTACAGAACCTGAATATCAATGAGACAAAGAAAAAGCACACAGCAAGTTCTACTTAAAAGTTATAGACACTAGCCTGAGCCAGTGAATTCCATTAGAGTGACAAGTGATAAGTGTAAATGTCACCCTTATACTCTGAACTAAATCATGTCCGAACAAGAAACCGAGCAGCTGGATTTGTTGGGTAGTAAACATAACATTATTACCAATGCCGAATACCGGATTGTTAAAGAGTCCAATGACTTCTACCGCGTACGGCACAACATGACCCTGAACCAGCAACGACTGGTTCTTTTTGCCGCGTCAGAAACACAGTTTCGTCGAGATGTCGCCACAAAGACGGATGATCCTGAAGATATCACCCTGTACATTCCCGATCTGGTCAAAGCACTGGGGGTCAGTTCAAAGAGTGCATACAATGATTTCTATACGGCCGGAAAGAACCTGGGCAAGGTGGCTTTTGAACGACGCCTCGCACCAGGCGAGTATGAAGTTATCAGCCTGATTGACAAAGCGCGTATCAGTAAGGGGCGTGGCCTGGTTCAGATAAAGTTTGGTAAAAGCGCTATGGATTTTTTTGGTGATATCTCTGATCACTATCACCGTTTTCAGCTGCGCCAAATTGCCTGTTTGTCCACGACTTACCAGATCAACCTCTACAGAGCTTTGAGTTCTGTGGAGAACACTCCCCATAAAACCCGGATGTTTTGGCTTTACAGCGAGTATCTGGAAAAACCAACAGATATGCTGTTACCCGATATCATGGGTTATAACCCGGAAAGCACGAAGTCCTACCAGCAATTTAAAAACGTCAATCGACGCATACTAAAACCGGCTGTAGAAGCTATAGGGCAACATACCGATATCACCAGTATTGAGATTGAGGAAATTCGCAGCGGCCGAAAAGTGGTAGGAGTAAAACTCAGTTATCGGATTGATTACAGTCGTCGAAGTTCTTTGCGTGCTGCTTCACAGGCATGGATGCACCCGCTTGAGTTTCACTTTTCTGTTAGTCACTACAAAGAGCTTTCTCCGGCACATCAAAAAGAATATGACCGTAAGGGTTTTGAAGCCGAATCTATCCGTGACATTTTCCATACCTTTGTTGAGCAGGAAGAAAGCCATGTGCGGTATGAGGTTTTGGATAAAGGACATGTATATCCTGATATCAGTACCATTGGCTGGTATATGGACTGGCTGGAAGAAAAAGGGCATCTCAAGCCTGAAGTCGATGGCGATAGCTGGATAGATCAAATATTAATGGAAGAGGGCAGGGGGCTTGCGCCTGAACAGTCTTTAGTGGCTGTGCGCTATGCCTCTCAGTTTTCCACGGCAAAAACTCTACCGCTTCCGGAGTGCTTCGAGCTGGATAATGCTCTCTACCTCTGGGCTAGTAACTTTTATCCATGGGTCGATGAAGAGAAAGAAACAACACGGTTTATCCTTCATGCCCGGGAAAAACAGTTAACGTCAAAGAACTGGGTCTATGCCTGGATGAAGTGGCTGGCAGGCAGTAGTCAGAACAATCATAAATAATCGAAGCGTTCAGGGGGATTGCGATCCCCCAAAATATTTGGGAAAAATAAGGGGCTTTCTCAGGTTGGCTGAAGAAAGTGAGGGGTTGAAACAGAAATAGCCTTCAGGCAAAGATTGATTTGAACGG
>NZ_CAMZOG010000130.1 GCF_947331445.1 Parendozoicomonas sp. Alg238-R29 | reverse complement strand
CACAATCTGATCAGGCTCCTGCTTATATTCAGGCGGGTAAGTCTGTCGAACAGGTGCGCACGGAGTTATTTGAACAACTCACCCGTCAGCAGCCAACGATAGATAACAGCCTCACGCCTCAACAACACCATCAGCCCAACAATACAGACACAGGTCATGCGCCCAAACTGGATGTTCAGGCGCTCTATCAGAAACGTAATAAACACAGTTACCAATAAACAGTCGTCAGTTAACCGCTCCCTGCCAGCTTCATTTATAAGGAAATCAACATGGCCACATTGAAGGAATCCGTGCACACCGGAGAGTTTCTGGTGTCTGAAGGAAACAACAGCATCAGTCGGGAACAGATAGAACTGGCTCCCGACCTCAGCCTGCTATCAGGTACCGTATTGGGCAAAAATACGGCGACCAACGTCTATAGCCCGGTATTGCCAGAGGCTGACGACGGCAGCCAAATGGCGGCAGGCATTCTGTATAACAACGCCACAACTTATGCCACCGGTGGTGAAGCGGTGCTGATTGCCCGCAGTGCTGAGGTGGATGAAAGCCTGCTCATTTGGCCCGACAGCATTACTGATGAACAAAAAGCGACGGCCATCACGGAACTGGCGGCACTGGACATTATTCTGCGTTAACCCTTCCTGGACGAAAAGGATACACGGATGAATCTTCTCGATATTTTTGGCAATGATGCCTTCAGCATGAGCTCTCTCACCGCCACGATTAACGATGCCCCCTATAAACCGGGGCGTATTGGCAGTATGGGGCTGTTTATTGATGCCGGGGTGAATACCACCACGGTGAGTGTGGAATCGAAAAACGGCACATTACGTTTACTGCCGACAAAAGAACGCGGCGCTCCGGCGACTCAGGCGAAAGGAACCAAACGCGCTTTGCGTGATTTTCGGGTGTCTCATATTCCCCACGATGGCACTATTCTCGCCGATGAAGTGCAGAATGTACGAGCCTTTGGTTCCACCAGTGCCCTGACAGGTGTTCAGGCGGTTGTGAATCAACGGCTCACCGATATTCGTGTGAATCATGAAGTCACTCTGGAACACCTGCGCCTTGGTGCACTGAAGGGGCAGATTCTGGATGCCGATGGCAGCATCATCTACGACCTGTTTGACGAGTTCAAAGTTGATCAGCAAACCCACACCTTTGAATTCAGCAATGACGAGCTGGATGTGCGAGACAGCTGCGTCAAGATGCGCCGCAAGGTCGATGAAGCTCTGGGTGTGACCATGTACTCCCACCTCCATGGCTTCTGTGGCGCGGAGTTTTATGATGCGCTGATTGGTCATCCTTATGTGAAAGAGTCCTACCAGCGTTATCAGGCTGGAGCTATGCTGCGTAATGATTTCAAGGAAGGGTTTCATTACTGCAACACGCTCTGGGAAGAGTATATGGGCCAGGTGGATGGCGTACCGTTTATCGAACCGGATGAAGCTTATGTGTTCCCCATGGGCTCGAATATCTTCCGGACCTGGTTTGGTCCGGCGGATTTTATCGAAACCGCCAACCAGATCGGCTTGCCATTGTATGCCAAGCAGAAGCCTTTGGATTTTGATAAAGGTATCCAGCTGCACACCCAATCCAACCCGTTACCACTGTGCCTGAAGCCCCGGGCAGTGATTAAGTGCACGTTGTCTTAACGGTCGCATGATGGGAATAGAGGAACACTTCACCAACCTGGATAAAGTGGTGATGAAAACCTTTGCCCGGGAGTACGCCTGGACCAACAAGGACGGGCAGTCCACGAATATTCCGGGCGTACTGGTGCGGGATGTTCAGCCAACCGGCGCCCATGGTGCGGTGATGCAGGGGCAAGTGACCATCACCGTGTCCAATATCCTTAAACTCCAGCGCAATGATCAGATCAGCACATCACGTGAGCGTTGGCGCGTGGACCGCAAGTTGAAAGACGACGGCTCACTGGCTAAGTGGAGCTTGCATGCAGATTGATATGCAACTCGATGGTCCGCTGCGAACGTTGGTGGCTGACTTTGATAATGCCCCCGCGAAAACGGATACCGCTATTCGTCGCGCTATGACCAAGCTGTCCCGTTTTGCGGAACGGCAAGTATTGCGGGCACTCAGTCGTGCGACACAGGTCTCCCAGAAAAAGGTGAAGGAACTGGGCCGGGTCAAAGTCTCCCTTTACAAGCCCGGTCAGCGTTCGGATCAGTATGAACTTGTGATCTGGATCGGGTTGGCGGATATCCCCGCTCATTACCTGGGGCGACCGGTGCAAACTGGCGGTGGTGTGAGAACTGGTCGTTATCGGTGGGATGGAGCATTTGTGTTTCAGCCGGTGGGAGCCAGAAGCGAGATGGTGTTTCGCAGAACACCTGAATGGAAACATAAGAAACAGGTGTCTCTGAAAAGCGGCCGGACAATGTGGATGGGGTTGCCCATCGAGAAAGTCTCCCTTCCTATTGCCAACGCAGCCCGGCAAGCCATCAACCCGTTACAGCCACAACTACTGGAACGCTTTACCACGTTGATGCAACAGGAACTCAACTATGCCTATCGCATCGAGTGAACAGATCATTGTTGATGCCATTATTGAGAAACTCTCAGTCGTAGCTGAAACCAAGTTGGGTTATGCCGCCACCGGCCTAGATGATGACCTTTCAACTCCGGCCATTCTGGTGCAACTGGAAAGTCTGACAGAGCTTTCTCGTCAGGGTGAGAAAGGACGGTTTGAGTTGCAGTTTACTATCAGCGCAGTGGTGAAAACATCAGACCAGACCACCAGCGATTTGATCAGCCTGACCAGACAATTACGTGCGGCCTTAAATCCGACAGACAAGCTCTGCCCGGACGCTCGTAAACAGACCTTCAGTGATACCCGTTTTGATATTGCCCCCCACCACGGACAACTGTCGTTTGCCGACAGCACTTTGACCGTGGAAGCCATTCTCTAAACCGCTCTCAAATACTGACAAGGACGACACTATGATTGATTACAGTTTTATCGGTGCGGGCTCTGTGCATATTCAGCCCTATGATAAATCCGCCCCACTGTTGCCTATGGGCAATATCAGTGAGTTTGCCTTTAGCTTTGAAGAAGAGAAAAAGGAACAGAAAAACTTCCTCGGCGGTGGTGGCCTGCGTAATGTTGTGTCACGCATTTCCGGTATTACCGGTTCAATCAAAGCTCATGATTTCACCCCGGCCAATATTGCCCTGGCCCTGCGGGCTTCGCTGGATGCTATTGGAGCAACCGCCATCACAGACGAGCAAGTCACAGCGCACGGTGTTGATAACGAACTGATTCCTTTTCGCTATATCCCAGACCTCACCCAATCTATCAGCGTCAAAGACAGCGATGATCAGGTACTCGTTTTGGGAACAGATTACGCAGTCGCTCGATCGGGTATTCGAGTATTGGGCGGTACGGAAATCGCCAGTGAAACCTTAACCGTGGATTACACCCCCAAACCAGGACACGCCATTCAGGCACTGGTGGAATCCGGTAAAGAGTTTTCATTATTCATGGAAGGCTTGAACGATGCCCAGGAAGGGCGACCGTTTACTATTCGCGTGTATCGAGCCAAGTTCTCGCCGGTACAGAACCTTGGCTTTATTTCGGATGATTTTGCTGAGATCGATTTGGCGATGGATATTCTGTCTGACCCATTAGTAACAGGCTCTGGGTTGAGCCCGTTTATGCAGTTGGATTTGGTGGAGGAATAATCCAGTCTGCTCTTTAACAAGACAGGCTGCATATTCAACTACCAATAATAACCGATGCCAAGAGATAACTCAGTCGCCTCATCAGCCAAATAACCAAAGCGTAGATCCCAATTCGGGGTTATGGGCTTGCGCAGTGTTAATGAATGAGTGGTGCGGACGTCTTTTTTGCGGTGTTTAGGGTGCCAGTTCTGTCTAAAAGTACCCTGAAGACTGTACTGTTGGCCTGTGTATAGGGCTTGTATTTTGCCATAGCCAAAAAATGGAGAGGTTTGGTGCTTGCGAGATTGTAATGCAGCGCCAAGTGATCCTGAAAAAGCTATGTTTTCAGTAATTTTCCAAGTTTTACCCCGGTCAGTTTCCAGCCTGAAAACCCGGCAGTCTGTGCAGAACTGTGAAAGACTTGTCCATGTCAAAGCCAGTTGCCAGGCATTGTTGTTATCTCCGGGAAGGCCTGTAGCCTGTGTGTTTGCATTGCTAATTCGGGCGATTTCCAATTCTCGTAAATAGAAACTTTTATCCTGATATTCAACAGAGAGCTTACCCATAGCCAACTGAGCCCCCAACTTGTGACCAGGTCCGGCGTCTAGAGCATCATAATATGCGGGGCGAAATGTTAAAGCCTGACCATTTCCACGTTTGTTATTATGGAATGCTTTGAGCTGAACCCATGATGGAGGTCTTCCGAGGTGTGGGGATAATGGCGTCGATTTTTTCATGACAGACAAACCTGGGGGTAGCTGGTAACGCAGAGCCAGAACTTTCTGCTGTATTGGTCTGATTCTTTCCGCTCTCTCTTTTTGGGTGATTTCCAAAAAACGAAAATAATCCAACAGTGTATCCAGTATCAGGTGCTGCCCTGTTAATGGCATATTTCTGAACGTGCCAGTATTCAAGCTATCAATATCATCGAGAGCAGTTGTCACTAGTGTCTTTTGTAAAGGAGTAAGGCTTGAAAAGCGTTGATAAAGCCGTGTTTGTCTGGATGCATGGAAGGTCGCCTGCCTCAGTAAAGGTTGCCCTGCATAGACGCTACTACCAATCAGTTGTATTTGTGTCTGTGGTATGACCCATGGATAAGGAGAGGGATTAACAGAAACACCTTCAACAATTTCCAATAGTTCACCCAGTCGATAGGCGCAGTTATGAGTAAAGAAGTAGTAGGTATACTTTTTTCTTTGTATTTCCCATATATGCGCCAGGATAAATGAGACGGCTTCAGGAGGAAGGCTTAGTTCATATTCCCATAAGTCACGAAGTTCAAGCTCTCCATAGCTTTGGTTGTGGTGATAGTATCGAGCTTGACTAAAACCAGCCTCGTAAAAACCAGCAATACCTCTTAAAACATAAAGTACCGGGTTTTCGTTTTCGGGTACAAGAGCGCCAAAGTTCACAGCTGTGTTCAATAGCTGCTGAGAGTTTGAAGACTTCAAACTCTCAGGCTGATTAAACTTAAGCAAGGTGTGTCCGTAATAAGACGCAGGATTTCCTAAAAAGCCAGTTGCATAAATAACACTGACCGAATCGGCACGAGTTTGCTCCAGCCATTCAGTGTAGGCAGGGCACACGATATCTGTGAGCATACCCTTTTGGAGAGGAGTGAACAGGGTGCGTTTTAACCATTGATAGCGAGCAGGAAAACGACATTGAATATGGTTATTAATATCGCCTTGAGCGGGTTTGAATATCCCGTAGATCGTTTCTTTTAGCTCTTCATCGAAATCAGTTGCGCCTTTCGGATGAATAAAAAAATCTGTGGAGTGAATGGCGCTTTTCAGACCGTTAATGCCGGATGTCTCAGCATGCAGAAGCTTCAACCAAGCGGGATGCTCGGCAAGCTTCAGTGTATCCGCTCGATGTAATGCATCAACAATGAGATGACTTTCAGCCGTTGCTGCGTGTGCGAGCCTCAGGCCGGACAATAATAAAAGACCAATGAACAGAAACACGCGCATGAAGATAAACCGATAAAACAGTATTCGGGTTACAAAAGCTGGCGCAAGTGGCGCCAGCTATGGAGAGGTTATTCAGATAGTGCAGCTTTCTGGAGACTTTGAAATTGAACTGTCCAGGGCGTCGTAGTATGAAGAGGACTTCTCAACCAGGGATTTGGCTGAATAGTTGCCTTGCACTACCTCGGCTGCCATGTTCTGACGTACAGATTGAGTGAGTGCTGGGTGAGATGAGGCTGCACAGCCCCGGAGAGTCAGCATGGCTGTTAAATGTTGGCCTTCTCCGCGCGCAGTTTCCTCAGCAATGTTTTCATAGTTATCAATGATAAACTGAGCTGTTTCTACCTGTTTACTGTTACAGGTTTCGGGGCTTGCAGTCGCTGATGTTAAGCCCGTTAGACCTAAATCCCAAATAACGTTAGATGTCACTGCTGCCCAGCTTACGGTAGGGAACAATGCCGCGCCAATACCGCACTCGCTGAAAGGGTTTGGACCAACCCCTGTTTGCTGATGTCCTGCAGCGCCTACTGTCGCACTACTAAATGAAAACGTGAGAGCTGAAATTAATGCACCTGTTGTCAGTACTTTTTGAAGCAACATCATAATCCTTCTTAGTATTTTCTTTTTTTGCGTGCCCGGTAAAGGGGTAGAGCATTCTACGCATTGATATGTCAATGTGAAATCAAAAACAGGTATTTATACGACATATGTCAAGGCGATCATTCATCCAGCTCACCCTCAAAGCCCGCGATCTCCTCTCCCGCATCGTCCGTAAATCCAGTGATTCCCTGAAACAACTGGAAGACCAGACTCAAAGCCTGAAATCCCGCCTCAAAACCCTTGAACAGCAATCCCGCCTGATTTCCACCTTCAAGGCCCAGGCGACGACTGTCCAAAGTGTTAGTCGTGCTTACCGTGAGGCCAGGCTGAAGGTGGAGCAGCTGGCCCGGGAGCAGGGCCAGTCGGCTACGTCTTCCAAGCGCCTGGAAAGGCAACTCACGGCTGCCCGTAAAACAGTTTCAGGCTTATCCGTTCAATACCAAACCCAGCAGCGGAAATTGTCCGGTCTACGGGATGAATTGAACAAAAACGGATTGTCCAATCGTAATCTCAACAAACAACAAAACCGGTTGCAGGCGGAGCTGAAACAAACTTCACAATCGTTGGAGCAGGTACAGAGGAAGGCCAAACAATCTCGGTCGGCTCTTAAGAAGACGGGCTTTCGGGAGATGGGGCGAGATGCGCGCCGGGCCGAGGGGCGTATTGAACGACTGGGGGCGTCTTTACGCAACCTGGTATTAGCCAGTACCGGTGTGTATCTGTTGAAACGGGCGATGCAGTCTGTGTTGCAGGTGGGCGATAAGTACGAACGGCTCGGGATTCAGATGGAAGCCCTGATGGGCAGTCTCGCCGCCGGTCAGCAAGCCACCGACTGGATTAAACACTTCACCAAAACCACACCGCTCCAACTCGATCAGGTCACCCAAGCCTTTGTCACCCTGAAGAACTTTGGTCTTGATCCTATGGACGGCACTTTGCTGGCACTGGTGGATCAGAATGCCAAGTTGGGCGGTGAGTTTGAACGGCTCAAGCGTATTTCCCTGGCACTGGGGCAAGCCTTCGGTAAGCAGAAACTCCAAGGGGAAGAGCTCAGGCAATTAATCGAAGCCGGTGTGCCCGCATGGCAGTTGCTGGAAAAAGCCACCGGCCAGAATGTTCAGCAACTGCGCACACTCTCAGAGCAGGGCAAACTCGGTGCTGATGTCATTCAGGCACTGATTGCCGAGATGGGCAGCAGTTCAACCGGTGCGGCCCAGAAGAATATGGCGACGCTGGCGGGTCTCTGGTCGAACATGAAGGACCGATTTGAGCTGTTCGCCAAGGCCATCAGTGAGAGCGGTTGGGCCGACTATATCAAGGCCCAGCTGACAGCCGTTGGCAACCGGCTGGATGAGATGGCCAGCAACGGTCAGCTGCAGACACTGGCCACCAATATTTCCGCCACTTTCATTGCTATTGCTGAAAGCGTGAAAGCCTTCTTTGCCAATCTGACCATTGATGAGCTGGTCAACACCACCACGGCAGGATTTCAGAAGATTGTCGATGCCGCCTCCACAGTTATCACCACTTTTACCGTCAT
>NZ_CAMZOG010000129.1 GCF_947331445.1 Parendozoicomonas sp. Alg238-R29 | reverse complement strand
GCTCAGGAAAAGAGAGGAACTGCGGGCAGACATCCGGAAGAATGGTCACCCGAAAAAGCTTAAGTAAGTGCCATTCGGGTCGGAGTCATTTTCTGAGTTGCATTCCGATCCTTAGTTTTCCCTGCGAATAACCGGCCTGCCCGGTTATTCCAGCCAAAAATAACAAGAGATAATAATAAGTGGTTAAATTTTCAACGTTTTTATGCGGTGTACTGGGAGCTGCAGCCCTGTTGAGCGGTGTTGTGCAGGCCAGCGAACGCTTTGAAATCACCCCACCCCCCGGCTGGCAGCTGGAAGATACCCGGTTGCACGACGGTGTGCGTACGGATCTTTACCAGCCGGGTGATCTGGAACTCTGGACAGTGTTTGACCGGGCCATTAAAGAAGACGTTCCCCCAAAGCGTGTGAAAAGTTTGAGCGAGCAGGCGGCGTTGGTCGTGCAAATTTGCGAGGAACCAGCTGTTGAAACCTTGAATGCCAAAGGCTTTAAAGGCGATGAAGCCCTGGTGGTTTATCGCTGCCAGCCCAAAGACACAAAACAGTCGGCTTTTGTGGCTTTCTCCAAGCTGGTGAAAGGGGAAGAGGGCTGGTACCGGTTTAGTTTGGAGAAAGAGCTTGCGAATCCTGCCACATTGACGACACAGGAGAGAACAAATCTGCAGCGTAACTTCCTGCAATTGGCTGATATGGCTTTTCTTTGTGAGGAAAGTGAGTGTGAGATACAGCAGCAAGCTGCCATGGGCAATATGATGCAGGGAATCAAGGCTGAAGCGGTTTTGGGGTCGGTTCAGGTTTCTGGTCACATTCAGGGCGGTGCACAGATTCGCCAAGGTACTCTTGAGTTGAAAATGCCCCAGCTTGGAAGTGGTGTGGAAGTGCCACCACTGCTACAGACCATTGTTTATCCAGAATAATTTTCAATAAGAACATCCATAAAGGAACAAGGATTGTACTATGCCCACCCCATTTCGATTAAAAGCTGGCAGGTTGCTCAAGGTCAGCACTGTACTGGCTTCGTTCCTGGCTGTTGATCTGGTTTCAGCAGCTGCTGGCGATACTCTCTGGTCGGAATATCTGGGAGGTAACCTCGGCTCTACCGTGGCTGTGGCTCCGGGTGGCCAGCTGTATGTGGGAGCGGGAGACTACCGGCTCTATGCTCTTGATCCGGCCAATAATGACAAAGTGGCCTGGCGTTTTCTGTCGGAAGATTTTATTGGCTCCAGCCCGGCGATTGGGGCGGATGGCACTGTGTATGTGGGTTCCAATGACGGCAATGTCTATGCCCTGAATCCGTCGGCCAGCAGTGCCGAAAACCGGGTGAAGTGGCGTTACGATGTGGGCGAGAGCATTTATTCCTCACCGGCGATTGGCACCAATGGAACGGTGTATATTGGTGCTGACAATGGCAAGGTCTATGCCCTGAATGGCCAGACGGGAGCCTGGCAGTGGGAGTTTTCTACAGCCGGTAAAGTCGGTGCCTCTCCTTCTATTGCTGCCGATGGTTCCCTCTATATTGGCTCAGCAGATGGTTACCTCTACGCACTGGATACCACCGCTGGCGGTACAGAGACATGGCGCTTTCAAACCACAACCGGTGAAGGTGTGGGTTCTGTGGCTGTCGATGCTAACGGTATGGTGTTTGCCCCTTCACAGGATGGCAATGTGTACGCCATTACGCCTAACGGTTTTCAGGCCTGGTCATACAATGTTGGCAGCAAGATCGCCTCGACACCTGTGATTCTGGCGAACGGTTATGTTGCAGTGGTGTCGTATGAGAGTGGTCGTGTGGTCATTCTGAACCCTGCTGCCCAGGATGACACGGCGCGACTGGTGCTGAGCCACACCCTCAATGAAAAAGTCTTTTCCACCCCCACTGTCGGCACCGATGGCAGTTTGCTTGTGGCCACCATGGACGGAAAGATTGTGGCGCTGGACCCGAGTAACAGCCAGAACCCGGTCAAATGGGAATGGCAGGGTGACAGTGGTTTTGTCGCATCGCCCAAGCTCACCGCCGAAGGCACGCTGCATATCACTTCTATAGACGGCACATACTACGCACTGGACAGCCAGACAGGCGGCATGGCCAACACACCCTGGCCGGTGTTTGGTAAAAACCTAGTGAGTACCCGGCGTTAAGACTTACACCGAACTGGCTTGCCCGTGGCCCTTGCACTTGGTACGAGGGCAAGCCAGCTTTGTGCTGTTCCAGTCAAACCTGTCATCAGCGTTTCGCCCTCAGTCGTGCTCCATGATTCAGAAATTACAGCACCCGATGAATAAGTTTCGCCAAAACCTGACCTTCTAAACAGCAGAAGGAGCCAGTTTGAGCAGCGTAGCTAAATCCAATTATGACCAGCCCAAGCCATGCTTGTATCGGTACTGGACAGTGTGCGTGTACCCAGCATGGATAGCGACAAGGTAATACCAGACATCAGCCCGACAATATGCCAGATACTGGTGTAGTCTCCGGCAGGCTGGAGAATAAAAATTACACCAATAAAACCAGCAATCATGGGAATCCAGCGATTTCTGGGAATAATCATTCGGAACCACATCCACGCCATTAACGGGACGAATAAAGGCGCGGTATTTCTCAGAAGAGAGGCATCAACAAGCGGAATGTGTTTCAAGGCAATAAAGTCAGTGACAAAGCAAAGCCAACCGCTGAATCCTCGAACCAAGTGTGTGGTGAAGCATGTAGTACCAAAAATGTACTTTTTCAAATCGTTTTTAATTCATTTATGTAAATAAAATCATTGGGTTATATCGATTTTGTTTGTATGGAATTGTTTGGGAACTATTTAGAAAACCTCCAGTCTCACAGCCTGACATTCAACAGAGCCTTAACTATGAAATCCTCTCTTACGACACTGGTTGCAGCTTTTATTACAGCCAGCTCTTTTACACTCTTCGGCTTTGCTAACACTGAGACGTTGAATGCTGTAGATGCTCAGGAAAAGTCTGGCCTATCGAGTCACGCCCATGATCTGGAAAACCTGAATATTCATTTGTATGACGAGTCCCGCCTTGAGGCTGAATCTCTGAATTTGCTCAAGGAACGTGACAAGCGTTCCCATGAATATCTGTTTTCTGCGATGGAAACTCTTCATAGCGGTTTTGAAGAACTTCGTGCTTCTCTGAAGAAACTTCAACAAATATCTGATACCTCTCTTATTGGAGTGATCCCGGTTCAAGAGTTTTTTGCGGCGATACGGGCCCATAACGAAATGGTGGACTTTCTGGAGGATCGCATTGCCGGGTTAGCTTTACTGCCTGCTCTTCAGCAGGAAGCAAAGGCCGATCTATCAAACAAAGTTGATTTTTCACCACTGAAAGAACATTACCTGCAACAGTTGAAAGTGGTTCAGGGAAAAGTTGAGCATTTACATTTCCGCCTTACCCTGCCTGGCGACATTCTTCATGAACAGGATGGTATCGGAACAGATCAACTGCGTGGCGTTCAGCTATTGAGTGCCGAAACCCTCAGTCAGATGAAAAGGCAGGTTCTGCAAAAAAGGGCAATGTCTACCAGAGAGCGCAATACCATTGATCAGAGTATTAACAGGTTTACCCGCAAAGCACTGGAAGGTTTTATCGATGTGTTTGGTAAATCTGAGCGTTATAGAACCAGTTCCGATCAGAAAGGTATGCGAGATGCTTATATTGATTTGAAAGAGGCATTCTGGGCTCGCTTTTACATTCGTGCCAACTACGGAATAAAGATTGGCAGTATTCCTGTTAACTATCAAAAACGCATATTCAATGCGGATTATCTACTGAGCAGCGTGTCGATTGGAGTGATGACAGCCTGGGATGAAAACCATCTTGTTCGAGCCCTTAATCAGGCAACGGAAGCAGAGGCAACCCTGCATGACAAAGGGGCATGGTGGTTAAGTGAGTCCATCAGGCATTTCGGTACCAAACTGTTGGGAAGCCAGCCTGAAGAAGCTGCGAAGCAACTCATAATTGGGTTGATTAAACAGGATCTTGAGCAGGAACTTGCACTGGGTAAAAGCGGAGGTTTGAGGAAGGTAAGAGCGTATTACAGGGATTACTTCTACACCAACGAAAAGCAAAAGGCGTTTTATAAGAAGAAAGAGAGCGTCGTATTTGGTGATGAAGATGACGATGATCCCGAAGCCGATGTGGCTGTTGTAGAAGCGGGCACCCTGAAAGGTGTTATCACTCAATGTATTAGTGTTCTGGAGCAGCTGGAGCTTCGCCTTGATGAAGCGAGAAAGCTGCAGGATTCTCTAGTGCTCCTCACCAAAGACAGCCATACCGTGACCAAACGGAAAAAAAGAACAGCTCTTTAACCGGTGTCTTCTATGAAAATTACAGCCTGCTTGAAAGCCTTGTGTTGGCTCGTTATTGGCTTAACTTTCAGGGCATACAGTTTTGAAAACTTCTGTATTGAAACGAGCTGGCCTGCCAGCCGACCTAGCCATTATTGTCAGGGGGTGGTGATTCCTTCCCATAAAACCCGCAACTTTCATACAGAACAGTTGCTCTGTGATAGTGGCCGTCATACCAAAAATAGAGGACCTGTTGATTTTGATGAAGAGGAATGGCGGGATCTGAAAAATGTAGATCCTGCTGCAGCCAAAGATATGTTGCGTGCACTGCCTGTCCCTAAATGGACAGGTTCCGTGCACTATAATTCCCATCTTCACTGGTCTTGGGAAGATTGTCAGTTGGTCACCAGTCATGGCTGTGGCTCCGATGAAGAGTGTACAACAACAAAAGACGCTGATGGCAAGGAAGCGGAAAGTTGCCACAGTGTTCCCAGAACCTGCTACATGGATGTTGTTGTTTCAGAATCTGAGCACTGCAGCAATGAAACTCTTACTTATGACGTTCAGTACGAACAGGCTGATCAAGACGACAGCGGATATTTGGATCGTCTGGCCAACGGATTTGATCTGCTGCCTGGAGAACAGGAGGAAGTTACGGTTGATAATGGAATTGGCTATTTCCATGGTGCAACCATGTCGCCACAGCTTTCCGTTAAGGAGCCACGTAACACTTATCTGATTTCGAGAATGTATGGCGGTTCTCACGAGGGTTCCAGCCTGATGTGCCGTCAGCACAGTAACTACCATGTTGGCTTTACTGTGTTACCTCAAGAACGTATTTGTTCCCGTTCAGGGAATGCGTTTTCATTGCCGAAGTCTTTTGATGGTGAAAAGATTGAACCTTTGGTTTGGCAGAGTGCAAAAGATATTGATGGGCAACGACAGGAAAAGGGATTTCCGGCAGCGCTCAGAGTACAGGATTATTCATCCACAACCATCAATGAGTTTGCCCGGGATATGGGAGATGTATTCAAGAATGTTGTGGTGCGTATTCAGTTGTTTGATAAATCAACATTCGGTTGGCCTTTAGCCCGTAACACCATATACGTTAATGAGAGAAAGGCGGTTGCCCAAACTCTTAATGCTTTATCTGATGACCAGAAGGTGCGGCGTTCCCAACTCTGGGAACTGATGCTGGCTACCGACAGCATTGATCCACAAAAAAACCTTTATCGTAATCACATACCCTGGCTGATTTATTATCCGGCGAGGCTTTTGTTTCCTGCTGAAGACTTAAGTTATGAAAACCAGCTGAAGCCGGGAGCGGATTATCAGGTGAAACTGACGGTTTATCAGAGAGGTTTGTCTATTTACCATCAGGCCTGTGAAGATGACCCTGAAGCCTGGGACTGCCGTTTTTATACCGGTGGTGGATGGTTAAGTCCGAAACGCTACGAGGACAGTTATTTCTCAGATAAGAGTCTCGATATTGACTTCACAGCGCCTGAGAACGTGAATCAGAGAAGTTACTGGCCTATGTTCTGGAATACCATGAGTGGTTTGAGCAACCTTGGAGTTGTTGGCGCAGCAGGAGTGATTGCTTATGGAGCGTTGCGTGTGGCAGGTGGGATGTAAAGGAATGGAAACCTGAGGATTCATTCCTGCTCTTTGGCTGCATAGCTGGTCATATCACCTGCAACAGGCTGAACTATACCTGTAATGAAACTGTCAGCTGTTAAACTCGGGAGAGTATGATTTCTGCAGATTCGCGGGCTTCTACTATGCGCTTAAGAGGCGCTGCACTAAAGGTTTTCAGGGTTGTGAATCAGAACTGTTGATAGTGCTCTCTTGCCCTGAATTCCTCGATGACCTGTACCAGCCCTACCATTTTTAACGACTCGGGAACTTTCACAGTGGGAACAGTTAACTTCTATTGTGGCCATAGGATCAAAATACACGAAGATCGCATTCTGCCTATGGATATCAATGCGTAGTCAGTGCATATGAGGCATTACCAACTATTTCTCAATATGCAGAGTAAACCCCGTCATCGCACGATTACCCTTGGCATCGACGGCCACCAGCTGGATGGTAAGAGTGCTCGGTTCCCCCTCTGGAGTTTGCCCGGAAAAACTCAGTGTCTGACTATCGAAGGATAACCAGTCAGGTATTGCTTCTCCATTCTCCAGCTGAGCCAGTACCTTAACTGACTGGCTGCCATCACTGTGTACAAACGTATCTCTGCCCACGACGATCAGGACGTTTTCACCTTGATGCACAACAGGGTCTCTAAACTCCAAAACCTGAACAAAGCCACTTCCTTCAATCTTGTTGTTGATTTCTGGTTTGACCGTGATGCTGTTCTGACCAAAACGAGAGAGAACAATAATATGATCAAGTTCTACAGCGTCATCAAATTGAGACGTCTGTTCACCAGGTTTTGAAGATTTCCTGCCCGTGAAGTCAACGAACCCTGTACCTTTTGTGCTCCTTCTGCCCTGCTCTCCACCAACTGTAGGTTCTCCCTTCACCTCTTGATCCCGCCCCTTTGAATCTCGCTTGGGAATGACGGGCTTTATGCTCAGCGGCGGCTGACGATTCCCCGACGACTTTCCAGGCATCGTGACCAGCGGCTCGTTTTTGGGTTGTACAGGTGGATTTTGTGGATTGGTTGGAGGAGAAGGTTGCGGCGTGATATTTGATACTATCCCCTGGTTACCGGATGAGCCGGGATTAAGATTACTTCCCGCACCACTCTCCGGGCGAACCATCAGAGAGTATTGTTGTATAACCGGATTGGAAGTGTTTGTACCACCCACAGCGACAGAGATAACCACTGACCCCGTGGCAATAATAGTGACTTCACCCGTTACTGGGTGAACAGTTGCTACATCAGGATCAGAGCTGGAATAACTCACATCTCCAAATCCACCGGCTACAGAGACAGTTACATTATTGGTAAAGGGGTTATCACCCAGCTCTTTATTGACCACTGAGCCAGAACCCAGACTAATAACAGGCGTTGCTTTATGAATCCTGGCTGTCCCTGAAGCAGAACTCGACGGGATTTGATAATTCAATGCATCATCACCCGCCAGAGTCACGCCCGTAATGGTGACCGGTTTATTATTACCGATCGAATCATTAGCGAACTCCGCATTCTCAGTAAGGAACACCTGATCACCGGTAACCGTTCCGCTCAGGGAACCATTTGCTGTAGCTGCCAGCGTAGCATCATAAGGTTTGTCGCTGACACTGTAGGTAAAGGAGATCGGTTTGGGGGTTATGCTGGCAGTCAGCACTTGATCAGACAAGGTATAGTTACTGGCCAGTCCTCCACCAGAACCATCCGAAAGACTATAACTGACACACTGCTGTCCGGTTAAAAAAATCGAGAAAGGCGTGAGATGCCTGTCTTTAGTGGTTTGCGGTAAAATAGCGGTTGTCGAGACAGCTATTTCACAAAACAAAAAAGACAGACATGAAGCATCATAACAGCGTTTTCCAACAGTT
>NZ_CAMZOG010000128.1 GCF_947331445.1 Parendozoicomonas sp. Alg238-R29 | reverse complement strand
AAGGTGTTATTTGAAAAGGTGTTATTTGAATCTCTATTCATAGCCATATCCTGTAAAGCGGATACAGGATAGACCATGAGAGCATTCAGGGTTGCTTTTGGTTACAGCAGTTTTGAAAAAAACTTGGAGTTACGTGGTCGATTGTAAGCTTCCTGTTTTTCATCGGGCAGCCGGTTTATTCTGCTGGCTTTAAAGCCCCTTTCAATAAACCAGTGGGCTGTGCGGGTGGTAAGTACAAACAGAGAACTTAACCCTTGCTGTCGAGCTTGTTGCTCAATGGTTTCCAGCAAAGCATCTCCCCGGCTACCATTTCTGTAATCCGGGTGAATAACCAGGCAGGCCAGCTCAGCACAATTGTTCTCCGGAAATGCGTGCATGGAGGCGCAGCCAATAATCATGCCGTCGCGCACAATAATGGTGAAAAGACTGATATCCCGTTCAAGCTGTTTGCGGGAACGTCTGACCAGAACGCCTTTTTCTTCCAGTGGTTGAATCAGGCTGAGCATGCCGCCAACATCTTCGATAGTGGCCTGACGCATCTGTTCATAAGCGCTCATATCCTGAGTAATGAGGGTGCCACAACCTTCCCGGGTGAACAGTTCCTGCAGTAGGGCACCGTCTGTGGAGTGTGTCACTATGTGGGTTCTGTTAACACCGCCATCACAGGCAGTAACGGCTGCTTCCAGCAAACGATAAGCTTCCGTCGAATTATAATCTCGTAAACGACTGCGGGCTTCTGATGGGCGCATGGTGCGTACCATATTGCCGTCATGATCTTTCAGCCCGCTTCCAGAACAATACATGATCAGTTTTTCAGCTTTCAGGGCGATAGCTGTTCGGGTTGCTACATCTTCTACGGCCATATTGAAGGTTTCACCAGTGGGAGAAAAACCCATGCAGGAGAGCAGTACGAGATAATGGTCATCAAGCTGTTGAGTGATCGCTTTGCGATCTATGCGGCGGACTTCACCGGTGTGTTGAAAATCAATGCCTTCTACAACACCGAGAGGTCGTGCGGTTATAAAGTTCCCGCCAATAACGCGGATGCGAGCACCATGCATTGGGGAATTCACCAGCCCCATGGAAAGCTGCGATTCAATCTTTACCCGAAGACTGCCTACCGATTCAATAACAGCGGAAAGAGCTTCCTTACTCGTTACGCGATAGCCGCCGTGAAAATCTGACTCGATATTGTTTTTAGCAAGACGAGCGCTAATTTGTGGACGGGCACCGTAAACCAGAATAAGCCGAACACCAAGACTACGCAAAAGCGCAATATCGTTAACGATATTGGCAAAGTTATCATCGTCCAGTGCTTCTCCAGGAAGCATAAGGACAAAAGTGCGACCACGGTGTGCATGAATGTAAGGAGAGGTCTGGCGGAAGAACTTTACATAGTCTTCGCTGTTGATATCCATATCAGCTCTCCTCTCCCGTTTCTGTCAGGCAGAATTTTTTAATGAGCCCACGCAGTAACTCTATAGTTGGTTCCAGTGTATCCAGCCCAATAAATTCATCAGGTTGATGTGCCTGGGCAATATCTCCTGGGCCAAGAACCAGAGTGTCCATCCCCATTTTACTTAGAAAGGGTGCTTCAGTAGCAAAGGCTGCGCTGGTACTGGTGTGACCTGTGAGCTTTTCACAGGCGGCAACCAGCTGACTGTTTGGCTGGCTGGCAAAAGATTCAATGCTGGGAGTGATTGCGGAAAGCTCAAATCCCACACCAAGTTGTTCAGCAAGAGGGTTAATTCGTCTTCGAATACTGTGGCGAATCGTTTCAGATTCCATACCCGGCAATATGCGTACATCATATTCCAGTGAGCAGCTTTCGCAGATGCGGTTTGGGTTATCACCGCCATGAATGCAGCCAAGGTTCAAGGTTGGCATCGGAACAGTAAAACCGGGATTGTTGTACTGGGTTTTCCATTCTTCTCGCAGGGTCATCAACGCGGTCATAATTTTGTGCATTGCATCCATGGCATTGCGACCT
Source organism: Parendozoicomonas sp. Alg238-R29 (assembly GCF_947331445.1). Classification (GTDB taxonomy): domain Bacteria; phylum Pseudomonadota; class Gammaproteobacteria; order Pseudomonadales; family Endozoicomonadaceae; genus Sansalvadorimonas. The sequence goes on along the minus strand of NZ_CAMZOG010000128.1, from coordinate 5,844 downwards.
TTTGAAGGGTCACTGGAATGGCCGGATTTACCAGTCAAGGTAATCCGTTCCATCATAATGCCTTTGTGCATATTCAAAGGTGTCAGGCTAGTCGGTTCACCCACAACTGCATAGCGAGCTTTCGGTTGCCCTAACCGAGCCAGCTCTCTGGCACCACTCATAGTGGATTCTTCATCAGCCGTAGCAAGAATAATCAAAGGCTGCTTTATATCTTCTGGCTTGAGCCCACGGGCAGCTTCCATAGCCAGAGCCAGAAAGCTTTTCATATCACAGGTGCCGAGACCGTAAAGACGGTTGTCTCGCTCGGTCAGTTCAAAAGGACTCTGGCTCCAGAGGCTGTCATCACAGGGGACAGTGTCGGTGTGGCCGGACAGCACCAGTCCTCCTGAGCCTTTACCCAAAGTGGCAATAAGGTTGGCTTTATGTGGAGAACCCGGAATAGGAATGATTTCACAGGCAAAACCCATGTCTCCCAGCCAGTTGGCCAGAAGTTCGATTACTTCCCGGTTACCCTGATCAAACTCTGGTCGGGTGCTGCTGATTGATGATGTGGCAATCAGCTGCCGGATGGCGGGAAGTAAGAGTTGTGACATGAATGCGATACCTGAACATCTGTGCTTATAGGTTTCTTCAAATAATAAACATACCTTATAGAATTCAGAAGTCTTGGTGTAAGGTATTCACATGAAAATAACTCAACCACATTTAGCTGAGCTTATTTTGAAGGATTCGATTTCTTTCAGCAGTGAGCTGGGCGACCACTGAAATCGCTATTTCCCAAGGGGTTTTACTACCAGTAGGGATACCGGCCGGAGCGAAGAGTCTGGTTAGCTGATCAGAAGATACTCCCAGTTCAATTAAGCGTGCTCTGCGTTTTTCTGACGTTTGGGAAGAACCCATAGCGGCAATGTAAAAGGCGTTTCCATTAAAGGCTTCCATCAACGCCATATCATCAACTCGAGGATCATGAGCCAGTGCAATTATGGCGGCATTGGCTCCCATAAAGCCTTCTCGCACGATATCGTCAGGAAATGCTTTTACCAGTTCAACGTCATCCATAGACCAGCCTTCTATAAACTCATCCCGGAAGTCACAGACCGTCACTGCGAAATCAACGGCCTGAGCCAGCTCTGCAACACAGCGGGTAGTTTCACCAGCGCCGGTTAGCAGAAGCTTAAAAGCTGGGCCAAGGGTGTGATTAATAGATGTTTGATTCTGATCTATGGAAGGTGTTGATCCTGATTGCAGGGCCAGCGCTCCAGTTTGGGTACATACCTGCCGGGAAATCAGCTGTCCCTGCTGTAGAGTGGCTTCGATTTCCCGAAAATGAGGAAGGTGAAACTCTTTCTCGAGCCTCTCTAAAAGTATGCTCAGGTTGCCGCCACAGGGAAGGGCGAGCTTCAACTGATCATTTTTGGTCAATCCATAACTGTGGATAGAAGGTGTTGTTTCAATATTATTGTTAGCCAGTTGACGCAATAAATCTTCTTCAACACAGCCGCCAGACAAAGAACCTGCGATACCTTTGCCCGGTGAATAAGCTAACAGAGACCCTGCCGGCCTTGGAGAAGAACCCCAGGTTGCCACAATCGAGGCCAGCCAGACATGTTCTTCTTCGTCCAGCCACTGACAAACCTGCTCTATAACCCTGCAGTTACTGCTATGCATGGTTTACAACCTCAAGCCAGTTTCAGTGGAAGGTTGCGCAACCGTTGGCCGGTAGCCGCAAACACAGCATTAGTCACTGCAGGTGCTATTGGTGGAAGTCCTGGCTCGCCAACGCCGGTTGGTGGTTCACGACTCTCAACAATATGAACGTCTATTTCCGGAATTTCATGAATGCGCAGAGCCGGGTAATCATGGAAATTACTTTGTTGAACCTGCCCATCTTTCAGGGTGATTTCCCCGTGAAGGGCTGCAGTGAGGCCAAAGATAATGCCGCTTTCCATCTGGGCACGAACAATATCTGGGTTCACGACGGTGCCGCAATCTACGACACAGGTAACCTTTTCAACTTTGAAACTATCAGCGGACACGCTGACGTTGGCAATCTGGCAAACCCAGGTATCAAAACTGAAGTGAAAGCCAATACCCAGGAAACGTTCTGCAGGCTGTTTACCCCAGCCAGCTTTATCTGCAGCAGTATCAAGCACATTGCGGGCGCGTGGATGGTTGTGCAGCAACTTCTGGCGCAGAGTCAGCGGAGATTGTTTGCCAGCATGGGCCAGTTCATCAATAAAGCTTTCGATGGCAAAGGCGTTATGGGAGTTACCAACTGATCGCCAGTAAGTAACGGGAATGCCCGGATCAACTTTGGCGTAATCCAGTTTTATGGCTGGAAAATCATAGGCAATAGTATCTGCGCCTTCCCATGGGGAATAATCTTCCGGTGCCAGAGTTCCCTGTGCGGCAATGCCGATTTTTGCCAAAGTGCCATAACTCCATTTTGGCATAATGGAAAACATGGCGGGCGCGGCATCTTTGATAATCCAGTCCATCAAAGTTGGACAAGCCACTTTGTGGTGCCACAACTGTGGCATGCCCTGTTCATCCAGGGTGCCGGTCATTCGGTGTAGCGCTGCCGGACGGTAATGATCGTGGCGGGTGTCATCTTCACGGGACCAAACCAGTTTTACCGGCTTACGAATCTTGTCGGATATTTCTACGGCTTCCGCTACAAAATCCTGGACGATCCGGCGGCCAAAACCACCACCCAGATAAGTTGTGTGAATAAATACATCCGATGGGGAAAAATCTGAGGCTCTCGAAGCAGCAACCTGAGCAAGATCGGGAGCTTGTGTGGGAGCCCAGATTTCTATGCCATACTCGGATACATGAGCAACACAGTTCTGGGGTTCCATGGTAGCGTGAGCCAGGAAAGGCGCTTTGTATTCCGCCGTTATTGTGGTTGCGCTTTTTTTGGCAGAGTCATAATCCCCCACTTCCCGAACCACTTTGGCATCATCTTTCTCCATTTCCTGTGCATAAAGATCGAAGACATTATCGGATGAAATCTTTCCTGCCCGGCCTGGTTCCCACTCCGCATCAACTAGCGATGAAGCTTTGCGAGCTTGCCAATAGCTTTCAGCAACAACAGCAATGCCCTGACTTATTGGGAATATGTCGATAACACCTTTTGATAAACGGGCATTGTTGGCATTCAGGTTTTTCAGCGAGCCCCCAACATAGGGCGAGCGGATAACAAGGCTATAAACCATGCCTGGAATCTGAGTATCGATTCCGTAGTCCGCCTGGCCAAATGACTTTGGCTGACTATCGGTGCGCTGATTTCTTTTGCCGATATATTTGAATTCACTTGCTGGCTTAAGAGGAATATCTCCCAGCAGGTATTTATTTGTGGCAACGGGAATTAATTTGCTCCAGCTAAGAGGTTCTTTGCTGGCATGGAACACCATTCCTTCGCTTACGCTGCACTCTTGCTGAGAAACCTGCCACACCTCTGCAGCAGCTGATGCCAGAAGTATTCTTAAGCCTGCAGCTGCTTCACGAATAGGAGCCCAGGCGGCAACTATACTGGTGCTGCCACCGGTCATCTGCAAACCAAAAATGGGGTTGCGATAATCTGTTCCTGCCGGGGCAAAGCGGGTTTTGATACTTTCCGGGGCAATATCAAGTTCTTCAGCCACCAGGGTTGTTAAACCGGTCATAGTGCCCTGACCCATTTCTACCCGGTCGATGATGAATGTGAGTTGGCCGTTTTTATCCAGTTCCAGCCAGGCATTGATCTGCCAACTGTTTTGGCTTTCCTCAGATTTCCCCTTAGTGATTCCAGGGACAGTAAAGCCAACAACAAGTGCACCGCTGGCGGTTATTGACGTTTTCAGGAAGTTTCGGCGGGAGAGTGAATTATTCATTACTGTTGTCCCCCGCTTGAGCCTTCTGGTCAGCCATAGCATCTGCCGCCAGATGAATGGCCGCACGAATACGTGGGTAGGTACCACAGCGGCAAATATTGCCGCTCATGGCAGTGTTGATATCTTCATCCGTTGGACTGGGGTTGTTGTCCAGTAGCGCCGCAGCACTCATCAGTTGGCCAGATTGGCAGTAACCGCATTGGGGAACATTATTTTCAATCCAGCTTTCCTGCAAAGGATGTGGATGTTCAATGGAACCAATGCCTTCAATGGTGGTGATGTTCTGATTGTTGGCAACAGAAACAGGGGTAAGGCAAGAGCGAACAGGAGAGCCGTTCATGTGAACCGTGCACGCGCCGCACAGGCCGGCGCCACACCCAAACTTGGTACCGGTTAACTGAAGTTCGTCACGAATAACCCAGAGTAGGGGCGTATCACTATCAACATCCAGCTGATGCTGTTTACCATTCACGGTCAGGTTAATCATTTTTATTCAGGCAAATGTTGTTTTTATTGAGAGGTACTATCCCTGATTTCTTTTTTTAGTGCAATTACTCTAAATTGGTTTTGGGAAGACTTTTCTATCTGAGTGGGGGGAGCAGGGTCTTAGATACAAAGCTGCATACATTGCTGTATGCAGCTTGTTGGTTTGAATATTCTTTGGAAGGTTTTGATGAGGGTTACTATTCCAGCACGCACCAAACATCTCTCGCTATTTCTGCATACTCCTGTATTGTTTTCAGACTTATAACCCCATCTTTTGCTTGAAAATTAACAACACCATCAAGCTCTCTAGCCCACTCTGTAAATGCTTCTACAGTTTGCTCTGTTCCAGTATCAGCACAGATGACACTATACTCAAGAACAAGCTTCTGAAAGTTAACTTCTAATGTTTCATGTGTATCAAGGCTGTGATCTTGTAAGGTGTTGTCTTCGTCTTCGGGAATTACAACACCATCTATGACCCTTGCAAACTCAATTTGGGCATGGGTTATCTGGGCTTCATGGCAGGGCTTTTCACTGGATAACACGGCAATCAAAGCTTCCTGACGTTTATCGGCATTCTCAGGCTTTGCCAATTCCCCCATCATATAGGCAATGCCATCGAGTGCGCGAACTGCTGCACCAGGTGACGTTGGATTTGGTTCTCTGGTCAGGTGAAAGAATATTCCCGATTTATCCAGTAATTTACTCTGCTTCTCTTTTAGAGTTAATTTCTCATCATTGAGAATGTCTTTGTGGTCATCAATACTTTCCAGAACTTTTACATAAGTATTGAAGCGGTTGTGCAGTATTTCGTTGTCTTCTGTTTTACCAGGAAGGGCATTTCTCAAGGTTGTGAAATCAATATCAGACTGATTCGTTGCTCCTGACCCGGGGCTAAATTCAGTTTTCTCAATTTCACTCCCTCCAGTACGATCTTCTGAATGAAACAAATTCACAGCCTCGTCTTCTGGAAGATCCCGGTGATAAGAGACGCCCTCTCCTTTAGCCCGAATTTGAGACTGAAGTTCAACCATGGAATATTCTTCGGAATCTCCTTTATGGAAGGAAACTCTTTCTTCCGGGCGGTGAAAAGGAAATACTCCCTTTTGTAGATCCCTGATTATGCGCTCTTTTAATGGTGTATCGGATTTGGTTGACTGCATGGCCTGCTTGGCCTGAGCGTAGAGAATATTGCTGGCTTTTCTGCAAAAGAGAAAGTTAACCAGAAATCGCCAGGTTGACCTATTGGGAGTAGCTTCAACTACGACACGTCCTTGAGCATCATGACCAAACTTCAGCCTGCTGATATCGCCATGCGCGGCCTCAAGTTGGGTTAGGTTTTGCACAAGAGTGCCTACATCCAGTTTTCCGATTGCCATAGTTATTTCCTCCCTGATTTTCATCCTTATGAAGAAAGTGTATATGCGATTAGAAAACTTGCTTGCAGGCGCGTAACAGGCGCCTGAGAGGCGCCTGAGAGGCG
>NZ_CAMZOG010000127.1 GCF_947331445.1 Parendozoicomonas sp. Alg238-R29 | reverse complement strand
CCGGTGCTCAGAAGTATAGTTCATGCACCAACATGTATTGTGAACAGAGCCCATCAAAGCCATGAGTAATCCCATACCAAGGAACAACAGTTATTGCAGCCAGAAATGTCAGGGAGAACAGCAGTGTTGTAACAGCAATCAGAGGCGGTTTCTGCATTCAGTTATTCTCTTATCATCTTTTATATAACTGCCACTATTGTAAACAGCTTCCAAGATAGACTTTGTTTCAAATTGTCACAGAAAATTTTAGCAGTTAAACCATGATTGGTTGCTGGGATTGGCTGCTGGTCGTATTTGATGATAATTCTGTCACAAGCCCAATTCCACTCAATAAACAGGATCGTAATAAGGCAAGCATATCCAGCTCATTGTTTTAACAGCCTCTAATGGTTAGGGCCTGTTCACAATTAATAAATAAAACCCCACCTCTTTCTTTATTGCTGCCCTACTACCGGCACCCACCCTGTTGTATCCTACAGGGTTTTACCGGCAACTCATCTGGCCCGCCTCACCCGCTGGGCCTCAAGGCATCTTGAGCAATGATGGAAGAGCATTACCATCCTCAGAAGATTGAGGAAGAAGCCCAGCAGTACTGGGCGAAAAATGACAGCTTTGCTGTTACCGAACAGGAAGGCAAAGAGAAGTACTACTGCCTGTCCATGTTCCCTTACCCCAGCGGCAAGCTACATATGGGTCATGTGCGCAACTACACCATCGGTGATGTTGTGTCCCGCTACCAGCGTATGCTGGGTAAAAACGTTCTGCAGCCAATGGGTTGGGACGCATTTGGTCTGCCTGCTGAAAACGCAGCCATCAAGAACAAGACCGCTCCAGCTCCCTGGACTTACCAGAACATTGATTACATGAAAGGTCAGCTGAAGAAGCTGGGCTTTGGTTTCGACTGGAACCGCGAACTGGCTACCTGTGCTCCTGAGTATTACAAGTGGGAACAGTGGTTCTTCACCAAGCTCTACGAAAAGGGCTTGGTTTACAAGAAGATGGGCGCCGTAAACTGGTGTCCGAATGACCAGACTGTTCTGGCCAACGAACAGGTAGAAGACGGCAAATGCTGGCGTTGCGACACCGTCGTGGAGCGCAAGCAACTGGCCCAATGGTTTGTAAAAATCACCGACTACGCCGACGAGCTGCTGGCAGATCTCGACAAACTGGATGAATGGCCTGATCAGGTTAAGGCCATGCAGCGCAACTGGATTGGCCGTTCCGAAGGTGTGGAGATGGCTTTCGGTGTTGCTGGTTCCAGTGAAGAGATCAGAATCTATACCACTCGCCCAGACACTGTAATGGGTGTGACCTACGTGGCTCTGGCCGCTGAACACTCCCTATGCAAAGAAGCAGCCAAGAACAACCCAGCTCTCGCTGCGTTCATTGATGAGTGCAAGAGCAACACCACCTCCGAAGCCGATATGGCCACCATGGAGAAGAAAGGTGTTGATACTGGCATAAAAGCCATTCACCCAATCACCGGTGAAGAAGTCTCCGTTTGGGCGGCCAACTTTGTACTGATGGACTTCGGTACTGGCGCAGTTATGTCTGTGCCCGGCCACGATCAGCGCGACTACGAGTTTGCCAAGGTTTACAGTCTTCCAATCAAGCAGGTTGTTAAGCCTGCCGGTGATGAAGAATGCGATCTGGAGAAGGAAGCCTTTACCGAAAAAGGGATTTTGCTGAATTCTGGTGAGTTCGATGGCCTGAACTTCAAAGATGCTTTCAAAGCCATTGCCGATAAGCTGATTGCTGATGGTAAAGGTGAGAAGCAGGTGAACTACCGCCTGCGTGATTGGGGAGTATCCCGTCAACGTTACTGGGGTGCGCCAATCCCTATGCGTTATCTGGAAGACGGCACGGAAGTGCCTGTACCTCTGGAAGAGCTGCCGGTTCGCCTGCCGGAAGATGTTGAGATGGATGGCATCCAGTCTCCAATCAAGGCCGATAAAGAATGGTGCAAAGTGACTCACAACGGTCAGCCAGCCATTCAAGAAACTGACACCTTCGATACCTTTATGGAATCCAGTTGGTACTACGCCCGTTACTGCTCGCCGCAGGCGGATCAGATGCTGGATCCAAAAGCCGCCAACTACTGGCTCCCGGTAGATCAATATATCGGTGGTATTGAGCATGCGGTTATGCACCTGCTCTATTCCCGTTTCTTCCACAAGCTGCTGCGCGACACTGGGCTGGTAAACAGCGATGAGCCGTTCAAGAAGCTGCTGTGCCAGGGCATGGTATTGGCAGATATTAACTACACCCTCGATGAAAAAGGTGTGAAGCATTATGTTGCGCCGGGTGATGTTGAAATTCGTGATGGCCAACACTTCCTGAAAGATACCGACACAGAAGTTGTTCATGCGGGTGTGGGCAAAATGTCCAAGTCCAAGAATAACGGTATCGATCCCCAGGATCTGATCGACCAGTACGGTGCCGACACTGTGCGCCTGTACACCATGTTCGCATCGCCACCTACCCAGACTCTGGAATGGTCTGACTCCGGTGTAGAAGGCGCTAACCGCTTCCTGCGTCGCTACTGGAAAATGTCTGCCAGCCATGTAGCAGCCGGTGAAACAGTTGCTCTGGATGCTAACGCTCTGAACGACGATCAGAAGGCACTGCGCCGTAAGACTCACGAAACCATTGCCAAGGTTTCCGACGACTGCGATAAGCGCCTGACCTTTAACACTGCGATTGCTGCGATCATGGAACTGACCAACGCCATCAGCAAGTTCAACGATGCGTCTGAGCAAGGCCGTGCAGTTGTTAACGAAGCACTGGAAGCCTGCACCCTGCTGCTGGCTCCAATCGTTCCTCACACTGCTCACGTTATCTGGAACCAACTAGGTAACGAAGGTCCTGTTGTGGATGCAGGCTGGCCGAAGCTGGATGAAACTGCGCTGGTGAAGTCTGCCATTACCCTGATTGTTCAGGTAAACGGCAAGGTTCGTGCAAAGCTGGAAGTTCCCGCTGATGCGTCCAAAGATCAGATGGAAGAACTGGCGAAAACTGATGCCAATGTGCAGAAGTTCACCGATGGCAAGACCATTCGTAAGGTGATTGTTGTACCTGGTAAGCTGGTTAATATTGTTGCCAACTAAGCCTTCTGTTTAAGCGCTTGAATTGCTTTAACCCATCCCGGTATTTGTCTTCAAATATCGGGATTTTTTTATTTTGACAGTGTCGGAAGGCCTATCCTGTCAGTTCTGCATAAGCTAGATATTTTATTGGAGAGCTTTATCTGTCTGACTGTTGTCTGGCCGATAAAAGATCACACAGCCAGACAATTGGATACAACAACTATCAAGCAGCCTTGAAGGTCTGTTCAACCCACTGCTTGAACTCAACACTGGCCATAGTCAGAGGGCCATCGCCCATCATGTCGGCCTGAACGCGGAAGAAGTTCACGTACAGGGTATTACCCTTCAGGATGAACTCATCCATATGTAAGGGAAGAACAACTACGTTCACGTCGCCTTCCACATTCAGACCGTCGAAATTCATCACCTTGAGAGGAGCCATCATAGCTTCCATCAAGCCGATATCTTCCATGGCCCACATGTTGTTATTCCAGAAGCGTGATTCACATTTGTGATCTGCGCTGAAGATTTCACGGTTGCTGATTGCGCTCAGGGCACGGCGCACAGACTCAGGTTGAAACTCTTCGGTATAAACAGACTTCATCTGCTCATGGTCAGCAATGGTCATGATGAATGATTCGCCAACCTTTTCACGGTCAGTTGTGGCCTGCCAGAAGTAAAACATCAACTCCATGACTTCCATATTCATTTTGATCGCCATAATTCTTGCTCCTGATTCACTGGATGCCCGGCTCATGGCAAATCAGATCACAGGCCATGACTGTCAGGCAGATGGGAAAAACGACCGTCATCCTAAATCCATTTGACTTACCTATTTATGATCAAAGGCAACAAATCATGATCAAAAGCAACAAATCATGATCAAAAGCAACAAAAGGCGAATGAAAACAACTCGCTGCAAATCTTCACACAAAACAACTGATATTCGTTACAAACCACCTCAAGCAACTGTAACTGGGTGACCTATACTTCCCTGCCCTCAATAGCAGGCAGGATATGTCATATGCCCAAGAAGAATGAATACACGATCAGCCTCAAGCAAGACGGCCCAGCCGCAAAAGAAACAAGCAGCTCTATTGAAGAGCAGATTAGTGCCTTTCTTAAATCCGGTGGAGAAATTGACCAGATTCCTTCCGGTGTCAGTGGTCAAATCAGTCTCGGAGAAAAAGCACGCCTAGCCCGGGAAGAGCAGGAAAAGAAAGAGCAAATGAAGAACGCGGAAGCCCAGTCCGACGAAACCAGTGAACCTGAGGCCCAATAGGCCCTGAAAAGGATCATCTTCCAGCGTTGGCTTTCAGAGTTTCCAGAAAGTCATTAGAAAGACAGCTCTTCCTGATCTGGTTACAATGGAGGTTTTTCAGCGAATTCTTCAGGGACTGTTGGCATGGCGATTAACTGGTATCCCGGGCATATGCACAAAGCCCGGAAAGAGATCCGTGAGGCTATGCCTCAGGTTGATCTTATTATCGAAGTGCTGGATGCCCGCATCCCCTTTAGCAGCGAGAACCCGTTGGTTCCGGCTCTGCGCAAAGATACTCCGTGCATAAAAATCCTTAACAAGGCAGACCTTGCCGATCCAGAGCTGACCCGGCGCTGGAAAGAAAGCCTTGAAAAAGAGCAGGGAATCAAAGCCATTCCCATGAGCCAGCATGAACCTGGCAAAGTACGTGAGCTGCTGAAAATCTGTCCAGCCATGCTGCCTCATCGCAACTTTGAAGGTACGCCACTACGGGCACTTATTCTGGGCATTCCCAATGTGGGCAAATCCACAACTATCAACAACCTTGCCGGAAAAATCATTGCCAAAACCGGCAACGAGCCAGCCGTTACCAAAAGTCAGCAACGCATAAAGCTGGAAAACAATATTGTGCTGCACGACACCCCCGGATTCCTGTGGCCAAAACTGGAGCCTGAAGAGTGCGGATACCGTCTTGCCATCACCGGTGCCATCAAGAATACGGTTCTGGAGTTCGAAGACGTTGGCATGTTCCTGGTTGAGTACTTAATGGAGGCTCACCCAGATGTATTGATCAATCGATACAACTTCAGTGAACTGCCTGCCAGTGCTATTGAGGTGTTTGATGAAATTGGCCGCCGCCGTGGCGCAATGCGTAAAGGTGGTTTTGCTGACACTCATAAAGTTGCAGAGATTCTTCTGAATGATTATCGCAGCGGAAATTTGGGGCGTATCACCCTGGAAACTCCGGAACTGATTGCCAAAGAACAGGCCATTCTGGCTGCCCTCCATGAAGAGCAAGCCGCTAAGAATCAAGACAAAGAAGACCGCAAGAAAAAAAAGAAAGCCAGAGCCTGATCCAACTGCCAGTTTCTACTGCATAAGAGGCACGGCCTTCTTTGATTGGAAAGAGCAGGCGATAAGAACCATGAATACTCCAAAAATAATTATCAATTTTCTGCTCTTTCAAGCTGGCTGGTTTGCCTGTGTTCTGGGAGGAAACGATGTTGCCCTCCCTTATACCGTCAGCGTTGTGCTTATTCATGTTTTCTGGGCCACTGAGTTACTATGCAGGCACAAAGCTTTCCGATATTTCTCTTGCTACTCCAGAATGGAAAACCCTGCTTATACTCTCCATCATCTGGGCTGCAGTGATTCCCCTTCTGCAAAGCTTTTCAGATGTATGGCTGGAACGCAGCAAAGCACAGGGTGCAGATTAGATTATTTGAAGGGATGATAGCCCTGCTCCAGAAGGTGAACGATGGGCAAAAACAGTGGTTCAGGCATATTAACCCAAGAAACCCAGCGCCACTCTGTGCATTTATCAGGCTCCATAGCCTGCGGCTCACCTTCAGCCTCACCAATAACAAACAGAGTCACATAATGCTTGCCCTCGCTTTCAAACACATCATTGGTAAAGGGACCAATGCGAGTATTCGTCAGTGTTAGGCCAGTTTCTTCCAGAACTTCCCGCCGGGCACACCCTTCAACAGATTCACCATACTCCAGATGCCCACCCGGAAACTGCCAGCAACCATCGCCATGCTTGCCCTTGCGTAAACCGCATAGAACTTTATCACCCCGCAAAATAATGGCCCCTACACCAACAGCAGGGCGAGAATATTCAGTAATCATGGATTAATAAGCCTGTCATGGAAGATTGCAGAATGGATTCAACAATGGTGCTGCAGACTGCCGAATCAAACAAGGCTCCGTAACCCTCTGCCGCAACAGCCACCATTCAGGTCAGTGTTACCGCAACACTTGTTACGCACTTCGTTCGGCAAACGACTTAAGTCTTCAATGTATGCATCGGTATCGTGAAACTCTTCGATCTCCGCAATAGGAAGAATGTCTCGCAAATACATTTTCACAGCGGCCTTCGGATCTTTCTCTGTGGTCACCAAACCTTCAATACTTCGGCCTGCCAGTTCAGCTTTCAAGCCACTTCCCATACCGGCTGTAATCAACACATCCATTTCATCGAAGGGGTGAGGTTGGCCAGTCTCAGCATCGAACCAGGTTTCATTCTTAAACAGCTCATGAGCTTCGCAGCTGACTATGCGCTTACGCTCAGGCTGAACAATAAACACCTGATGATTCCGGCAGCGGGCTGCATAACCTGTAATTGTGCGGCGGTTCTGGGTGGTAACAACAATCTTCTTCATAAACCAAAGAGACAGCAGACTTTAAAGACCGTTATTCTCTATGGAGTCAAAAGTTATTTCCCTGACTTATGCCGTATTTTGTAATGTTCAGGTCAATGCCAGCCAGATTCCAACACCCACCATCAGAGTTCCGGCTATACGGTTCATTACCTGCACATTGTTTCTTTTCTGAAGGAAGCGACGTAATGTTCGACCACCGCTTGCGTAAGCGATAAGTGAAGCGAATTCAATAGATAGGATCAGAAACAGCATCACTACAATTTGTGGAACCAGATCCTGATCTGAATTAATAAATGGAGGAAGCAGGGAAATAAAGAACGCCCAACCCTTAGGGTTAGCAACAGCCGTCACAAATCCCTGCATGGCCAGTTCAGTTGGCGAAACATGATGTTGATCAACATTAAAATCCTGAATCGCCATTTTGCCTTTTGACTGCCAGAGCTGAATACCCAGCCATAATAAATAAGCGCCCCCGATCATTTTAAATGCTGTGAACAGTGATGGATATTCCAGCATTACGGCAGCACCACCAATCATCACCAGAAAGGCAATTCCACCTACAGCAACCAGCTCCCCAGCCATCATCCACAATGTACGACGCACACCAATTGTCATTCCAAGAGTCATAGACAAAGTCATACACATGCCCGGCGTAACTGACACAAAAATAAACGTCGGGATAAAAACAGCCAGAACTGCAAAGCTCATTAAAACTCCGGAAGGATGGGTAAAACATTAATCAAACCGGAGTGTATCACGAATCAATTCATTCCTCGCCAGCCTTGAATTGCATTACGACCCCGGCGCACCTCCGACATTTAAAACCTTGAGATGGACCAATGCCGATTATGACAACGGCACGGGCTCCAGCGACAAGGGCAATGATATCGGCTCATACAGCGACCCTTTCTTTATCAATATCGAAGAAACATCCCAAACACTGTCAAACGGTCAAACGGTCAAACGGTCAAACGGTCAAACGGTCAAACGGTCAAACTATAAATGCAGAACAAATGGTTTTTGCTTGGCCAGAAGGCGATTACCGCAATGGCAATGAAAGCGCCGGTTTGTATAACATGACCACAGAGGCTCTGTTCACAATAAATGTGGG
>NZ_CAMZOG010000126.1 GCF_947331445.1 Parendozoicomonas sp. Alg238-R29 | reverse complement strand
CGAATCTCGTTTCCCGCTCCACTTTATCGTTTTAGAGTGATGGTTAGAAAGGAAGTTTGCTAAGGTTGGGGTCGTCTCTCCAAAGTTCGGCGAATCTCGTTTCCTGCTCCACTCTTTTTGTTATAGAGTGGTGGAATAAAGGCGAGTTAGCAAAGCGGTTATGCAGTGGACTGCAACTCCATTTAGACCGGTTCGACTCCGGTACTCGCCTCCAAATCTACATCGAATCTTCACGCTTCGATGTTTTTTTGTAGATTGCCTTACGGCAACACCCTGCCCGGGTGGTGAAATTGGTAGACACAGCAGACTTAAAATCTGCCGACCGTTAGGTCGTGCCGGTTCGATTCCGGCTCCGGGCACCATATTTTGCTTTTCGTATATTTAAAACTCCGGACTTTCCGGAGTTTTTTCGTTTCTGGGTTTGTAAAAACCTGAAGTCTTAAAATCTTTCTTCATTCACAAAAGGAATCAGGGCCAGAATCAGCGCCTGATGATAAACCGAAGAACGGGTTAAAATGCCTTTGGTCAGTAACCCAATTGCACCGCCTTTCTGCTTGATGTTGGATGTACCGAATTGTTCATCCATGACATCGCCTAATTCCTTTCCTGTTTTTACGCCGTTGAGTGCTGCTGCTGGTAAGGGAAGGCTGGCAGAGCAGGCTTCTCCATGTTGTTTGCCGTTGCTGATCACCATCCAGGCAAAGGTATGATTGCCTTCAATGCCAGCTTCAAGGCCTACCCAGTAATCGGCAGATGGTTGTTCCTTTTGGGCGTTGTTTACTCGATTGCGGGCGCCGAGTAAGGTTTCGGCATTGGTCATGGGTTGTTCCGCAACATTGCTGGCGACTTTAATGCCGCTGACATTGAGTGATTCCTGAAATATTTCTGCAAAGGCGCTTTCTACTGCTTTGATTTTTGCAGGATTCATGGAGGCAACAATGATGTTGATAGTGTCTGAGGTGGTGACGTTGGACAAAACAGGCGCCTTCTCAATATTTGTGGAAGTAATTGGGCGTGAAATTGTACCTGTTCCGGCGATAATGATAATCTGCTCATTCGTGTAAATTTTCCCTCTTTCAGGGATGTTTGGTGTCTTTCTTCCCGGGTTCCCGGGAGGTTGTATAAGGAATTTGTTTGATGATGCGCAAAATGCTGGTCAGTGAACTGACAGCTGTATTCGTGGGTGCTGTGACTGTTGGCGTAAGCGGCTGTAGTATGGTTGCTGATCAGGCGCAGCAACAGACTCTTCAGCAACCGCAATAACCAAGCGCGTTAAACAGATTTTCTTCTGTTGTCATGCCCTGAAGGACAAACCTGGCGCTCATCCACAAGTCTGTGGCTAATATGAACGCAGGAGCGGTTCCTTTCTTAAGCAAGGCGGCCGGTATTTATCTCTCAAAAGCTATCCACGCAACCCATGAGCAAAACAGACAAATCCTGTGAAACAGGCAGGGCCAGTAATTTTCTGGAACAGATTGTAGAGCGCGACCTCGCAGAAGGGCGTGTTCCCGGAAACAAAATTGTGACCCGTTTTCCGCCGGAGCCTAATGGTTTCCTGCATGTAGGGCATGCGACTTCCATCTGCCTGAACTTTGGCTTGGCGGAAAGATATGAAGGCGAGTGCAACCTGCGTTTTGATGACACAAACCCTGAAAAAGAAGAGCAGGTTTACATCGATGCGATTCGGGAAGATGTAGAGTGGCTGGGCTTTAAATGGGCGGGCAATGTTCGTTTCGCCTCCAGCTATTTTGACCAATTCTACGAGTGGGCGCTGCATCTGATCCGCGAAGGCAAGGCTTATGTGGATCATCAGGACGCAGAAACCATGCGTGAGAATCGTGGCAACTTTAATAAGCCCGGTGTCGAGACGGCTGATCGCGGCAAGAGTGTGGAAGAGAACCTGGTCGAATTCGAAAAGATGCGTGCCGGTGACTACGAAGAAGGCAAGGCCTGCCTGCGTGCCAAGATCGATCTGCAGAGTTCCAATATGAATATGCGGGATCCGGTTCTGTACCGTATTCGCAAGGTGGCTCATCACCAGACAGGTGACAAGTGGTGCATCTACCCAAGCTATGATTTTGCCCATGGTCAGGAAGATGCCATCGAGGGTGTGACTCACTCCATCTGTACTCTGGAATTTCAGGATCATCGCCCCTTGTACGAATGGTTTCTGGAGAATCTGCCAGTGCCGACCAGGCCAACTCAGTATGAATTTGCCCGTACCAACCTGAACTATGTGGTGACTTCAAAGCGTAAGCTGAAGCGCCTTGTAGATGAGAAACTGGTGAGTGGCTGGGATGACCCCCGTATGCCGACTGTTTCCGGTATGCGTCGCCGTGGTTACACCCCTGGTTCTATTCGCAAATTTGCCGAAATGGTGGGTATCAGTCGGACTGACGGAATTGCCGACTTTTCCATGCTGGAGCATGCTATTCGTGATGATCTGAACACTAATGCTGGCCGTGCCATGGCGGTCCTGAATCCTCTGAAGGTTGTGATTACCAATCTGCCAGAAGGTGAAACCCAGAATATGATGGCTCCGGTTCATCCGAATCGCCCTGAATTGGGTGAGCGCTCTCTGCCGTTTACCCGTGAGTTGTATATTGACCGTGCCGACTTCAATGAAGACAACACTTTGTCTCGCAAGAAGTTCAAGCGTCTGGTCAGTGAGGAATATATTCGCCTGCGTGGTGCTTATGTGATCAAGCATGAAGAAACCATCAAGGGCGAAAGTGGCGAGATTGTCGAAATTCGCTGTAGCTATGTGCCTGGCACCGTGGGAGAGAATCCCCCAGAAGGTGTTCGTCCGCGCGGAGTTATTCACTGGGTGTCTGCAGAGCATGGCAAGAAAGCTGAACTGCGTATTTACGATCGCCTGTTTAACCATGAAGCTCCGGATCGAGGTGATGAAGACTTTCTGACCCATATGAATCCTGAGTCTTTCAAGGTAACTGAAGCCTGGGTTGAGCCAAGTCTGGTGAATGCTGAGCCAGAGCAGGGTTTTCAGTTTGAACGTGAAGGATACTTTGTTGCTGATCGTTATGATCACAGTGCTGAAAAACCTGTGTTTAACCTGACGATTGGCCTGAAAGACACTTGGGCTGCCAAAGCCTAAAGGTAGCCTGACTGAGACAGTTGAGGGAGACTGACGTGTTACAGATTTACAACACCCTGTCCCGTAAAAAGGAAGAATTCAAGCCGATTAATGATGGCGAGGTGCGTATGTATGTGTGCGGTATGACCGTATACGACCTCTGCCATATCGGGCATGCCCGGGTGCTGGTGTCTTTCGATGTGGTCACCCGGTATCTGCGTTCCCGTGGATATAAGGTGACCTATGTTCGCAACATTACTGATGTTGATGACAAGATCATCAAGCGCGCTAACGAAAATGGTGAAGAGTTTACTGATCTGACCACCCGCATGATTGCCGAAATGCACAAGGATGGTCACGAGTTGGGTGTTTTACCTCCGGATGCCGAGCCCAAGGCAACGGCTTATATTGGTGAAATGCAGGACATGATCAGCACTTTGATCGACAAGGGTTTTGCATACGCACCGGGCAATGGTGATGTGTATTACCGGGTTCATAAGTTTGAAGGCTACGGCAAGTTGTCCGGTAAAATTCTTGAAGAGTTACAGGCTGGTGCCCGTATTGGTGTTGAGGAGCAGAAAGAGGACCCGCTGGATTTCGTTCTCTGGAAAGGAGCGAAAGAGGGTGAACCTTACTGGGAATCCCCTTGGGGTAGTGGACGTCCTGGCTGGCATATTGAGTGCTCCGCTATGGGTAAATGCTGTCTGGGCGAAACTTTCGATATTCACGGCGGTGGGCCGGATCTGAAATTCCCGCACCATGAAAACGAAATTGCCCAGAGCGAAGCGGCTAATGGTAAAACCTTTGTTAACACCTGGATGCATGCTGGCGCGGTGCGGGTGGATAACGAAAAGATGTCCAAGAGTTTGGGCAACTTCTTCACTATCCGTGAGGTGCTGGAAAAGTATCCGGCTGAGGTAGTGCGTTACTTTCTGATCTCCAGTCAGTACCGCAGCCCGATCAACTATTCAGAAGACAGCCTCAAAGAAGCGGCTGTTCGTCTTGAGCGTTTGTATACGTCTTTGGATGGTCTGGATGTGGATGGTGTTGTTCCAGAGCAAGGGACAGAATTCGAGCAGCGTTTCCATAAGGCGATGGAAGATGATTTCAATACTCCTGAAGCTTTAGGTGTGTTGTTTGAGTTGGTGCGTGCACTGAACAAGGCTCGAGCTGAAAAATCTGATAAAGCTTTGGCGTTGGCGGCGCTGGTTAAAGAGTTGGGTTCCGTTCTGGGGGTGCTGCAGGGCAATCCAGAGTCGTTTCTGAAATCGGGTGGTGATGTGGATGAGGCCTGGATTCTGGAGATGATTGAAAAGCGTAAAGCAGCCAAGAAGGCAAAAGACTTTGCCGAAGCGGATCGCGTACGTGCAGAGCTGGCTGAGAGCGGCGTTCAGCTCAAGGATACCCGCGAGGGAACTACCTGGCAGATTGAGCGATGATTAAACTTGTTTGGTGAAAGGGCGCCTTCGTGCGCCTTTTCTTTTGTCTGTTACATTTTGGTGCTGGGGTGCACTTTACGAACGGCTTTGACAGGCTCCTGTAAAAAAGGATGGATAAGGATTGTCTTCGCATCGGGGCGGTGTTCTGGTGTCAGTGCACAGCACTGGGTGACCATGTCCCCGGCTTCTGATGGGGGGCTTGGGCTTGATCCTTGAAACATGCCTATTGAACTCGGTGATCCTGCTTCTTGCTCGGGGTATCTTGTTCTCCAATTGATCAGAGCTCTGGGGCTTTCTAGCCGGCGCGGATAAGGCGTGTTTTTGACATAGCTGACAAATAAAATAAGGCCAATGCCCCAGATGTCGGATTTCTTTACTGTCCGATAGGGTGGGGAGGTGGTAAGTACCTCTGGTGCAACGTAGTTTGGACTGCCGCAGGGTAATGAGTTGCAGCTACCGGGGCCGGCATAGGTAGCCAAGCCAAAGTCGGCAAGCTTTATCAGTGTGAAAGTACCTTTGTCCGATGCCAGTAATATATTGTCTGGTTTAAGGTCTCTGTGAGCGATGTCTCTATTGTGCAAGTATTCAATGGCGCTGCTTATTCCTCGGATAATGGCTTTAATGTTTTGATCGGTAAATAGGCTGGGGTTGTTTTTTAATAAATCGCTCATATCCCCCTCGGGAAAATAATCCAGTGCGACCCATAGCTCTTTTCCTCCGTTGCGGGTGGTACGAACAGCTATTCCCTGAAGTTGAATAATAAATTTGTGACTCATTTGGTGAAGAAAGGACGTTTCTCTGGATAGGTATTTATAGTTCTCTCTGTCGCTCTTAATCCTTTTAATGACCAGCTTACGATTGTGTGGCGACTGGAGAAGCTGAACCTTTCCGAAATCCCCATTCCTAAAAGTTGTGATGGTTTTCCAGGGTATTAAATCTGGCCTCTGGGGTATACCGCTTGACAGTAATTCCTGTGTGCTTAAGTGATTGGCTTCGCCGTTGAGTACATGGGAGTCATCCCTGGGTTCATGGTGTTGGTCTAACTGGAGACTATGAGGCGGTGGAACAGCTGCAATTAAAGAAGGTTGGTTGTGGCGACGAGATTTCATAGTGCGTGACATTGTTTGTGGTTGAAACTGTGGTGTTATTCTTAAAGTCTCAAGTCGATGGAGGAGCTGGTTAACGGGTGTTCCTTCAGGTATTGCAGGGGTTAGCAAATATCTGCAAGAATTGAAAATTTCCAGATAGGTCAATGAGTATTCTTTGGTTTCATGGTTGTCGGGATGAGATGCTTTTAATAGTGTGACTTCTGGTATGGGGGTAGGGTAGCTGGTGAGTTCGGGTGGAGGTGCGTTGAGCTCAATGACGGGCCGACTGGAAAGAAGCTGGCTGTAAAGTGTTGTAACTACAGTAAGATCGGCTGTATATCTTGCAGGGTGCTGAACGAGCCAGCCAATATAAAAATTGTTATTGGTGGAATCTGTGCCGGTGTAAAAGTATGAGCCGTTAGGTGCTTGCTGTTTGGTCAGGCTGACTTTAGGTAGTTCTTCATTTAATGCCTGCTGCAGGCTTTCGCTACTTGGAAGAGAGCTTTCTTCGAGGGGTTTGAGTGTCAGCTGGTACCAGTTTTGTGTCAGTAGTGTCCTTGCTTGCATGTATGGTAATTGTGCATCGGTACCTGCTGTTTTTAGAATAACAGCGTAGAGTGTACTGTACGCAGGAAGACATATGCCGAAAAAAAGCACTGGAAAGAAGGAAAAGATCCATGCCTTGAGGTGCATTTGATGCGATCCTGCATTTTTGGGCAATGTTAGACCAGTGCTGACGTATTGGTAGGGGTTGTGTGTCTTATTCAGCAACGGTATGTGTACAAAAAACTACGTTTTTACCATACAGAAATGACAAGGCTCTGGTTTATGATGGTGTTATTCCAATATTCCGGAGACATGTGAGGGAAATATCCCTTAGCACACAGTATGTTTTTGACTCGTTTCTTTACCGCTCAGGCAGATAGTCGTTTTTCTTTTACCCGCGAGCAGGCCAGCCAGTTTGCCAAGCAGGTAGCTAACGATTTCAATCCTATTCATGATGTTGATAGTAAGCGATTCTGTGTACCTGGAGACCTTTTGTTTGCCAAGATCCTGGTAGAAGAGGGAGTGAGTAAGAGTCTGCGTGTTCACTTTAAAGGAATGGTTGGTGATGATGAATCATTGTCGTTGATTGATCTGCCAAGCGGATGTAAGGCGCTAGCTAATGAGTCTGGCAAAGAATATCTGGAAATTTGCAGTGATGGTGAGCGAATTACTGATGCGGATGTTATTGAGAAATTGATTCGTAGCTATGTAGCTTTTTCCGGAGAAAACTTCCCTCATGTCCTGGTACCGTTGATGAGAGAGGGTGGGGTTATGATTAACCCGGCACGTCCACTGGTTGTTTATGAAAGTATGTCCATTGATCTGGATCGGACTAATTTAGTGACCCCGGTGTTGGAAGCTTGTGGTGCTGACCTGCAGGTGGATGGTCGTCGTGGCAATGTCTCTTTGGAGTTCGTATTTAAGGATGACGGGCAGGTTGTTGGTCGTGGAAAGAAGACCATGGTTCTTTCCAGTCTGCGTGAATTTAATCAGCCAGTGATGGATGAGATTGTTGATCGGTATATTCAGAGGCGGGACGATTACCGGGATGGCTTTACAGTCTGACCGGTATTGAGTTGAATATATAAAGAGGGGGCTTCATTTGAAGCCCCCTCTTTATTTACCCGAAGTCATTAGTTTGATTTTTTTAGGTAGCAGCTAAGCAGTACGATACGGGTGCCGTTTACCCGGCCTTCGATATGTTCCGGGTTGGAGGTTAAAGAGATGTTGCGAACAGCTGTTCCCCGCTTGGCGGTGAAACCGGCGCCTTTCACCACGAGATCTTTAATAATAGTGACAGAGTCACCCTCCTGAAGAGGGGAGCCGTTACTATCTAAAGTGGGTGCATTGTCTTCGTCATCGCTCTTTAAGCCCGCCTCTGCCCATTCCTGGGTGTCATCTTCCAGATAGAGCATGTCCAGTAAATCCTGTGCCCAGCCTCCAGAGGGTAAGCTTTTCAGTAGGCGCCAAGCCATCACCTGCACAGCAGGATTAGGGTTCCACATGCTATCCCGCAGGCAGTGCCAGTGGTTTTCATCCAGGTTGTTGGAATTGATCTGCTCTTGGCACTTCTTGCAGATAAGTGCAGATTGTTCCGCGGAAGAATCGGAGGGTGCGACTTCGTACACGCCAAGAGTGTCTTCGGAACCACAAAGTTCGCATCTGGATTCGCTGCGCTGATGCAGGGCTTGTTCAACGGTCATGGTTTTACACCTGGAAAAGTTAAGGCGGCGTATTATGGGGTGGTGGTTAATTATAAGAAAGGAAGAAGAAGGGTGGCTGTTTCTTATCTTTTTGCTTAACCTGTAATAAGTTCAATACGAGTTAACTGTTTGTTGGTGATGTGTTTTTTTGCCGTTGACGAAGGCCTCGCGGATCAGTAATATTCGCCGCGTCTGCTGAACACGGCAACGTATTCAGCAGCAAGTTTCGGGGTATAGCGCAGTCTGGTAGCGCGCCTGCTTTGGGAGCAGGATGTCGGGAGTTCGAATCTCTCTACCCCGACCA
>NZ_CAMZOG010000125.1 GCF_947331445.1 Parendozoicomonas sp. Alg238-R29 | reverse complement strand
GAGAGTTTGTTAGATCAGGAAGCATCCCATTGGCTCAACCCACATTTATTGTGAACAGAGCCAATACTTCCATTGTTGGTTATGGAGCCGGACAGTTGAGTTCCATATAAATTTACACCGTTGTAGTTTTCTGAATTTATAATGCCATCAGTGTATATTTCGCCATTTATATCCGCACTGGATACATGAATACCCGTGCCACCAGAAAGAGTTCCGTGGTTAGTAATGTTGCCACTAAATTTTAAACGGTTTTCAGGGTGTTCTTCTGTTTCGTATCGACCAGATAGATTAATGGCACCATAATCAGCATGTATGGTTCCATCATTAATAATATTGCCAGTAAAACTGGTCAGATAACCATTACTGTAAGACGATTTCAGCGTTAATCCACGGCTATCACCATAAATCGAGCCACTACTGGTATTATGAATTTGTCCTGTGAGATTAACGTCGCCAGAGTGGCTATATATCTCTATACCTGAAAGGGCATAGGGGAAACCATCCTGAAGATTGATGGTGCCACTATTCGTTATGTTTAAATTCCCTTGTGCAGAGTCAACAAAGATTGCGGCAGAAACATAGTTTCTATCTTGTGGTTCATGATAACCACCAAAAACTGACCCTGTTTCTTCAATCGTGATATTCGTATTTATTTCTTGGCCAGACACACTAACGGCTGAGGCCCAAGGGTACGGGTACATCCGCGGAAATCGATGAGAGCTAACTGAGCCTTTAACTGTGAGATTACCGTTGCCATCCAGAGCTATCGGATTTTCTGAAACTGTGCCTTCTTCAATGACAATATTTGCATTTGCCAGTTGCGAGGCTAAAAGAGCGGTACTTATTGCAACAGCCAAAGTGCTTTTGGGAAAAAATGGCATCCTTTTCATTCCTACCTATAATTTTTTATTTGTTATATGTCGTTTAACGGCCAAGATTCTGCACGTTTGTACAACTGAAATCTATGGCTAATTAATTGATAATAGGTGTTATCTCCGGCCAGAAATACAAAGGCCGGAGATGTTGCTGGTAGCAAAAGATTAGAAATCGTACCGAACCTTGGCCTGCACGGAGTCGGCTTTAAAGCCGGATTGCCAGATATGGTCATAGTTGAACGACAGGCTTAAGTTATTGTCCATCCAGTAAGCCAGCCCCAGCCCTGCCTGATAGCGTGTCTTTTCAGGCTCAATACCCACAGTGCGGAAACTGAGAGGAAGGTTAAAGACTTCAGCGCTTACATCCTGAGTGACTTTGTCTGCTTTAAAGTCATGGAAAGCAAACAGAGAGAGTTCTGGTAACAGTGGTCCACGGTCAGTTTCAACCAGATGACTCAGGCGTACACCGGCACCCAGCTCGAAAACTGTCAATCAAGTGTGATCATTTTGGTGCATGGTGCTCTTTAGGTAACCACAAAGAAATCACAGAAGCCGCTGCAATAAACCCTGCTGAAACCCACAAACAAAGCACTAGTCCAGACATTTCAAATAACCATCCGGAAAGTATGGTACCAATCAATCGTCCCATAGCATTCGCCATGTAATAAAAGCCCACATCCATAGAAACGCCATCCTCTCTGGCGTAGGCAACGATCAGGTAGGAGTGCAGAGATGAATTAACAGCAAACAGTCCGCCAAAGATCAGTAATCCAATAATTATTACTGGCTGTGGATGCCAGCCAGTTTGTACTCCATAGGCGACGAAAGTCGTGACTATCGCTAATCCAGCTGCCCAAAGCATGGCTGCTCGGCCACCACTGTTTTGGCCGGTTATGCGTGGTGCTATACCTTGAACAAACCCATAACCAATCACCCAGAGTGCGAGAAAGCCACCTACTTCTTCACTGTTCCAACCAAAGGTTGAACCCAGGTAAATAGGCAGGGCAATAACAAACCACACGTCCCGTGCGCCAAACAGAAACATTCTGGCTGCAGAGAGAATATTAATGGGGCCACTCTTGGAAAACAGTTCGGTGAACTTGGGCTTGGCTTTGGCTTTGCCGATATTACTGTCCAGCATTTTCAGGCTGAGTAATAAAACGGCGGTCAATACTGCAGCCATAATAACCATGGCATATTTGAAGCCAACCAGAGCCAGCAGCAAACCGCCAATAAAGAAACCCAAACCTTTCAATGCATTCTTGGAGCCGGTAAGAATGGCAATCCACTTATAGAGTTTGCCTTGTGCACCATCTTTCACCAGCATCTTGATGGAACTCTTGGCACTCATCTTATTCAGGTCTTTGGCAATACCTGAGAGCGCCTGCGCAGCCATAACCCAGGGCACTGAGAGCATGGTTGCCGGTACTGTCAGCATCCCCAGAGCAATGACCTGCATGGCTAGCCCGATATTCATGGTGCGATTCAGGCCAAGCCTTGCTCCCAGCCAGCCACCGGTGAGGTTGGTGACCACACCAAAGAATTCATAAAACAGGAACAGTGCCGCAACTTCCAGAGGTGTATAACCCAGCTGATGGAAGTAGAGCACTACCAGCATGCGCAAAGCACCATCGGTAATGGTGAAGTTCCAGTAATTAAAAGTGATCAATAAATATTGCTTAATGGAACGATCAATACTGGATAGTTTGGATTGCAGGACTTTCATTCTGCCATATATCTCTTCAGGCAACTGAGATGTATTTGAGGAGGTGTTCTGGTTGACCTTATTAAGGTCAACCAGAATCATCAGTACGATGAATAACTAACTCTTGCCAACCTTCAAAGCCAGTTCAGCTGTACGGCAGGCGTAGCCCATTTCGTTGTCGTACCAGGCGTAAATTTTCAGCATGCGTTTATCCACAACCATGGTTGAAAGAGCATCAACAATTGAAGAGCGGGTGTCGCCTTTGTAATCGATAGACACCAGCGGTTTCTCTTCAAAACCAAGTACGCCTTTCAGTTCACCTTCAGCGGCTTCTTTCAAAAGGATGTTAACTTCTTCTACAGAAGTATCTCGCGCTACATCGAAAACTATATCGGTAATAGATGCGTTTGCCAGAGGAATACGAATAGCGTGCCCGTTCAGTTTGCCTGTTAGCTCAGGGAAAATCTGAGTAATAGCTTTTGCGGAACCGGTAGTTGTAGGAATCAGACTCATACCACAGGCTCTTGCCCGGCGCAGGTCTGTGTGAGGCGCATCCAGAATCGTCTGGGTGTTGGTAATGTCATGAACCGTTGTCATGGAACCGCGCTCAATCCCCAGTTTTTCATGAATCACTTTGACTACTGGCGCCAGGCAGTTTGTGGTGCAGGAAGCCGCAGTCACAATTCTGTGCTTCTCTGGGTTGTAGAGATGATCGTTTACACCAACCACAATGTTTTGAACTGTGTCGTCTTTAACCGGTGCGGAAACAACAACCCGCTTAACCCCCTGAGCCAGATACTTATCCAGATGGTCACGGGTTTTGTGTTTGCCAGTGCACTCAATCACAACATCACAGCCAGACCAATCTACGGCATCAATTTCTTTTTCCTGAGAGCAGGAGATTGCTTTACCGGCAACGATCATAGAGTTTTCGGAAGCCGTAATCAGATTGTTCTTCCAGGTTCCCTGTACAGAATCAAACTCCAGTAGGTGCGCCAGAGTCGGTGCATCACCGGCAACATCGTTAATGTGAACGAATTCAAAGTCACTCCAGTCAAAAGCGGCCCGCATAACCAGGCGACCAATACGGCCAAAACCATTGATACCAACTTTGATAGACATATGCGTCTCCAAAAAGAAACTGAAAGGTTAGTTACACACGCAGGGTTCGGACTTCAGGCGGTCTGTATCGGCCTGGTAGGTTTCCTGCAAACAATTGGACTTGGCAAGGCCGTCAATCACTTTATGGCTCCAGCCGGGAATATCTTTAGCGATGTTGTAGTAAACCCACTGGCCTTTTCGGGTGTCCTGAAAGATTCCGAGAGTTCTGAGCTGAGCCAAGTGTCGGGAAATCTTGGGTTGGGACTCTTCCAGTGCGGATGTCAGGTCGCAGACTCTCAGTGCACCCTCTCTGGCAATCAATAAAAGGCAGCGCAGGCGTGTTTCGTCGGAGAGCAGCTTAAAGAACTGGTGTGGAAGCATGAAATATTTTCACAATCATATATGAATATATGGATGTGCATATATTTACCAAGGGAAATAAAAAAATCAACCGTATTTTTACTCATGAAGGTAGTTCAGGCGTGGAGAACAGCAAAGAATTCCAAGCCGCAATATCGGCAGGGAATTTAATCGTCGGTTCGATATGAGGACAATGATCTTAAGGCTTGGCTACATGGCAGCCCGCATTTAGCCATATTTTGTTTGAAGTGCGCTAAGAGATTTACTGCTTATCCGCGGGCTCACCCTGTTTATGGAGAAAATTATCCAAGTGTTTCATGGCAATGCTAATAGCTCCTGCACTGAAGGCAACACCGTATGCAACAGCGTAAGCAGCAGTTTTGATAGCACGCCTTTTGAGCATTTCTCGCTTCCTCGCAAACACTGTGACTAGCCTCTTCTTTGAGTATAAGAAGAGTTTCGGCAGCGGGCTGTTTTACTTTTAGTTTGACGTGAAAACCCACATTCCAGGAGCATGGTTTATTTAATGGCTTAGACAAAGTTTTGCCCCCTCTGGCCGATATGCCTCGCATAATCGCGGAGGATGACTATGACCTTTATCAGAACACTGGCTCGGCTGGGAATGGCTGTGGCATTAACTGCTTCAACGGGACTTTCGGCAGATCTGCTGACTCTGGAAGAGCGCGGTACATCTGAGATTATGGCGAAAATTCGCGCAACCATGAATGCTGAAGCGGCAAAAACTGGCTCCCTTATTCCCTGGGAGTTCAGTTATAGGGCAGGTGGTTCAGACAAGATTGTACAGGTTCTGTCTCCAATCCCTTTCACCGTTAAAATGGATGGTGAGCGTACAGATATATCTCTTTTTAATGTCAGGGTTAACGAGGCTGAGGCCATTCTTACCATGACCGCGAAGGATGACTTCGAGAGTGGCGAAAGTCAGATGATGATTGGCTACTCTGCCGAAAAGGACGAGCGAGGTGTTCGCTATCAGGTGTCTTTCAATGGTAAAGAAGCTCAAGAAAAAGGGATGTCAGCTGAGCGGGTCGGAGGAGAGAATCAACAAATTGATATTGAGCTGGAAACACCACAAGAATTTTTGCCCACCCAGCAGGAGATCAATACTGCAACAACATCCCGTGGCAATCAGCCTGTCACCATCTTTGTTTTCAAACATAAAGATGTTCGTGAAAGTGTATCCAGCCTGACCCATGAGCATTTTAGCTGGTGGGCCAGGCATATGGATGCCATCAGTCAGCGCCACCAGACAAATGGCAACGGCCCTTTATACAGTGAGCTGGTGGTGGATTTTCGCACTGACAAGAAAATTCAGAACTTCAAATACAAAGGCAAGCCGTCAGAAAAACTCAAAGAATTGGCCAAAGAGTTTCAGCGCTATAAGTGGGAAAACGGTATTATCGGTTCTTATAAACGTAACAAGTTTCTGCTGCTCACCGAGAAAATGATGAATTGGAAAACCCTCGGTATTGCCTACGTTGGCGGTCAGTATGGTATGGCGGCAGATGACGATGATCAGGTAGCTGCCCATGAAATTGGCCATATGTTTAACGGCAGTCATGATAAGGCCGATGTTGTTTATAACGGCTGGTGGTGCGAATCCATTCTCTATTGGCAGCATTTGTTTCTGCGAGCCAGCTGCCACCGTTATACCGAAGCCAATATGAATGTGATTATCGATTATCTGAAGTAACGAATTAGAGTTTTATCCGGGGCCGCTTGGCCCCTTTTTTCATGCTGCCTGGTCCCTTTTTTCATGTTGCTTTATGTGTGGCGAATAAAGAACGAACGTAACCATTGATGAGCAGGGTCCTGCTGATGCCGTTGGTGCCAATACAGTTCATGGGTGATGGGATCAATATTGAGTGGTACGGGTAACATCGCCACCTTGTAGCGGGACATGGCGTATTCCGCCCATTGTTGCGTGCAGATCAACAGCAGGTCGGTGTTTTCACACACGCCTGTGGCATTATGGAAGTCGTCAACAGCTACCACGATATTTCGTTTCAGTTTAAGTTGATTCAGAGTGCGATCAATAATCGAAAACTTATCGGTCACTGAACCCATGCCCACATGTCTGAGGGTTAGCCAAGCTTGCTGATTCCACACTTGTTTTAGACAGGGGTGATCTTCGCGGACCAGACAAACCAATTGGTTTGCGTAGAGACTGCGACAGTAAAGGCCGGATATACGTTTTTGGCCACAATCAAGGTCACTGGGCAGCACCACCAAATCAAGATTTCCGGCAGAGAGTTGCTGTATATCACTCAGGCTCAGGTTTTTGATCTTAATCTTTGCCAGAGGGGCCTGACTGAGAATGTTGTTAAGAGATTTCTGGAAAATCAGTTGGTTGGTTGTTTCTGGTAAGGCCACACGAAAATAACGCTGGCACAAAGCAGGTTCAAAACTCTGGGGCTGAACAATGTTCCACAGACCATCCAGCATTGGGCGAAGATCATCTTTAAGTGCCAGAGCTCTTGGTGTAGGGATTAATCCGTGAGCTGTGCGAGTGAACAGAGGGTCGCCACAAATCTCCCGTAATCGGGAAAGACTCTTGCTAACCGCTGATTGGCTCAAACTTAATCGGGCAGCAGCCTGAGTCACACTGCGTTCCTCTAACAGTGCTTGCAGACAAACAAGAAGGTTCAGATTAATGCGGGACAGTTCGCGTAAAGACATAACCGCTAAGATATTCCATAAAGGAAATTTGGGAATGAAAAGGTATCACTACCACTCATAATTAATGAAGTCACAATACACGGACAATCGCCCGAAATGGAATGAAGAGTCACAACGTAATGCCTGTAACCCAAAGATCAGCCCTGCCAGTTATTTTTGCACTGGTTATTCTCAGCCCTCTGGCTATTGATATGTACCTGCCATCACTGCCGGAGATGAGCCGAGTATTCAAAGCGGACGAAGCAGGCATGCAGCTGACAATCTCACTGTTTATGATTTGCATGGGTGTTGGTCAGCTATTTGCTGGCCCGGTATCCGATCGTTTTGGTCGCAGAGCGTCCGCTTTGCTGGGAACAGGCTTGTATGTTGTTGGCAGCTTGATGGGAGCTATGTCAGAGACTTTGTCTGTTCTTTATGTGTCCCGTGTTTTGCAGGGAGTTGGCGCGGCCAGTTGTGCAGTCAGTGCATTTGCCTGGGTTCGTGATCATTTTGATGCTCGGGAATCTGGCAAGTGGATCAGCTACATGGGGGGAATGATAGGAACTATTCCAACACTCGCCCCTACTCTTGGTGGCGTTTTAGCTGTGCAATGGAACTGGTCTGCCAACTTTGTGTTTATGGGACTTTTAGGCGGTGCGGTTTTTATAGCAGCCATGATCTTTATGGAAAAAGGTCGATCTATCCATACGACTCCGTCCAAATCAGCAGAATCTGATGGCAATAACCTGAAAGAGGTTTTGACTCATCGCCAGTTTCTGACCTATTCACTCACCGGCACTTTAACCATGGGTGGCATTTTGGCGTACGCAACCAATGCACCTTTCGTTGCCATGAATCTTGCAGGTTTGGATGAGTTTGGCTTTGCCATGATGTTCGGCATGTTGGGCGTGTTGCAGCTGCTTTCCAGTATTGCAGCACCTCACCTTGCAGGACGTATTGGGCGTCGGCAAACCATTATCTTTGGCTCTGTTCTGTCACTTGTTGGCGCTGCGAGTATGTTAGTGATTCCAGCCAATGAGCCTCTCTGGTATTTCGCTATGGCCGCACTGGGGTGTGTTGGTTTTAACCTGATTTATGGCACAGCTTCCGGCTTAACACTCGAGCACTTCAAGCATTGCTCTGGTCTTGCTGCGGCAATAGACGGCTGTGCTCGCATGGCAGGTGGCGGCTTGATTGCCTCTTTGCTGAAGTTAACCGGGTTGAGTGTTTTTGGCGTAGTTTCTCTGGCTTATGGCTTGCTGATTATTCCCCTTCTGTTAGCCATGTGGGATTTGGCATCCAGAAAAAAAGCTGCTCCAGAAGACGTCCCTTACCAGGAAGCAGCTTAAGAGGGATTACCAGAGTCAAAAACCTAAGGTTTCGCTGGTGGATTGGGAATGGTGGATTGGGAAGCGAAAACATTTCTATGGCACCACCACTATGAAAGGTGCCTTTTAAGCTGGCCTGCATAATAAAATTATTATGGTTATCGGGGTTCAGCAGTAATGATAAAGATGCATCGTTATTACTGGAATCCCGATATGGCCAGTCCGTCATCATCTGTAGCCCAAAGTTTGGTGTAAGAGTTATCCATATTCAGGCCATATAGAAACAATATACCAGACTCTTTTTTACCGCCGAGATGGGATAACTCCACCTCTGTGGTGGCTCTGTTCACAATACATGTTGGTGCATGAACTATACTTCTGAGCACCGG
>NZ_CAMZOG010000124.1 GCF_947331445.1 Parendozoicomonas sp. Alg238-R29 | reverse complement strand
TTTGAGTGGGCGCATTTCCGAAAAACCAAAGGCGGCATAAAGCTTCATACGGTGTATGACCCGAAGGCAGATACACCAACGTTTTTCGAACTGACCACCGCCAAGAGAAATGACTGTAAAACGGCTCAGAACCTTCCCATCATGGCAGGTGTCACCTATGTTTTTGACCGAGCTTACGACGACTACAGCTGGTATTACGAAATGACCTGTCAGGGCACGCAGTTTGTGGGCAGGATGAAAACCTCAGCAGTCTATGAAGTCGTTGAATGCCGTGAAACGACAGAAGAGTTTATCCTGGAAGACCAAATCATCAGGCTCTCTTCTGACAAAGGTCGAAAGGACTGTCCAACTGATCTCAGGCGGGTCAAGATTCGCCGGGAAGACGACAAAGTTCTGGTTTTTATCAGTAACGACCTGAAGAGAAGTGCTGCAGAGATTGCCGATTTATATAAATCCCGCTGGCAGATCGAACTGTTTTTCAAGTGGATTAAGCAGAATCTGAAGGTGAAGCGGTTCCTTGGGCGCAGTGAAAATGCTGTAAGAATACAGGTGCTCACAGCAATGATTGCCTACCTCCTGCTGCGGCTGGCTCAGATCACAACACCCTGCAAATTGTCGTTACAGCAAATAGCCCGAAGAATCAGTCTTAATCTGACCCGCCGTTGCTCTTTGTTGGAATTATTCAGTGATCCGCCGGATAGCATGGAAGTCGGCTTACTCCAGAATCAGGGGAGTCTGGAGCTGGTTTATGCTTAACCGGACAGTAGTGGTAGGTGTACTGGTTTTGCTGGTTATTTACTGTCAGTTTTCCTGAAAAGTAATCCCGACTGACGCGGTTCATAACCCCGGATATTGAGAATTCCCTGTCACTGCCAGAGATTTTCAGGGTTTCACCTTCCTCTCTGATCGAAGCGGTATTAATTAAGGACGGCATATCGTTGTATGGGTAGTAATACACATAAACACTGTCGCCAATAGGCAGGGCATACCCGGGGTTGTTGGCCATATTGCGGAAAGTAAAGGCCTGCTCAAAAGAAGCGATAACAGTTTGATCCACCGGAGACAGACTGTTCATAATTTTGGCTTCTGTTTCCAGGCAACCTTTGGGGCTGTCGTAGCAGCGAATTACACCATGGTTAGGGCTGCTTAATAGTCGAATGTTGGCTTTCAGGGCATTGTGGGCGTCATCTAGCTGCTCACGTGACGTCAAAGTCAGAAATGGACTGACCTGTGAAAACAACAACTGGCGAATAAATTCTTCTTGTTCTTTGGCTTCGGCAAACATTTTTCCCAGACGACGTCTGGCCGCTATGACTTCTGTTGATACAACACTGGCACCAACCGTTAGACCAAGCTGGTCGTAGGGTTTGAAATCTCGTTTCACTACGTAGGCATGACCATTGATTTCTCCATCGGTAAACAGCAGCTGGTTGCTGAAGTCCTGGCTGGCATAGTCAATAATGCCTGAAAGAATATTGTTGCAGGCCTCTGTGTTGTCCAGATTGCAGGAGGTGATGTGATAGCCCTCTTCCCCTTTGCTGAAAACATTGGATAACCGGCGAGGTTCACCTCCTCGCTGATAGGCGACAACTTCAATGCTGCCGTTGATATGTTTGTCTTTGGCTTCTGATTCTACGGAACTGAGGATGCTGAAAATACTGGCAACTTTTAAATTAGCGCTGGCATCGAAGGCGGTACGGTCAAAAATGCTGCTGAAGTTGATTTTAATGGCTAAAAACAGGCCTGCTCCGTAGTGCAACTCTCTGGTAAAACTGTCTCCGCAAGTATGACGGAAAGCATCCGGCCCTTCCGCATAAGCCTGTGATCCAACTTTGTTCAGGGCGTCCACACTGTAACCGGATGGTGTGTAAACCAATACTGGCAGCAGCACTTGTTGAACAAAGTAATAAGATTCTGACAGGCGGGA
This sequence comes from Parendozoicomonas sp. Alg238-R29, assembly GCF_947331445.1. Taxonomy (GTDB): domain Bacteria; phylum Pseudomonadota; class Gammaproteobacteria; order Pseudomonadales; family Endozoicomonadaceae; genus Sansalvadorimonas. The sequence continues at coordinate 6,531 of NZ_CAMZOG010000124.1, read as the reverse complement.
TCCCCTTACGGCTCGGGCAAAACCTACAGCGGCACTTCCGGTGAAAATATCGTAACTGGCACTGGCTGAAAGATTGATATTCAGCGCCCGCTCCACATCGTCATAACTTCTCTGGCTGCCAAAGTTAATGGTGGTGGCCGCTGCTCCCTCAAAGTGTTGTTCACCGGTGTTCAGGCAGGAAAAACCGGTTGTTTGTAATCGATCGCTAGCGAACCCTTCTCCAAGAAATGTTGATGTCGGCAGGCTGCCGGATTCGGATGTTTCGCTCACTGGTGAGGTTGCCCAAAGTAGAGGGCTGAGCAGCAAGGCAATAGCTACGCAAAGGTTATACCTGAACATGGTGACGGGACTCAGCAGGTGAAAAACCAGTGGGGCAGTATAGATGCCAACCCTAAGTTACCGGTGTTTTATTGTAATCGGGTGTTTACACGCAAAGGGTGGCTATTCTTGATAGGTCGCAACCAATCATTGAAGGGATAGTATGGCGATCCGGCCTATGGTGTACGAACCAGACCCAGTACTGCGTACTCGTGCGCAGGAGGTCGATGATTTTGGTGATGAATTTCAGGTGCTGGTGGATGATATGTTCGAAACCATGTACGCCAACAAAGGGTGTGGACTGGCAGCGCCACAAATTGGTATTTCCCTGAGAGCATCTGTTATCGATCTTTCAGAACAATCTCAAAATCCTTTTGTAATAGTTAACCCGAAAATTATTGAGCGCAGAGGGGAGCATAAAATGGATGCGGGCTGCCTTTCCGTACCCGGAGCCTATGCCGCAGTGCTCCGTTCACAGTGGGTGAAGGTGCAGGCTTTGGATCGCCTTGGCAAACCTTTTGAGGTGGAAGGTGATGGCTTGTTAGCTGAGTGTTTGCAGCACGAGATTGACCACTTGGATGGCCTGCTGTTTATTGATCACCTGCAACCATTAAAGAAAAAAATGGTGCAGGGGAAATCCCGAAAATTCCGTAAAAAGAATAAACTTTAACGGTCTATCCCTGCAGGTGCTTTTGCAAAAATGCCTGGGCTCTGCAGCCGGTTTTCAGCCAGGATTCGTGGAGCAGGAACTGATGCCCTTCATCGGGAAGAGCCAGTGTTTCTACTTCAACAGACTGGCAGTTCAGGGCATGAGCCAGATGCTGGCTCTCCGCGAAGCTGACAGTTCTGTCGTTATCTCCATGAACCAGAAGAACTGGGCTCATCCAATGCTCAAGCCAACCCCAGGGAGATGACTCTTCCGCAATCTTGGCTCTGGCTATAGCTTCCGTAGCCGTTTCTCCCTGATCGCTGTTAAACAGTTGAGAACCCCAATGGGCTTTGCGCAGTTCCCGGGGGAAGTTGTGGCAACCATTAATAACAACACCGGCTCTGAATAGCCCACTGTTACGAGCCAGTGCCATAGCGCTGAGATAGCCACCCCATGATTCTCCTAAAACCCCAATGCGGGTGCGATCGATTTTGGGATGGCGGGTTAACCAGTGTCCGGCAGCTTGAATGTCTTGATAATCACTGGCTCCATCCCAGCCTCGCTCTGGGGCCTGCCGGAACAGCTTTCCATAGCCACTGGTACCGCGGTAATTAATATCCAGAACAATGAATCCGCAGTGGGCGAGCAACTGGCAAAAGGCATACTGGTAACTCATACCAAGCTGAGGATGAAAACCGGGAAGGCTTTGAACCCAGGGGCCGCCATGAATATTCAGAACGGCCGGGAATGGCCCTTCACCTTTTGGAGCGAAGAGTTGTCCGTAAAAAATATTGTGATCTCTGGAGCGAATGATTTCGCTTGTAGGTGGAGTAAAGTCTTTTGAAATTGTTGCCGGGTAATCATCGACAGGAGACAGCGCGCAACATTCACTGGTTTCCATATCCAATACTCCGATATGGCAGGAGTGCTGCTGATTACCGGTTAAATAGACAAGGTAGCGACCATCACTGCTGGGGGTTGGCTGCCAATACTGCATATCTTCCTGCAGCGGAAGCTTCTTATGTTCGCCCGTTTCAATATTAAGAACATCAAGGGAATAGTTGTGGCGACGTTTGCGGTTATGACTCAAAGCCAGCAATTCGCCATTCACGCTGGTGGCGTAGTCCTGAACCAGCCATGAGCCCTCTGTCACAGGTGAGCAGTGCCTATCAGACAGATTGAACTGATAAATATGATCCCAACCTGTGCTGTCATGGGAAAATATCAGTCGTTGGGTGCCAAGCCAGGCCAAAGGTCTCTGGCCATATTGCAGTGACATTCCGGCGTGTTCTTCGAGGCTGCTTCTCCAGACGGGTTTTACATGTTTGGTTTCAACATGCATCAGCATGACGGAAAAGCTTTCGGCTTGTTCCGAGAGCAAACGTTCTGCCACATCCATTTCCAGGCCAAGGAAACGGAAAAACGACAAATGTTTGGAATCCGGAGACCAGGACGGATTAAGGTCTCGATCGAATCCGGGTGACACCCACTGAATCTTACTTTCTCCAACCGTGTAAATTCCCAGAAGGGTGTGTTCCTCTCTCTGGCAGACAAATGCAAGATGTCTGCTGTTGGGAGACCAATTCAGGTAGAGGATTTGACCTCGTACAGAGAACAACTCAGAAGCAATTCGTCTTTTCGAATTGTTATCCTGAATTGGCTGGGCAAAAACTGTACCCTCCCGCGCCCAGGTAATGGCGGAATCGTCAGGAACAATTGTGGCTCTTACAACCATGGAAAGATCAACAGGATCTTTATCTGTTTCCAGGTCAAGTAGCTGTAACTGGCCAATGGGTGGAACGGTTTTCTGCCTTGGATTCGGACAGGGTACCCCATCAGAAAATGCGCCCCGGGTTAGAAGTAAATAACGACCGGAGGGAGAAAGGTCGACCAAACGAACCGGTTGTCCATCATCACCATCACTGCATAGAACTCGTCGCCGGTTACCGTTGGGGATATCCTGTATGAACAGCTCATGTTGACCTTTGTAGTAGTCAACCCAGGCAATCCGGTTGCGTAACAATGCCACACGATATTCCAGAGTGTGGCGGAAAGAAAAGTACGCCTTGAGTTCCGGCATGCCTGTACCCGCTGTCACATTAAGAGTTATCCGGCTCAGTCTATTTGGAGTATCAGAGCAGTAACCGGTGTTTTTAGTGTCGGATGTTGGAGCAGGGTGGTGTGAATAAAGTTTCCCCAGTGTCAGAAAAGCAGGCAGGGTCGTTGGTAGTGTTGGTTCTGATAACTATGTGACAGCGGAAGCAACAGCCACTGTCAGGACGGTATTTTCAGTGCTTTGCGGGTGTTATTCAGTAACTGGCAGGCCAGTGCCTTTTCGGGAAACTGCCGCAGGCCTGACATGATGCTCAAAACTGACACCAAGGTTAAAGGTGTATTACGTTGCCCTCGTGCTAATCCTGCAGGTGGAATGTCCGGGGCATCGGTCTCGAGAACAAAAGCTTCAATTGGTAACTCTGTAACTTGTCTGCGCAGGCGTTTTGCCCGTTCATAAGTCAGACTGCCGCCAATACCCAACTTGAATCCAAGGTTAATAAAGGCCTGAGCCTGTTGGTCGCTTCCTGACCACGCATGAACAATACCCCCCTCACGGAATCTCAGTTTTCTTAAAAGGCTCACAGTTTGATCGTGGGCTTTTCGAACGTGAAGAATCAGCGGTAAACCATGGTGTGCCGCTATAAGGGCCTGAGCAGCGAGCAGTTCTTCTTGCCTTTCGATGTCAGGGTTTTCAATCAGCAGATCGAGACCGGCTTCACCGACAGCAACAATGTTTTCAGGCTTTTGGGAGAGTATTTGATCAAGCTCTTCAAGGTATTCATCTTTGTGAGATCGAAGAAAGTAGGGGTGCAAACCCAGAGCTCCCCAAATATGAACGCCGCTGTTATGCCTGCCAAGAATGGATTGCAATCTTGGCCAGTGACACTGCTCTGTAGCTGGCAGGCAGATATGTTTTATTCCTGCCCGATGGCACTGCTCAAGCAGCTGATCTCTGTCTGAGTCAAAAACAGGAAAGTCGAGATGGCAGTGGCTGTCGAATAACATAAGTGAGCCTGTTTATTTTATCCCAGCACTAGGTATAGTTTTTCTAACAGCTCTGGGACGAGCTGCCTACAATAAATATCGGTATTGAGCCGGGCTAACAGGGGTGTGTCAATGTTCAGGAAGTGGTTGTCAGGAGTCTATCTGCCAGTAATGGCATTTACCTATGTTATGTTTCTTGCTGCCGGAGCCAATGCGGCACCTGTAGAGAATATTCAGATAACTGAACCAAGAGTTCGGGCGATGCCTCCCGGAAGCCCTAATACCGCCGCCTACCTGACAATCAAGAATCTTGGGAAAAGTGATATTGCCTTGGTGAAGGCGGATTCCCCTGTTGCCGAAAGTGTCATGCTTCATGACAACGTAAAAAAGAATGGCAAGATGAGTATGGTGCATCAGCATTCTGTCACCATTCCTGCGGGTAAGAGAGTGAAATTCAAGCCCGGAGGCCTGCATATCATGATTATGGGGCTGAATAAAAATCTGACTATCGGTGAAATGGTGCCTCTGGAACTGCATTTCAGCAATGGCAAGGTATTAAATGTGAAGGCTCCGGTGAAAAAACAGGTGACAGAGAAAGGAAATCTGTCTGGCTGATGATCACTGAAACTGAAGAAGATGAATGATTCCTGCCTGCAGAGGCAGACAGGGATCAAGAAACAGAGCGCCCCCTAGTGTTCGCGGGTGTTCCGGAACTTTACATCTGGCCAGCGCTCTTGTGCCAGAGACAAATTAACGCGTGTTGGCGCCAGGTAAGTCAGGTGACCACCGCCATCAATAGCAAGATTTTCATTATTTTTGCGCTTGAAATCGTCTAGCATTTTTGGATCGTCACACTCTACCCAGCGTGCAGTATTCACACTAACGCCTTCGTAAATAGCATCAACTTTGTACTCATCTTTCAAACGCTGAAGAACAACATCAAACTGCAGCACACCCACTGCACCAAGAATAAGGTCATTGTTCTTCTGGGGCATAAATAGCTGGGTGGCACCTTCTTCAGACAGCTGCTTCAGACCTTTCTGCAGCTGCTTCAGTTTCAGGGGGTCTTTCAGGCGTACACGTTTGAACAGTTCTGGCGCAAAGTGAGGAATACCCGTGAACTTCAGGGCTTCACCCTGAGTGAAGGTATCACCAATCTGGATAGTACCGTGGTTGTGTAAACCGATGATATCTCCGGAAACAGCTTCTTCTACCTGAGAGCGATCTCCAGCGAGGAAGGTGACCGCGTCAGCAACTTTTACATCTTTACCAAGGCGCACGTGCTTCATCTTCATGTTACGGGTGTATTTTCCGGAGCATACCCGCATAAAGGCCACACGGTCCCGGTGCTTTGGATCCATATTTGCCTGAATTTTGAAGATAAAACCGGAAAACTTCTCTTCAGTAGGTGGCACTTCCCGAGCGTCAGTAACACGAGGCAGAGGCTTTGGAGCCCACTCGGTGAAGTAGTAGAGCATTTCTCGAACACCGAAGTTAGCCAGTGCGGTACCGAAGAAAACCGGAGTCTGCTGGCCGGCCATAAACTCTTCCAGGTCAAACTGGTGGCTGGCACCGCGCACCAGTTCGATCTCATCCACAAACTCCTCATGAATGTCACCGAGAAGTTCTTTAGCTCCATCAGATTCCAACCCTTTGATTTGCACATCATCAGGAATGGTGTGCCCCATACCGGGCTGGAACACATGAATAGTGTCGGTGTAGAGGTTGTAAACACCTTTGAAGTTCTTACCCATGCTGATAGGCCAGGTAATAGGTGCGCAGTCGATTTTGAGGATGGATTCGATCTCATCCATCACCTCGATCTGATCACGAACTTCACGATCCATCTTGTTCACAAACGTGAAAATGGGCGTTTCCCGCATGCGGCAGACGTTCATCAGCTTGATAGTTCGATCTTCGACACCCTTAGCGCCATCAATCACCATCAGGCAGCTATCAACTGCAGTCAGAGTACGGTAAGTATCTTCGGAGAAATCTTCGTGCCCTGGAGTATCAAGCAGATTGACCATTCTGTCGTTGTAAGGAAACTGCATAACAGAGGTAGTAATGGAAATTCCACGATCCTGCTCCATGGTCATCCAGTCAGAGGTAGCCATCCGCCCGGACTTTTTGCCCTTAACTGTTCCCGCCATCTGGATAGCGTTTCCGAACAGCAGCAGCTTTTCGGTAATAGTGGTTTTACCGGCATCTGGGTGGGAAATAATGGCGAAAGTGCGGCGTTTGTTCACTTCCTGAATAAAGTCTGACATGGATCCTCGCGGGATGGACAGCTTGGTTTAAAGCTGGATATAAAAAATAGTTGCCGGATTATACTCTGCTGGCCGGGAAGGGGAATGGTGTTGTGTGTCTATTCCAAAGAGGGTTAATCCCATGTGCGTATTAATTGTGAGGGGTGGATTCCACCTTGATTCCTGCGTCACGCATAGTTCGAAACAGTTTCACCAGCTCATCACAGGTTTTAACCAGAAGAGGAGGCTCGGCTCTGTTCACAATAAATGTGGGTT
>NZ_CAMZOG010000123.1 GCF_947331445.1 Parendozoicomonas sp. Alg238-R29 | reverse complement strand
AAAAGCCGTCGGAGAATGCCAGTGAAAAGTCAGGAACAATCAGAAAAATTCCCGTCATGGTGGCCTGCGACCGTCAGCAACATGTAACCGATGCCGTTCTCGAACATGTGAGTAACGATGAACTCTTCACGCAACTGGCAGGACGGATTTTACCAGGCAGCACCCTGTGCACGGATGCTCATCTGTCCCATGAAAAACTGGCAGACCAACTCAACGTGACGCTGAAAGAATTGGTCACTACGGCAGGCCAGTATGTGCGAGAGAAGGTTTATCACATTCAAACGGTCAATGCTTATCACAGTGAGCTCAAACGTTGGATTAATGGTTTTTTCAAAGGCGTAGCAACGAAATATTTATCGCGCTATCTGGGCTGGAAACGATTTTTAAAGACACATATCTTCTCGGAAGAGAGTTTGTTAGATCAGGAAGCATCTCATTGGCTTAACCCACATTTATTGTGAACAGAGCCCGTTTAACCTATGCCCAGCTGGATGCTGCTGCCAGTCAGGTAGCGTCTGGCTTGATTGCTAATGGTTTACAACCCGGTGACAGGGTTGCTCTCAGTTGTCCCAATCTTCCCTGTTTCCCAATTGCTTATTACGGCATTCTCAAAGCCGGTGGCGTTGTCGTACCTTTGAATGTGTTGTTGCGCTCCCGTGAGATTGAATATCACCTGCAAGATAGTAGTGCCAAATTTTTGCTCTGCTTTGAAGGTACCGTGGAGCTGCCTTTGGCCCAGTTGGCTAAAGAAGCATTTGTTCAAGTGGAGAGCTGTGAGCAGATGTTCATTATGGCGGCAGCTGACCAGGCTGCGATGGAGCTGGATGGATTCCCAACGCTAACCTCTCTCATGGCAGGCCAGAGTGCAGGCTTTGATTATGTGCAGCGTGAAGACAGTGATATCGCTCTTCTGATCTACACCTCTGGTACCACTGGATATCCCAAGGGGGCCATGCTTACCCATACCAATATTGCCATGAATGCGATGATGGGGCAGGCCCTGTTATCTATGAGTAATGAGGATGTGATTCTGGTCACATTGCCATTGTTTCACTGCTTTGGTCAGATTGTACAGATGGTGGTGGGTCTCGCAGCCGCTGCGACACTGGTGCTGGTGCCACGGTTCGATCCAGAACAGGTTCTGGCGCTGATGGAGAAGGAAGAGGTGACCAGCTTTGCTGGTGTACCCACTATGTATATTGGTCTGCTGAGTGTGCAGGATGCTGATGAGAAGTTTGACCTCAAAGCCATCGCCAGTAAATTGCGTATAAATATCAGTGGTGGTGCTGCCATACCGGTAGAAGTTATCCGCCGTTTTGAAGAGAAGTACCAGTCACCGATTCTTGAAGGTTACGGGCTTTCCGAAACATCACCCATAGCCTGTTTCAATAGCCTTGAGCGCGAGCGTATTCCTGGTTCTGTTGGTCAACCTGTGGCGGGTATTGATATTCGCATTGTGGATGAGAATGGGAAGGTCGTCCCGACTGGAGAGGAGGGCGAGATCATTATCCGTGGTCATAACATAATGGCCGGTTACTTCAATAACACAGAAAAAACAGCGGAAACCATTCGTGATGGCTGGTTCTATTCCGGCGACATTGGTCGTATGGATGAAAGTGGCAATCTCTATATTGTGGATCGTGTTAAAGACATGATCATTCGTGGCGGCTACAACGTTTACCCCCGTGAGCTCGAAGAAGTGCTGATGACTCATCCTCATATTGCCAGCGTAGCCGTAGTGGGTCTTCCCCATGATGTGCATGGCGAAGAGGTAATGGCCTGTATTGTTCCCCATCATGGTATGGAAGCCTGTACCGGTGAAATTACTGAATGGGCCAAGGAGCGTATTGCAGCCCATAAGTATCCCCGTGTAGTTCAGCTGTTTGATGAGCTACCAATGACCGCTACCGGAAAAATTCTGAAACGGGAACTGCGTGAACAGTTGAAAGAAATGGTTTAACGCAAAAAAATAGCTGGGCGGAGGGAAATCGCCCAAACAACCGTTAAGAGGGAAGCATGGGCGAATTTGATTACATTATTGTTGGTGCGGGCTCGGCAGGTTGTGTTCTGACTAACCGGTTGACCGAAGATAAAGACGTATCGGTACTGCTGCTGGAGGCAGGGCCTAAAGACAAAACACCCATGATCAGTACGCCTGGTGCTTTCGCCTGCTTTATGTTCAGCAAGAAATATAACTGAGCCTATGAAAGTAAGCCGGACACCTGCATTCGTCATGGTAACCCACTGTTTACCCCACGAGGCAAAACCCTGGGTGGCTCCAGTGCGGTGAATGGTATGGTTTATATTCGAGGCCATAAGAGTGATTACGATAACTGGGAGCTGCAAGGTAATGCAGGCTGGGGCTGGGATAATGCTCTGGCTTATTTCCGTAAATCTGATACCCATTTCCCGCAGGGAAACTCGCTAAGCATGGCGCAAAGTATTTGTTCCCAAGCTGTTTTCCTGGGTGCCTTCTTTGAAGGCTAAGGGGGGAGGCTCAGATCCCGGAAGCATTTCCAGAATCTGAGAAACTTTTACGAAGAGCTACTTCTCCAGAAATGTCACCAAATCCTGAGCACTTTGTTCAGGAATCTCTTCCATCGGCATATGCCCAACGCCCGGATAGATAATCAACTCACTGCCTTCAATGGCTTCATTGAATTTGTAGGCGTGACGTACCGGAATCCAGCCATCGTCTTCCCCCCACATAATGAGCACCGGCATGGATAGCTGGTCCAAGCGGCTAAGATCAAAGCCTAAGTCGTTGCGTATACGGCGAATCATACGGCCACCGGCTTTGCGGTTGCCTTCCCGATTTAGCAGGGTGGCGTAACGTTCCAGTTCTTCTTCTGTAGAAATCTCTGGGTTGCCATAAGCACGGTGGAGAAGGTCACGGAACAGGAAACGGGGTGGTTCAATATAATCCCCCGCACGGCCAACAAGTGGGGTTCCCCACATTAACATGGCGGCTGGTGGCACAAATAAATAACCAGCAGGGTCAAGCATCACCAGTTTCTTAACTTTTTCCGGGTTGCGGGAAGCGTACTGGTAAGCGAAATAGCCTCCCAAAGAGTTACCCACCAGATAAAACTCAGAAACATTCAGTTTTTCCATCACCTGATCCAGCGCAGTCATATAATCTTCATCGCTGGTGGCTTTGTCGGGCATAGGGCCGGTCAGGCCAAAGTTGGGCAAATCCAGAGAGATCAGGCGATAATCCTTTTCCAGCAGAGGGCGCCATTTCTCCCAAGTGTGCAGGGAAGAAAAAATACCGTGAAACATAACAATGGCGGGCTTGTCTGCTGCGCCTTGGTCACGGACATGGATATCCATGCCAGCCACCTGAAGGAACTGGGAAGGTGGTTGAGCGTAACGATCTGTAAGCTCATTAACAGGAATCTGGGTTGCGCAGCCTGTAATGAATAGAAGAGCAAAGGTAACGAGTAAAGCCCGAATACGGCTGTTTATTGTCATTTTTGATTCGCCATCAGTGGGTTAAAGGGGGTAAGCCTAAGGATGAAGGGTTCCTGTGAAAATGGCACGGCTGCCGGAACTGAATGTCAGCCAGGCTGTCACAAGAGTATGACAAAGACAGCCTCTGCCAGAGCAAAACAAAACAGAGGGATCTGGGCAAGAGAACGATCTTTCTTAAGAGTACGACCTTTCTTAAGAGTACGACCTTTCTTAAAAGGAGTATGCGTCAGTTTAGGGCTGATGATCGGCTGTGCCTGCGCCCAGGGTGATGATAAAACTCCTGAATCTCACACTGTAACTCCTGCCGGCACATTTTTCCCCCGGGATGATGGCACGTTGCTCTATTTTGAGGGGGTGGATGTTTTTGTCGAGATGGGAAATGCCCTGCAGGGAGGAGTGCTTGGGGCTATGAAGGGTATGGTAATGACCTATTACGCGATGAGCGCATTGGCTTTGCTCCCTGCTACCGGGCCGGGTGCCGTTTTGGCTGGTGTGCTAACGGTACTTTGGAAGTATCGTCTTCCTTTGACCTGGTGGTATTCCTACAAAACTGCAATTCATGGGCTTTGGAATTACCAGTATTCTCGGGTTGGCAGTATGCCGGTATATTTCGCATCCCCTGATCTTCAAAAACAGTTGGTGGTGAACTGGCGTTTCCCTCTTGCAGATGAGCGCACTATCCAGCTTGATATTGTGACTCTCCCCTATTTACACTTTTTACACATTGCTAAAAATTCTGAAATTTTGGCTGACCATGAGCAGGGCTGGTTGCGATTGTCGGAGACTTTGCACCGTAAGCAGGTTGCCAGAATGGTGATCAGTCTGAAAACCAATCACCTGGTTCTTTCTGTGCAGAAGAACTCCGGGCACTGGTGGCATCGCACTCTTCCCAGGCCTGAAAACCAGCCGCTTTTGGCCGAGGGTATTGTCTCGTGGGAAGGTCGAAAAATGTTGAACAGTGTGTTTTCTCTTCTTTCGGAAAACAGCACAGAGTTTTGGGAAAAGTCTCTGGATTGCCAGGAAGGTGAACTCTATCCCTTGTTAATACCGGATAAGAAGATTGCAGATTCAGAACAGGCCTCCATAGTTAGCCTTTTCAGGCCCGCAGATGATGCAGCTGAGGTCAGCGGTTGCGCTTATCTCGGCATTTCTGATTACAGCACTCGATATGGCGGTCTTGCCGGGTATATGCATTTGAATGGCCTGAACAGCTGTGATCAGGTTGAACCCTTGTTAGAAAAATACAGTCAGTATGATTTTGAAAATCAATTGATTGTCGCTAACCATGTGCAAGTGGTGCCTTATTGGGCAACAACTTTACTATTGAGGGGAATCGAAGAGGGAATATCTATTGGTATTCGCTATGCCATTGACCCCTTTGTGCCCGAACCTCCAGAGCGCAAATATAAAACAGCAGCAGATACAGATAAGTCGAAAGAAAACAGTTCCAATGAGTGGCAGGATTGGATTGAAGCTCAGGGGATAAGGGGACTATCTCTGGGTAAGCCCGATGTTGAAAGCTACTTCGCCAACGGCAAGATTTTCTGCCGCTGGTATTTGGGCAGCGGCGTTCAGTGAAACACAGCTAATAAGGTATTATGTAGCAAAGACCCTTTGGCATGGACCGTCACCTGATGACAACCGAAACACTCGTTTATTTTGCACTCTCCTGTGTTTTTATTTTTATTGCCGCATTCCTGTCATGGCGTTTTTCTGCCATCCATACCCGTAACCGGATACAGAATGAAAACCGGGATCGGGGGCAGGAGACATCTCACCAGCTTCTGGAAGCTCAGCAGCAGGCTTCTTTCCTGTCTGACAATAATCAGGAACTGAAGAAACAACTGTCTGCTAAAGATGAGAAACTGGCTCTTTGTGAACGTGAGCTGGAAAAGCGCGGTCTGGCGCTGGTGGCTGCCCGCAAAGATCTGGAAAATGCTACGGAAAAGTTAAATCTTCTGGAACAGTCTGAACAACGGTTGGGGCAGCAGTTTGAAAACCTCGCCAATAAAATCTTCGAAAGCAAAACCAGCCGCTTTACTGAGCAAAATAAAGTTGCCATGGAAAGCCTGCTTGGGCCTTTTCGCCAGCAGATCACTGATTTTCGCCAGCAGGTTTCTCAGGCCTATGACAGTGAAGCCCAGCAGCGCCGTTCTCTGAAGGATGAAATCAGTGGTTTGAAAGAGTTGAATCAGCGTATGAGCGAAGAAGCGTTGAACCTTACCCGGGCCCTGAAAGGGGATAAGAAACTGCAGGGTAACTGGGGAGAACTGGTGCTGGATCGGGTGCTGGAAGAGTCTGGCCTTCGGGAAGGTCATGAGTATGTCCGGCAGGTATCGCTGAAGAACGAGGAAGGTGAAAGGCAGCAGCCGGACGTAATTGTCCATCTGCCTGATGGCAAGGATGTGATTGTTGATTCTAAAGTTTCCCTGAATGATTACAGCCGTTCCGTTGAAGCCGAAACGGAAGAGGAGCGCAGTAAAGCACTGGTGGCACATGTTCAGTGCCTGCGTAACCATATTCGAGGATTGGGCAAAAAGAATTATCAAGATCTCGAAGCGGTTCGCACCCTTGATTATGTGCTGATGTTCATTCCGGTAGAAGCGGCGTTTTACAGCGCCATTGAGCATAGTCCCAAGCTGTTTCAGGAAGCGCTGGATAACAATATTATGCTGGTCAGCCCCACCAACCTTCTGGTGGCCCTGCGTACTATTGAAAATATCTGGCGTTATGAGCATCAAAACCGTAATGCTCAGATGATTGCCGATAAAGCCGCCGCTTTGTACGACAAACTCCGTGGTTTCACTGAAGATATGCAGAAACTAGGCAATCAGCTGGATACTGCCAGAAAAACCTATGATGGAGCCATGAACAAATTCTCCAGCGGCCGTGGCAATGCTGTACGGCAGGCTCAGCAGTTTGTTGAACTGGGTGTGAAGGTGAAGAAGCAGATATCTGCCGAGCTTCTTGATCGGGCGGAAACAGAGCTGGATGCCAACCTGGGACAAGATCAAACTTCTGAGACTATAGAGTCTGCCAGGTTACCCTGATAAGCTCCCCACCCCTGCCATGACGCCATGGCAGGGTCACAATAATGAGAAGTCGGGAGCAGAGCATAATGTTTACAGTCAATGAATACTTTGAAGGTAAGGTGAAGTCCATCGCTTTTCAGGGGCAGAAGTTACCTTCAACGGTTGGTGTGATGGCTCCCGGAGACTATGAATTTGGCACCAGCCAGAAGGAAGTGATGACAGTTGTCAGTGGTGCTTTAAACGTTCTACTGCCAGAAGCTGTAAACTGGAAAGTGTTTCAAAGTGGAGAATCCTTTACTGTAGCGGCCAATGTTGTATTCAAAGTTCAGGTAGAAACCGATACAGCTTACTTGTGCACCTATGAATAAATCAGTCTTCTTTTCATGTGCTCATATCTGAGCACATGAATTATCTGTTATTTCCTCGTTATTTCCTCCTGAATTTGCTCACGCTTTGATCGGACAACAACGGCCAGTAGAAAATCTGTAGCCCTTTTTGCATGGCCGTCTAACTGTGTTGGAGTCAGTTCTTCCATTCCAATCAATACACTTGATTTGGGCGCAAGCAGTATGCCTGTCCATTTTTACTGCTTCAGATCAAAAACAGGTGTCGTCAGTTTTGTCTACGAATTGCGGCTGAAGTTCGGTAGTCATCAGGAAACCTTTTGTAGATATTAACTCTATCCAGTTGGTTAGCGTGGCAAACAATGACTGTTCCCAGTGGAATGAAAGCTCTGTTGATAGCTCTTAAGTATCGCAACCATTAAAAAATCTTTCATTCAGGAGTTATGCAAATGCTAAACAAAATACTAAAGTGTTCAGAAAGACCACCCCAGACAGAGCCATCGGCTTCAACAACGTCAGCCACCACTGGTAGTACTACAACTGCTGGAGGACGTACAGCTACAGTGGTCACACCAACTACAACGGGCACAGCAGGAATGGGCGATTATTCCTCTATTCCTGCTGCTCAAACTACAAACATCACTATCAATGCACCTGGCGCACAACAGGTTACGGTTCAGGTTCACAATACCCAGATTCAGTATATATCGCCCCCTGTTGAGAGAGTTCCTCATCCCGGCCTCTCACACTCCAGCGCCTCTCTTCCTGAGCCTTCAGTAGTAAGTCATCCGCCACAACGCTCCGATAGGCCTGTTAAAAACCAGCAGCTGCTTCTCACCCATCCACCTGCACAAAATCGTATGACATGGTATACAGGGAACGCTACTGAGATGGCGAATGTATTCGAAACGGAATCTTCCATTTCACAATTGGTACAAAAACTAACCAACAAAGGGATTCTGACACAAAACGATAAATTCAAGCTACTTAGAAATATACCTGTGCTGACAAGAATGAACGACTTTACTGGCGACACGATGTTCTCAAAACCAGAGGGGTGTATGGGATTATTTCTGGACGTCCTTCTTGATCTTGCTAAAGACTGGGAGACATCAGCAAATCCAGACGAACAGCATGCTTATCTTGAGCTTCTTTACCTGCTAAAAAGCCTAACCGAGAAGATATCCCCCTCATTGGGGAGACATATAAAGGAGCAAAAGCCGTCTATTGTAGAGTTTTTATCAGCTCGATTGCCACGGCCTTGAGCTCAGGAGAATGGAGTTTACGTTTTTTCTTGGTTGTCATTGGTCACCTCTCAGAGTGATTTTACTCTCTTAGGGGGGGCCATAACGACTGCTTCCGATCAGAAACCCCCGTCTAGATATAGAGACTGGAACTGGTCAAGTAGGTGTAAATACTTATTTTTCGTTGATTTACATCAATACTGATTATTTCGATGTGAGTAGAGTTGAAATTATGCGACGGGGGAGACGGATAACAATATTAGCCATTGGCACCATTAGCCAGTGGCACCGTTTATAGACCGGCGTACCTTTCTGAGATACCTCATAAGGGAGTAAAGTTAACAACCGGGATGATTCAGAATGTCAAGTCTCTGTAGCCAGTGTTTTGAGGGGGGCGCTGGCTTTTTTCAATACAGTTTCTTTCGCTCAAACTTTAGCTCTGGAGAATTTCCGCTAAGGTTGCAACTCTAACAGTTGTATCTGTGCGGAGTTTCTTGATGGCAGCAGAAAAGCATTCTTCACCTACCCATAATGGTAATCATGATAAACAAAAACCGGTTGTTTTGGTGACTGGTGGTGCACGGGGTATAGGGAGGGGTATTGCTGAATACCTGCTTGGGCATGGTTGTCGAGTCGTGATT
>NZ_CAMZOG010000122.1 GCF_947331445.1 Parendozoicomonas sp. Alg238-R29 | reverse complement strand
CCACTCTTCCGGGATGTTTCGATAAAAGGCATCAAAGGATTCAGGGTGGGGAAACTCAGCTGCTATTTGCAGCTCTTTGGTGAACTCGGACACAAAAGAATCGGACTTGAAAATACTCAAGTCCGATTGTCTTCATCCCTGCCTATGGCTGAAAGCTCTTAAGCGAGTGGCATTATTCAATGAGCGGTTTTTTTGTACCCGGTGAGCTCTGGTGCTTAAAGCGTTAGATGATTATGCTTCCTCCAGAGAGCCCATGGCGGTGATATTGAAGCCACCATCGACATAAGTGATTTCACCTGTCATGCCACTGGCCAGGTCAGAGCACAGGAACGCAGCTACGTTACCCACTTCCAACTGGGTAACATTGCGCTTCATAGGGGCGCGGTCGGCATTATAACTCAGCATCTTTCGGAAGCTTCCAATGCCGCTGGCGGCCAGTGTGCGGATAGGGCCGGCAGAAATACCATTAACACGAATGCCTTCCGAACCAAGGCTGGTGGCCAGATACCGAACACTGGCTTCCAGGCTGGCTTTGGCCAGGCCCATAACGTTGTAGTTAGGCATAGTGCGCTCAGCACCAAGGTAAGACAGTGTTAGTAGTGAGCCATTGCGACCTTGCATCATTTCACGGCCAGCTTTAGCCAGGGCAATAAAACTGTAAGAGCTGATGTCGTGGGCAATCTTAAAGCCTTCACGGGTGGTAGCGCTGGTGAAATCACCAGACAATTGGTCGCCAGGAGCAAAGCCAACAGCGTGAACGATAATGTCCAGACCATCCCAGCGTTTGCCCAGTTCAGTGAATACGGCTTCGATCTGTGCGTCGTCAGCTACATCACAAGGGAAGCAGAGATCTTCAGAGGAGCCCCAGCCTGCAGCGAATTTTTCAACACGCCCCTGGAGTTTTTCATTCTGGTAGGTAAAAGCCAGTTCGGCACCTTCCCGGTGCATGGCTTCGGCAATGCCATGAGCAATAGACAGCTTGCTGGCTACGCCCACAATCAATACACGTTTTCCCTTGAGAAAAGACATGTGGTCTTCCTTTGGCTTTGTGGCTTTAAAAATGAATTGTTCCAGTATAGAGAAACCGAACATCTCTTTCGATAACGGCTTATAGTGAATATGTAAGGAAATGTTGAACGGGGTTGCTATGCCGGGAAATTCACGCATTCCTTCGGGAGCTATTCATACTCATACCAGTATTCCGCAGGAGTCGGCCGGGTTGGAGTCTTCCGCAGAATCTACCCGTAAGCTTGACGATGTTGATCGTAAGCTTGCCGACTCCTCCAATCCAGAATGGGAAAGGCACATCACTTTGCAGGGTATTCCTGTGGTTCCTGTTCCTATACTTCCCGATCTGAGTCTTGTCCGAATGCCAGAGGAAGAGAATGTCAAACCTCGTAAACGCAAGGCCTCTGCCATACAGATACTGACCCGGTATTGGGATAACCGGGCACCTATGCATCATTTTGGGCAGGAAGCTGATTGGCTTTATAAACGATTGAGCAGTGGTCAGCATAAGACCCGTTTGGTTATGCCTGAAGGAATTCGCCCCAAGGGCAAGCGCCGGTCATTAACAAGCACTCCCACTTGGGAGGGGATTGTTGAAACCTGGCTTGGGATGGAAGCTTCTGACCGGGCGAGCACACTAGAAAAAACAATGAAACATGTAACTTTGCCGGAGAATGACACTAGGCTTGGGTTGCGGGGGCAAAGTGGCGTTCTGGCTGCTAGTGATATTGATGAATTTACTGTGCTTGGGCCGTATCTGGGGAAATACTGTCATGGTCAGGACTTGCAGGTAGAGCAGGGTATCCATGGGCATAACGTTGGTCGCTACGCAGTGGATTGCTCCATGGATACCTTACGCCTTGATCTGTGTGGTTATGGTTATGGCAATGTTACTGTGTGCATTAATGCCAATACCACCTACCGCCCCGGTGAGCCGGTGTTTCAGGATAATGCTTTCTTTACCATGGTGATCTATCGGGGCTGGCCTTATATTTATGTTGTTAGCAAGCAGCGCATCAATAAGGGAGAAGAGATTCTAGTGGATTATGGCCGATTCTACTGGTTAGGTTATTAACCCGTTCTTAATTTCAGTGCACCCGGTTCCTCTTTTCTGAAGTTAATCTATGCTTGCTGCTTTCCTTTGTTGAGTGCGTTTATGAAAGGGCTTGAGCGGTTTTTCTCAGAATTTACCCAGTACTGTAGAGATCGTGATACCAGCAGAATCATGAATCTTAATGTTGATGGGGATATTAGTGGTTGGGGTCTATTTGAAGAAGATATTTACACTAGCCGTGATACTCTTCATGCAGCATCAGATGAACGAAATCGCGTTGTTAAGACAGCTGAAGTAATTCAGCATCCGGTTCTTGTATTTGGGGATGATCTTACCTGCTGTCTGGTGACAGAGATGGATTTAACTCAGCACTTGTATACCGGTGGAACCAGGGAAGTAAAAGGTATTCGGACAAGCTGGTTTCTGGAATGGGTGGATGATGATTGGAAAATACGCCATGGCCATACCAGTTTCCCTGTCTCTTCGGCTGATATCGTTCAAAGGCCACTCTCTCGTCTGGAGCGCTACGGTTCAGAAAGCACAGAAGTTGATGCTGTTTGTAGTTGGTTGAAAAAGCGTACAGAGGCTATTCGCTCTGAAGATGTTGAGGGTATTCTCTCTCAGATAACGGACGATCAGGGGAGTCTGTTTTTTGGTGTTTGCAAAGGAGAGGAGGCTCGGTCTGTTGATGAGTGCAGGGATTGGTACAAAAAAATGTTCAATGAATTTTCTCTTGATACTGAATATGTAACACCAATTGTCTTTCTTTCCAGTGAATATGCCTGCCTGTCATGTCACGGTACAACAATAGCCACACATAAAGAAACAGGAAAAACTCATACCCTTCAACCAGTGCGGTCGACATTCTTTCTGCAGAATGTGAAGGGAGAATGGTTATGTCGGCATGGTCATTACTCTCTGCCTCTGCTACCAGAAAGCATTTGATTGCGTACTTATTTAAGTTTGAACTCAGGCGTTAGTGTGTGGCGCCTGAGTTTGGCCCAGCACCGTTAAAGGATCAATGCTGCAATCAGGGCGGCAACTCCCGTTGCCACACCTGTCAGACCAATAATTTGGGATTGCAGTACTTTCTTGCTGAACGTTTGCTCAAGTTCTTTGCGGAGAGTTTGTGTTAATGCGGTCTCCCGATCTGCTAATGCGGTTTTGAGTTCATCGGTAAGCTGGTTCTTGAGAACGCCTTCAACCTTGGTGGTCATCTGGCTAATGAACTCCTCATCAGTATCCTGCTGAGACAGTTCGTGCCTGACAGAGTGCTTCACCTTTTCGTCGATCAGTGTTTCGAAAGAGGTTTGCAGTTGCTTTTGAACGTCTGCAAAGCGTTCTTCATTTATCTGAATCTGTTCATTTTGGTGCTCTTCAAACAGTGTGCCGATCTGTTGTTGTAGCTGAGCATCTATGGTACTGCCTAGTCGGTCGGTTTGGGCCTGAATATGTTGCTGGAGACTCTCTTTTGTTAGGTCTTTTAATTCTGACAACAGTGCAGGGCGTTGTTGTTCAAAGTATTGATCCAGGGTTTGTTGAATGCGGTCGTCGTCGCTGCTGGAAGTTTCAAGAGCTTTATTTTCTGTCACGATATCTATTGTTTCAGAAAGCTCTGTCAAGATTCTGATCAGGGTCTCTTCTGGTGCTGGTTTCGGTAAAATAGCAATAGCACCATTTATTTTCGCTTCATCTTCGTAGGCGGCGCCTTCACGGGATGTGCACATCACTACGGGGATGGTGCTGGTTAAAGGGTTTGACTTAATAGCCTTGGTGGCTTCAAACCCGTCCATGCCCGGCATCAGGTGATCCATAAAAATGACATCGGGCTTTTGGGTTTCAAGAATATTGAGCGCTGCACCGGCAGATTCTGCAAAACTCGCCTCAATTCCCTGTTTTTCCAGCATTTTCTTTAGGGAATAACGGGCAGATTTGGAATCGTCAACAACTAGTGCCTGAGATATTGCAGTCATAATGTGGCTAATCATTATTGTTTTGGTTATATAACCTTATACCATTAACATTTATTCAAATAAACAACACTGGCCGTAAACTGCTACAAGATTCAATTATTCAAACAGCAAGCATGATTGAACTAAGGGGCGTTCTCAATTAAGCATACGCCTCAGTGGTGCTGAAATACGCAGCGTATGGCGTCTTTCAGCGCCACCCGAAGGGCATTGCTGAGTTCGATGCCTAATTGAGAGTTGTTGCTATGACGCAGCGACTGGCAATGAGGTTAGTCTTCCTGACAATAAAGAACGCAATCATTTAATTCTGGTCAAACCGATCACACAGGAAGTGGATAAAGGTTATGATCAGTCGTACACCCCCCGGTTCACCGAGAGCCCAGCAGCTTTCTGATTTACAGGAAGCTCCGCAGCCAGAGTCTTCTCGGGTACATATTGCTGAACCTACTCTGACTTTAACAAGAAGACTGCGTACCAGAAAGTCTGGTTGCCACATTGAATCACCCATGAAACCTGCCTCTAAACGACGCAGGGTAAGAGTTTCGACAGGTGGCGGTACGGTTACTGTGCGTCACAGCAAAATAGAAGTGCCGGGTGGAGTCGGGCTTGGATTATTTGCCCGATCCAAACCAGGGGAGACAATTGCTTTCAAAAAGGGTGAAACAATCCTGGAATCCCGGGGTTGCATTGCTCTGAGAACTCGGTTGGTTGACCAAAAAGAAGTGCAATGGCTTTATCATAATGGCAACATTTGTGGCCTCTCTGCCAGCCCTCACACCCTTTGGTCTGATAAATTTGTTGAGGTTGAGGATAATTCGGAAAATCCCCCCCTAAAAAGAAAGCTCGAACTTGGGTGTCGACCGGATGATCTTTTGCTGTATGCAAATGACTCGGTAACAGCAAGTAACAGTAATGTAAAAAATGATGCGGTCTACAATCAGCACATTCTTGATCGTAAATCCTGCCAACTCGACTCGACTCAATTTCCGCTCCATTTCCGTCTTACTGCAAAGCGGGCTATAAAAGATCAGGAAGAATGTTTGTGGTATTACCAGAGAGGAATGAGCGATTACTCAGAGCCTTTTATAAAACCTTTTTCGATAGAAGAACATGCGGCAATGGTGAAAGCTTGTACAGTTGCGTTATTTAATGACGCTCCACCTGAACAGGCTTTGAAAATCACTCTGGACCAGCAAACATTCGATGCTGACCGTTGGCGTGATGAAATGAAAGTTTGCCTGCCGGACTGCCCGGCAACAGAAGAAGAGCTTGCTTTTATTCATAGTTTGAATAGTAAGGACAATAGGTTGATCAGTGAAACCATTAAACAGGCAGCGTCAGATGAACATGCGCTATCTGCCTATTGTAAATTCCGTATCAATAAATCTGTTAATGAACGGGATAAACAAGAGCTATCGCGCCTCCTTAGTCAGGTTGCCTTCAAATTTAAAAATTACAATGTTTCTATCGGTGGTCAGGAAGTGACTCCAACCGTTTTGGTGGGTTTCTGCATTCAGATAGGGGTGATTGATCCTGAGAAGGCATTCTGTTCTCTACCATGGGGTTGGTTCCATAAAGAGATGGCTGCAGAGCAGGTACGACCAGAAGCCGTCGCGCTACTGAAAAGGCGTTTGATCAGCAACTTAATTGAACCGGGCTTTAACTGGGATAATCTCTCAGGGCAACTTGTACAGCATCAAATAGGTAACCCTCTGAACGATTTCAAAGCCAGCTGGAACCTGATGGATGTGCTGACACTCACTTGTCATCCGGGAAATTTCATGCGGGACAGCACTGAGATTGCCGAGTGTATCCGTAACTATGAGCAGACGGAGGGGTTAGACAATCGTCTGTCTGCACAGGTCTATCACCTGGCTCGAACCGGTAATGAGCAAGCTATAGTAGCAATTGTAAGGAAGCGAATGGTTTCTGGTCGAGTCAATGTTGAGAATATGGCTGAGTATTTATTGGCAGTAGGCATTCTTATATCAGTGAATTCCCGTATGGTGCCGTCAACGCCGGAGAACCTTAGGGAATTTTGTATGGCAAAGCTGACAAAAGAAGAAAGGTTATCTACCAGAAAATACATTTTGATGACGAGTGATGAAATCCTCAACTTGCTCAGTGCGCCAAAAGAGACTTTCAAAACTTCTTTTGGTCAGCAGGTACAACGGCAGGCTGGTAAACTGGGAAATTCCCCTGAAGGCCGAACTTTTGGGTTGTGGGCGTTAGACTTAATTGGCAAAACAACAGAGGGTAAAAATGCGATCGACTTTGTACATAAAACGCAGTTGATGAATGAAAAAGTTTGCTTTCTTAGGGAAAAAGTTACCTCCAATAATATTCATCAGGTATTTAATCTGCCTGAACATCAGGGGTGGTTCGGTAGACTTTTCTCACCTGCTGGTTGTTCTGTTGAAGCCAGGCCAAAGCGAGGCAGGAAGAGAGTCGGAGCTGGAAATGGCGCTGGAAATGGAGCTGGAAATGGAGCTGGAAATGGAGCTGGAAATGGAGCTGGAAGTAAGAAAGCAAGGGTGACGCCAGATAGTAGACTGACAACAAGCGATGAACTATCAGAAAGTGAGTGGGTTCAGGGGCTTACAAATAAGACTATTCCAACGGCTAACCTGGGGAAATATTTTTTACCATTGATTCGATCTTTAACAGGAGAGGAGAGGAAGGCGTGCCTGAGGTTGTATGTCAGAATTAATCTTTCCTATCGCCCCGCGGAAATGACTTCAAAACAAAAGCCTTTGAAAGGCATGCTTGAAAACTTCAGAGACAACAAAGATCTTAAGGGGTTACCCACTAGTCTGGAAGCGGTTCGTGACTTTATTCAAAACGAAGACTCTTCTTGGAAAGATAGGCAGTGGGCGCGATGGGCTGAATATTTACCCATAAGAAGGAAAAGTGCGATAAGCCTTTAATTTCAGCAACTCATTTTTCCGCAACGTAAAATTATGCATTTTCGAGTAAATGCCGGAAGTTCATGAGAGTCGTGCGATCAGGAATCGGTCTATCCAGCGACAATCCCGAAAACAGACGTATGGACGCGATTTCATACAAGGCATCTTTCATGCTTTCATCGCTGAGGCTGTACCTTTGCTTACGGGTGGCTTTTAACTCATTTGGTGCTTTCAACAAAACAGTGTTTCGTCAGCAGAGTGATTGAACTCTGTCTATCTTCCCCGCTCTAACAGTATTTGTTTTGAGGGGGTTGTATGGTTTATCCAGTTTTTAAGGTACTGCAAAAATGGGGACTGGTCTTTACGGTTGTGTTCTCAGCATTGTTTTCTACCGGTTGTTTCAGCCTGACAGGTTCTAACGAAGCAGCTTCTGCAAGTGGCTCTGACAAGCAAGCTGGTGTGGTTATGACTGAACGGAATAATGTGCAAACGAAAAATAATGTACAAACGAAAAATGTAGCAGACAGGGCTGACCGCGCTGCTGGCGCAGTTGCAGGGTTGTTAGTGGGCGAAGCGCTAGGACTGGGCACCCACTGGTATTACGATATGGCGGCACTCCACAAAGAGCATGGAACCTGGGTGGATAATTATGTTGATCCCAAGCCTGATGGGGATCATATGTTCGCCAAGGTCAGCAAGTATCGCTACGATCAGGGGTTGCGGGCTGGCGATGTTTCCCAAAGCGGTCAAATTTATATTCTGCTGCTGGAAAGCATGATCAGCGAAGGGCGCTTCAACGCCACCGATTTTTTTCGTCGACTGGATGATTTGTTTGAAACCCTTGATGGGGAATCTTACTCGGGTCGTTATACCGAAAGCCTATACCGTACTCTTCTGAAAAAGCGCCGGGATGGTCTCTCCTGGCAAAGTGCGGGTATGGCCACCAGTCAGGACACTTCCGATGGTGCTCAGCTCATTGTTTTACTTGCTGCGCTTTATGCTGATCCTGAAGTATTTGCCCGGGAGGCAGATCAATTTCTGAAAGTGATGTTCAGTGACTCCTTCACTCGTGGGAATCAAGTCGCTTATGGCTTGGTAGTGCAGGGTTTGATTAATGGTGTGGCTGTGCAGGACATCAACACCTACATGCGAGGTTTGACCAAGAACAAAGAAATTTATCGCATTGTTGGAGGTTACGATCGCTTCTTAACGCCAGGTTATGGTGAAGTTGCCCAGCATCAGGATTTGGTAACAATTAAAGAACCAAAGTACATCAGCCATGTATTCGGTATGGACTGCCAGTTTATGCATCTTGCGCCTGCGGCTTATTACCTTCTTTATCGCTTCCCCCGTGATTATGAAATGGCAACGCTTTCAGCCAGTAATGGCGGTGGTAATAATATGGCCAGAGCTGCATTAACCGGGGCGATGTCGGGCGCGGTCAATGGTTTAAATGGAATTCCCAAACGTTTTCTTGAAGGTTTGGCGGATGGTGAGGCCATCATCAGCAAAGCTCGTAAGCTAGGGGATATGGTGAACTGATTTCCTAGCTCGCTAAAAAGCCATACAATACAAAGACGTATGTTTAAAAATCACGGATGCGGCGGGCAGAGTGAAGAAAGGGAAGAGTTCTGATTCAGGTAAAAGCTCAGTAAAGCGTTCCGGAAAAGCTGTTGCACAGGATGCCGGAGATGCTCAGAACTGGCTGTCCCTTCGTGTGCGTGAAGGGCTGATGCTGGCTTTTCTGGTGCTGGGTCTTTACCTGTTAATGTCGTTAGTCAGCTATTCGCCAGATGACCCCGGTTGGACCCGCATTGGCCCTGTTGGTGATGTGCAGAATATGGGGGGGCGTGCCG
>NZ_CAMZOG010000121.1 GCF_947331445.1 Parendozoicomonas sp. Alg238-R29 | reverse complement strand
CCCCGCAAATCATTGCGCAGACGGCGATGACAAGAATATCGAGAAGATTATGGTCGCACATGCCTTCGCAGCGAGGGTCAGGAACTTTGGCGAGAAAGGCTGTCAGGGGCTGATACTGCTGGGCTTCCATGCTGAAATAAGAGTCTGATAAATGGGAATCAGAGACTACTATAAATTATGTGGCTCGATGGTACCTATTTGATGCAATTGCCCTGGGGAAATGTCTCTGATTTTCAGACGCGGAAGAACTGCCGCGATGCAGGATGAGTTTATCTCTGACTATTACAACTACAGCATACTGAACTACGAAAACGATGCCATTATGCTCAGCATCGGACCTTTACTGAAGAGAGTACAGGCATCCTATACCTTTGAAGATGATTGTATTTATCTGAGAGATGCTTCACAGGATTACCGGGAATACTTCTGCAATGAGCAGGAAAAGCAGAGTCAGGCGCAGCTCGAGCAAAACAACACTCAACAATTGATTGCGGGACGCTAAATTTGATTGCGGGACGCTAAATTTGATTGCAGGACGCTAAATTTGATTGCAGGACGCTAAATTTCAGCCTGACCAACCCCGTAAAAACTTCAGCCATAATCACCGATACGAGATGCCAGATATTGTACGACTCTCACATTACAACCCTACCCCTTCAGATCAGATTTTGCTTTAACCAGAGGGTGTTCTCAATTAGGCATCGACTCAGCATTGAGATGAAAACCGGAGGCACTCTCAGCAAGCGACTCCGGTCAATAAATCAAAAGTGCAACCCAAGGTGGGTCAGAAAGCACCTTCAAAGATTTCTATAATCTCTTCTTTGGTCGCCTGGATAGGGTTGGTAAGACCACAGGCATCTTTCAAAGCATTATCCGCCAAGGTTGAAAAATCCTTCTCCTTCACGCCCAACTCGCTTAAACCATCAGGAATACCAATATCCATAGACAACCCCTGAATTTCAGTGAGCGCACTGTCCGCACCTTCCCGATCAGAGATGCCAGAAATATCAACCCCCATGGCCGCTGCGACTCTAGCAAGTTTTTCAGGGCAGACTCTGGCATTAAAAGCCTGAACATGGGGCAAAAGAATGGCATTACACACGCCATGGGGTAAATCATAAAAACCACCCAACTGATGCGCCATAGCATGAACATAACCGAGACTGGCACTGTTAAACGCCATACCCGCCAGCAGCTGCCCGTAAGCCATCTGTTCCCGGGCTTCCATATTCTCACCGTCGTATACAGCAGTACGCAACCAAGTAGAGATAAGTTCCACCGCCTGCAAAGCGCAGGCATCGGTAACAGGGGTTGCGGCTGTTGATACATAAGCTTCAACAGCATGGGTCAGCGCGTCCATACCTGTTGCAGCCGTTAGTGAACGGGGCATGCCCTGCATCAGAGCTGGATCATTTACCGACATTGTGGGAGTGGTGTTCTTGTCCACAATCGCCATTTTTACGTGACGATCTTCATCGGTAATGATGCAGAAGCGAGTAATTTCACTGGCGGTTCCCGCTGTCGTGTTGATACACACCAGTGTCGCCTGCGGTTTGGATGACTGATCAACACCTTCATAGTCTTTAATATTGCCGCCATTACTTGCCACCAGAGCAATGCCCTTGGCACAGTCGTGGGGAGAGCCACCTCCTAGAGAAATCACACAATCACAACCTGCTGATTGAAACTGTCTCACGCCATCTTCAACATTCTTAACTGTTGGGTTGGGTTTCGTCTCGTCGTATATCTCACAGGTCATACCAGCAGAGCCGAGTTTTTCAACCACCGTCCCTACCAGGCCAATATCAACCAGCACTTTATCGGTAACGACAAGCGCTTTTTTCAAACCCAGTGTGCTGATATCACTGATGGATTCTTCAAGGCAGGTAGACCCCATATGGTTCAGGGCAGGCATATAAAAACGATAAGCACTCATAGCAGTACACCTCTGATGAACTGCGACAAGCATAGGAGCTAAGGGGATTTTTTCTAAAAAGATGATGACAATATACTGACACTTCCCGTTTTCTATCGGCAGCTTCCACGGGATAAAAAGCCTATCGACTGCCTGTAATACCAGAACTGACGCTGAATCCTTTCATTAATCTAACTTGAAAAAAGAGAGTCTTTTTCCAGGAGCGGAAAATGAAAAATTTGTTGTCTGGTTTATTAATGACTGGTTTCCTGCTGATAGGTTCAGCTCCCTATACTGAGGCCGAAGAGTGCGCGAACCGCCATCCGGAAAAAGTTAAAAAAGGTCATAAAGACTGGAAGATCGCAGGACTATTATTCGGTCAGTATGATGACAACAATTCCTCTTACTTCTTTGCAGGAGGAGGCTTGCCAAAAGAGCCAGGAAATCATCGCCCCATAAAAGTTAAGTTAAACCTGCAAAAAAAACCGGATGCCGCCAATAAAATCAAAACCCAGCTAAAACTTGCCCCAATGGCCATACATTACGGAGTACCTTACCTCGATCATGCCGGTCACTTGTATGACACCTATATAGCGTTGGATGCATTCCAAACTTTCAAACATTTTGAACATACGGAGTCCCATGGTTTCCATCAAAACGAATTTAAAGAAGCCTGCAGCATCAAACGTGGGAAAAAGGAAAAGAAAAAACGCCTGTCAGGTTATGTGATTGCTGTTGAGCGTAAAGGTTTCAGTGGCTTGACCCGTAGCTGTAATGTCATGGTCAACCCTGGCGGAACACAAAAAGAAAATCGTCGGGAGCTACTGTATTATAGGGAAAAAGAGACTTGTCGTTATTACGATAACGATTGGTTGCCAACCTGTACCACGGAGAAAATCCCAGTATACCGCTACTATCAAGTCGATGTACCAGCCCGAACCCTTCTGATTGCACACAGTGAAGAAGCATGCCGCTTTGCGGAGGACACAGGGTGGGCTCAGGTTAAGGTAACTATTGATTATTCAGTCAGTAAACACAGTGATGCAAAAAACCCAAATAAAACAATTATTCATAAAATAACCGTTCAGGAGAAAACTCAACATGCACCTGAGCAGCCTGACGACGAACCGGATATACCTCAAGAATCATCCAATCAATCTTAGGGGCTAATGCTAAAAAGTCTTAGCCCCTTATCATTCATTGTCGGTAAATTGTTTCAATCAAATGAAAACCAAACTTGGTTTTTACCGGGCCATGGACTTTTAACACAGGCTTTTTAAACACCACATCATCAAAAGCTTTCACCATCATTCCCGGGCGAAACTCACCAAGGTCTCCACCCCTTTTTCGAGAGTTACACTGGGAATACTGTTTTGCCAGTTTTCCAAAATCTTCCCCCTTCGCCAGTCGGACTTTGAGTTTTTCCGCTTCTTCTCGGGTTTTCACCAGAATATGCCGGGCGCAGGCAAGAGCCATCATCCACCTCATATACATTTTAAAAACAGGGCCGCACCTTACCCCGATCAACATAGACAATAAAGCTACCCTGAAGGCTTGCATCCATGTCACTGCTTATTCATTAACAACCGAAAACAAGAACTGATTTTCAACAGCTGCACAGGTACTATTCTTGCTTTCCGTTTTACTATCGTTCTTGAATAGGGAGATTACTGTCGTGCATCCACTCGCCGGCCAACCGGCCCCGTCCGACAGCCTTGTCAACATCCCAAGACTGGTCAGCGCCTATTATGCTGAACATCCTGATCCCAACGAACCGGCTCACCGGGTGGTTTTTGGCACCTCCGGCCACCGTGGCAGCGCTTTCCGCTGCACCTTTAACGAGCCCCATGTGCTGGCCATTACCCAAGCTGTGTGCGAATACCGGGCATCTGCCGGGATTACCGGGCCGTTGTATCTTGGTATGGATACACACGCTCTATCTGAGGCGGCCTTTATCAGTGTGATACAGGTAGCCGCTGCCAATGGCTGCCAGGTGTATTACCAGATTGGCCGTGGTTACACCCCCACTCCGGTTATCTCCCATGCAATTGTTTGCCATAACCGCAATGCTGATGTGCAGGCGGACGGAATTATTATCACTCCGTCCCATAATCCCCCAGAAGATGGTGGTATTAAGTACAACCCACCCCACGGCGGCCCTGCAGAAGGCCCGGTGACCAAATGGATTGAAAACCGTGCCAACGCATTAATGGCTGATGGTTTGTCCGGGGTTAAACGTTTGTCTGCAGTTGATGCCATGGACGCTGAAAATGTTCACGCCCACGACTACATCCTTCCTTACGTTAAAGACCTTGACCAGGTTCTGGATATGGAAGCCATTGCCAAAGCCAGACTAAAAATTGGTGTAGACCCTCTCGGTGGTTCCGGCATGGCTTACTGGGATGTGATTGCCGAACACTATGGGCTGAGTATTGAGCTGGTGAACCGGACAATTGATCCATCTTTCCGTTTTATGCGCCTGGATAAAGACGGCGCTGTGCGCATGGACTGTTCATCTCCCTGGGCCATGGCAGGCCTGGTTGAACTGAAAGATCGCTTTGATATTGCTGTAGGCAATGACCCCGACTACGATCGCCACGGCATCGTGACCCGCTCTATGGGATTGATGAACCCCAACCATTATCTGGCGGTAGCCATCGATTATCTGTACCAGCACCGAAAGGATTGGCCTGCATCGGCAAAGATCGGTAAAACACTGGTTTCCAGTTCACTGATTGACCGGGTCGCAGATGGCATTGGCCGTGAAGTCTGTGAAGTGCCCGTTGGCTTCAAATGGTTTGTTAAAGGTCTCTGCACCAGTGAAATAGCTTTTGGTGGCGAAGAAAGTGCCGGAGCCAGTTTCCTGCGCAAAGATGGCACCACCTGGTGTACCGATAAAGACGGCATCATTCTCGCCCTGCTGGCCGCGGAAATCACTGCTGTTACCGGCAAAGATCCTGGCGAGTATTACCAGGAGCTGGCAAACAAATATGGTGAACCGGTTTATGCCCGTATTCAGGCTCCTGCAGATATGGAACAGCGTAAGATTCTTTCTGGCCTGAACCCTGAGATGGTTAAGGCTGATACTCTGGCTGGCGACCCTGTCACACAATGCCTGACCGAGGCTCCGGGTAACGGAGCCTCGATTGGCGGCTTAAAGGCTGTTACAGAAAACGGTTGGTTTGCTGCACGTCCTTCCGGCACCGAACCGGCCTATAAAATCTACGCAGAAAGCTTTAAGGGTGCAGAGCATCTGGCTCTGCTGCAGGAAGAAGCCCAGCAGTTAGTGGCGAATGTTTTTGCTGGCAAATAAGTGATACATCAACGCTGACAGCGATTGTTGTCAGCGTTCAAACCCTCTTTATGTCCTCAAGCAACAATTAAAAACTTTCAGATTTTCAAATCTCGACTAAATTTCCACCCGGGTTACTCCGCATGGCCGGATTTATAACAATACAGTTATTGATCCTTCAGCAGGAAAACCGCTTACTTTACACGGCACAACAATAACAAGACCAAACCAGCACAAGCCGATGGACATGTATGACTTCTCGGGGAGGGTTGTATGATCTGGTTCTTACTCTGTATGGCCTTATTAATTGCCGGCTATTTCTTTTATGGTTCTTTTGTAGAACGCGTTTTCAAAATCAATGAGCGCCGTAGAACGCCAGCGTTCACCAATCAGGACGGAGTTGATTACGTTCCTCTCCCCAAACGAAAAGTCTATTTGATTCAACTGTTAAATATCGCTGGTGTTGGCCCTATTTTCGGACCAATTCTCGGTGCTCTTTATGGCCCCGCGGCCATGCTCTGGATTGTTGCTGGCTGTATTTTTGCCGGCGGTGTTCATGATTATTTCTCAGGCATGTTGTCAGTACGTCATCAAGGACAATCCATCCCAACTCTGGCGGGCCATTACCTGGGTGACTGGGCCAGACGATTTGTAAATATCTTTGCCATTATCCTTTTGTTGCTAGTGGGTGTTGTGTTCATTTCAGCTCCTGCTGGCTTGCTCGGCCGCCTGACTGGTTACAGCGAATTGATGTTTATTGGCTTGATATTTACCTATTACTTTATCGCCACCATCGTTCCCGTAGATAAGGTGATCGGGCGTATCTACCCATTGTTCGGTTTGTTGCTGCTGTTCATGTCAGTAGGAATGACCCTGGCTTTGCTATTCTCGTCACAGCACGCCACATTGCCAGATTTCACAATTTCTGATTTCTTCCAGAATTTAAATCCCAACAACATGCCGTTGTGGCCAGCGCTGTTTATTACAATCGCCTGCGGAGCGGTATCCGGCTTCCATGCCACACAGTCGCCACTTATGGCACGCTGTATAGAGAACGAAAAGAACGGTCGTTTTGTATTCTATGGAGCCATGATTGGTGAAGGATTAATTGCCCTGATCTGGTGTGCCATCGCCCTCTCTTATTTTGGTGGCGTCGATGGCTTGAACAACGGCATGTCTGGCAATCCCGCCAATGTCGTTTATGAGGCGTCCAATGGATTAATGGGAGAAGTGGGCGGATTTATTGCCGTGCTTGGTGTGATTATTTTACCAATCACTTCTGGAGACACCGCCTTCCGTGCTGCGAGACTGGTGTTAGCAGAGTGCTTTAATATTAAGCAAACTCACTTATTCCGCCGATTGATTCTGGCAGTGCCCATGTTTATTGCTGGCGGTATCTTAACCCAGGTGGATTTTGGGATTATCTGGCGCTACTTCGGTGTCGCAAATCAAATCACCGCCGCCATCATGCTGTGGACGGCTTCAGCCTATCTTTTACAGAATCGCAAATTACACTGGATCAGTACCATCCCAGCTATGTTTATGACCACTGTTGTATTCACTTTCCTTCTGAATTCCTCGGTTTTAGGTTTTGGCCAGCCCATTCTTATAGCAACAGGTATTGGTTCTCTTCTGACCCTTCTTATTACTGTTGCTTTGATTAAACGGGCGCAGAGTGGAAGTG
This sequence comes from Parendozoicomonas sp. Alg238-R29, assembly GCF_947331445.1. Taxonomy (GTDB): domain Bacteria; phylum Pseudomonadota; class Gammaproteobacteria; order Pseudomonadales; family Endozoicomonadaceae; genus Sansalvadorimonas. Next base: position 2,282 of record NZ_CAMZOG010000121.1, on the reverse strand, counting down.
GATTAGACACCAGCCTGCAGAATCCAGATCTTGGTTAAATCATCTGCCAGAGCCATGGATGGCTCTTGTTCCTTAACATAATCTTGAAAAGCCTTTCCAGGGCGTTCTCAAATGAACTGCCCCGCAGCAAGCTGCGGGGAATTCAACCCTCAGAGATTAAGCATACGACTCAGTGGCGCTGAAAACCTCTATGGCTGCGTTGCAGCATTTTGAAAGGCAACAACAAGCATTCCGGCAATGCTGCGTCCTATAGTGCCCTTAAAGGGCTGCATAAGGATATGTGGTTAATCAGGTTTTGCGGCCTGATGTTAGTAAGGCAGACTGGTGTTAGTAAAGCAGACTGGTGAGTTACCACTTTTCCTTTTGAACTGTAGTCAAATAGAGCGATTAGTTCTTATCGCCCTACAAAGAGATACAAGGAGATACAAGGAGAGATGTCATGCAGCCCGTAGCAGGAAAAAACACACAAACAACAAAGAGTGAGGAAGCAGTCGCCACCGCCTCTTCCGACAATGTTTTCAAAAAGTTTGGGAGACTTATTAAAAAGCCTTTTATACAAACTCACGATCAACAAAGTGGTAGGGATTGCGTAGTAGGAGCTCAAGTACTCGAGCCCCCTAAGCAATTTACCAAGAGAGATATCGCGTGGAACAAAGAGGAGCGGCATGAATCCCCTGACAAGGCTGTTACATCCATGCTTGGTATTACTTCCACCGCGGCTCCTCTTTTAGGTAAAGGTGCATATGGAACAGTTAGCGTTTGGCAGAATGCACACCTGAACAGCCAAAAGTTTGCACTGAAAATGCTGAGTGGTAAGGACGACAATAAACCGTATGAAGGCCCAAAGAAGGGGGAAGGTATGGCCCTTCTTGCCTGTGGATGTCATCCCAATATCGTCCAAACCTATGCATTATTATTGCGCGAGGAAAAAACGGATAACTACGCAGTAATTTATCAACATGCTATATGGGAAATTCAGTTTCTCAGTATGAGGGTGGCTGCTCTTGTGAGTGAATGTGTGGACGGGCAAAGTTTGAAGTCTCTTCTGGAACCAGACCGACATACGTGTCTTCAAAACATCACATCATGTACCGCAATTGCAGAACAGGCTGCATGCGCACTGAGCTACCTCCATAAACAGGGTTTTGTCTTTAGAGATGTGAAGCCCGGTAATCTTATTGTGAACCCTGATGATCTGCATACTAAACTGACAGACTTCGGTTTTTGTATACATTTGCACCGTAAAGCGCGAACTCAATCTTTTTGTGGAACCATTCCTTATCTGGCTCCAGAGATGGTGAGCGCCTTTCATTATCAATACACAGATACTTATAAGAGATGCCCTGAATATGATAAAAGTGTCGATGTGTGGGCATTGGGGGTTTCATTCATGAGAATGGTAACGGGTTACCGTCCGTCCGATTACCAAGCGAGTACACTCCCTCTTGATGCTGATATTTCTGAAACACATCCTAAAAATCGTAGTGTCATTTTTAAGCGTATAAAGACTTTTTCCCTTTTGAGACCCGGTGACAAATACAGCTATTGTATCCGGAGTAAGGTGCTTCCCGATAATGAGAAAAAGATTGATGCAGTAAACCTCATAGCAAAATTACTGGATAACGATCCCAAACGACGTAAATCTATGGATACAGTTCATAAAACGCTTCAGGAGATGAATAAAAGCCCCACCCAAAAAGTAAAAACAGAGGCTCCCTGATTACCACTGTAAGCCAGCCAGTTTTAGAAACTTTCCAGTGGTGATAGTAATTAAATTAAAAGCCATATATGGCTTCTACATTCTTTTCAATTACACATTGCGTGGGGCTCACAATACATGTTGGTGCGTGAACTACACTTCTGAACACCGGTTTCTGTCGTGTAATTGGATCATCGTCATGCAGCAAACACAATTCCAAGAGTTCCTGAAATCTCTCAGGACATTGTACCCTCAACAGCTGACATGTTTGCACACAACCTTACCGCCATGCCCGAAGACGCAAGAAAAAGCCGCCGAAGAATGCCAGTGAAAAGTCAGGAACAATTAGAAAAATTCCCGTCATGGTGGCCTGCGACCGCCAGCAACATGTAACCGATGCCGTTCTCGAACATGCGAGTAACGATGAACTCTTCACGCAACTGGCAGGACGGATTTTACCAGGCAGCACCCTGTGCACGGATGCTCATCTGTCCCATGAAAAACTGGCAGACCAACTCAACGTGACGCTGAAAGAGTTGGTCACTACGGCAGGCCAGTATGTGCGAGAGGAGGTTTATCACAT
>NZ_CAMZOG010000120.1 GCF_947331445.1 Parendozoicomonas sp. Alg238-R29 | reverse complement strand
TCCGGTCATAACTGCAAGATATTGGGGCATTTGGTAATAAGTTGATAATTCAGACGAAAAAAATAAATTCAAGACTGGAAAAAAAACTCAACACGACATACTTTTTCTAATCTTTTCGAATGACTAAGAACAAGAATGATGGCAGAAACTGAATTTCAGCTCGTTGAAAAGAACGGTCGAATACGTCAGGGACTTTTCGAGCACCCGGTCGATGAGATTAACTACCGGGATTTTCGCCTTCGTACGGCAATGGGCAAAGAGGCAGGTCCTTTTAAACGCTGGTTTGGCTTCAACCAGTTTCAGTTCATATCAGCTATCAGCCCTGAGTTGATTGTTTGTGCGGCTATTGTTGATGTTCGGATAGCTGTCACCTCTTTTGTTTATATTTACCATCCAGCCACCGGATCACTGGACAGTTACCAGTTTAAAGTTCCGTCATTTGGCGGCTTTTCGGGAATAACCCAAACACCCGATAAAGGACGCTGGTTTTTCCATCAGGGTAAAAATTCTGTGGAAATGGAGTGTGATAAAGGCCAGAGAAAGTTAACTGTTCGCTTAAAAGACGGAACAACCATAGATATGAACTATGGGCAGGAAAGCTTCGAACCTATTCGCTTGGGAACCCGTGTAGACCTCAACGGCTTTGCCTACACCCAGAAAATGGCAGGTGTCCCCTGTACCGGAAAAGTCTCCTGTAAAGCCGGAGAGTTTGATCTTCAAGATGTTGGTGCAACGGCAACTATGGACTGGTCTGCCGGTTACCTGAAACGCCGCTGTTTCTGGAACTGGATTTGTCTTTCCGGAATACTTCCTGATGGCAGGCGCCTTGGCTTGAACGGTGCCTGCAGCACCAATGAAACCAGTTTCAATGAAAATGGCTTCTGGCTTGATGGCAAACTCCACAGGGTTTCAGGTGTCGCTTTTGAATACGACCCTTTTGACCTGAACCGCCAATGGAAAATCACATCATCAGACGGCATGATTGATCTTGTTTTTGACCCTGCCGGTGCTCACAAAGAAAGAAATAACTTTCTGATTATGGCCAGCAACTTCAGCCAGATGTTCGGAAGTTTTACCGGTACTTTAAAAACCACTGATGGTGAAGAAATCGACATCCACAATATTTTTGGATTTACCGAAGAGCAGTACGCCAAGTGGTAGCTCCCCGATAGAAGAGCAGGAAAACCTACTCTTCTGTTTCTGCATGGATGTACTCCAAGAATTCCACCGGTGCACCATTATCTTCAATAAAAGCAACCCGCAGTCCTTTTGAAGGGCTGTTGGGTTCAATGATGACATTCTTCCCTTCAATCGCCGCCTCCAGATCATCAACCTCAAAAGCAACATGGGGAACAGTTTTCACCAGTTCAGGAAGTTTATTTCCTTCTTCAAAACGCATCCATTCAATATTGAACGGGCTCTCTTCATAACCACTCACATACATTTTTAAATGTGGGATATGGCGCTCCCCCGGCTTTTTATCCGTTGTTGGTATTCCCAGATGGTGATATTTCATTCAAATTTTTCCTGCCTTCATTTCAATAAGGTCAGGAGTATAGGCAGGGGACAGGAAACGACCAATAGGAGGGGACTGGCTTGTCAGTAAAACTAACAAGCCCCCAGTAAGTTCATAACTTACAGGAGGCCTGTAAATTTTATGCTGCTGGTTTTTCCGCTGGCTTAGCAGCTTCTTTCGTTGGCTCTGCTTTTTTCGCGGCAGGTTTAACTGCAGGCTTCTTACGCGGAGCGCGGGCAGGCTTTTCTGCAGCAGACAGTTCTTTCACGGCTTTAGTCAGCTCTTCGATCTGACTGCACAGATCCTCAACGTCTTTGGACTCTTCTTTCTGAGAGCCAACAAAATCTTTCAGCTTGCCAACAACCTCATCAATTTTGGATTGTGCTTTTTCTTTAATATCTTCGACCTGATCCGCGGCGCGATCTTTCACTTCTTCACCGTCAGAAACCAGCTCGTCAAAGAGTTTGTGGCCTTCTTTACCCAACTTTTCGTAACGAGCGTAGGCACCTAAGCCGGCCAGCCAGATTTTATCGTACATATATTGTTCCTCTTATCTTTATTCAAGCTGTTTCACGTTCTTGTTCGCTCAGGGCAACAACATCGGCCCTGAGCTCCGGCGGGCTTCATCTTGTCTGCCAGGTTATATTCACCGCTCCACGCATAACCAGATTGGTAACCGTAGGCGACATAAGGCTGGCGGCATCAATCATCTCTTGCCCCCCAGACTTTCCCTGCTGCGTTTGGCGGCTACATTCGCAGATTAACAGCTCGCAACCTTTTTAAGGGATCAGCCTCACTGGTGTATATTCTGGGGAACATAAACGACAGATAATCCCCCTGGCTGGCTTCCTTTTGTCCATTACGGTTCGGGGCAATATTCACCGGAACCATCGCGGTTAAAGGCTCATCTGGAAGCTCACCTTTATGACCTAAGATAACGCCTGAGCGCACCAGTAACCACAGCCATCATCACATCATTTACGGTCACTTCCGGCAGACTGTTTTTCACCGTTTTAACAGTTTGAATATCAAGGCTTACAGATTCAAACACTTAATGCGGCGATACTTTTTCATTAAACCGTGTGCGAGGAGCAGTCATATGTAACACAGGGTTCTATCCCTCGGCCTGTAAGCATCCTGAACATCTCAGCTGGCCAGCACGTTAATGAAGGGATATATCATATCCAGCATGTCAATACCTACGCATAGTCACTTCAAACGCTGGTCAGGTATCTTCCACTGCGTAGCAACCAAATACCTATCTCATTATTTGGGATGGAGGCGGCGATTGACTGAGCCTGCTCAGTTAACTCTGGGAATATTGATTGAGAGAATATCGAATCACTGGTGTCACCAACCATCTACGGTAACTTAGCCAAATCTATCAGTTGATGGAACGCTTTGACCTTATTCATGTCTATATCAAAAAACCCCATCTTTTTGAGTTAAATAGGATACGAGTAAGCATGGACCCAATAAAGGAAGCAGGCCCTTCTGACAATCCTGTTAGCCACTCTAGCCTCGGCCATGACTTACAACGGCCACAAGGATCAGGTCGCACTACAGGTTCACAAGAGCCCAGAGTAAGCACCTCCACAACTGAAATCACCAAGGCTGTGCCCGCTTCGAGGGAATCTACTGGCATGCGTAATGTTCCTGCGTTGACTTCACTTTATTCCAGACAAGCTTCACCTGATATCTCCAACTTATCTTCAAATTCTCCACTCCCCTCAAATCCGAGCCATAGAGCTGCATTATTGCCCACTCCGGTACAGGTACAGGTACAGGAATATTCTCTGTTCACGGAGTTGTTTAGCACTACTAATCCTAATGATACTCAAAGTTTACTTGCGGGTGGCAGCTCAGTCGTGGAGCTCGATACATACAATGCTGAATTTTTAGAGTCAATACCAGATCTAGAGTCAATACCAGATCTAGAGTCAATACTGCAGGAATCATCAAGTATCCAGAATTTAAATGAGACAATTAAGACACAGCATGATGATCTTAAAGCCAAAGATGAAACCATAGCAGGCCTGCAAGCCGAATTATCTAAAAAAGAGGCTGAACGGGTTCAACTTTCAGAAAAGGTGCGGGGCTGTCAAAATAAAATTTCAAACATAGAACAAGAAAATAAAACGTCCCATGCAAACCTCCAATTAGAAATAGAGCGTTATAAAGATCAAGCTGCAAGCCTCAACCAAACAATCGGTGAAATGCAAGGTCAGATTACTGATTATAAAAATACAATTGAGACACTGAAAAAAACGAATGCAAAAGATGAAAAACTCCTCAGCGTGCGTCTGCAAAAGAAAACAGCTGAAAGCAATCAGCATAAACAGACTCTTAAGGACAAAAACGATGAAATTGTAAGACTAAAGACTCAACTTGAGCAGCTCAATGAAGAGCTGTCCAAGGCAAACAATACCGTAAAAAAATATACGGATTTAAATACAGTCTTATTGAAGGAAGCACAGGAACACCATCAGGCTATCATAGATAAAAACGCTATGCTGCTGTTGACGATAGGAAAGGAGCCTGTCAGTACTGATGCCGCTACCCAACAGCGGCCCCAGCAGACTCAACCGGTGGGAGATATATCAGAACAACCGGTTGAGCAGAGATCAGGGCAGGAGCAAGACGCGTCAACGGACTTCAGAACAGCATCTCCATCACCGGATCGAGATTCGGATTCGGATTCGTTGCTCGGCACACCTGATAGTAGTGCTCGATTGGTGGTAAGCACAGCTCAAGATTCACCTCCTACAACGGTTCAATCATTAGCTGGTTCATCCTTAGAACGGGATACCACTGTCGAGGTGCCCAGAAATATTACCCACGTCTTCGAGAATGCCCGCAAGATGGGGATTCCTGCGAAGTATGTGTATCTGGGCTATGACCTGGAAAACGACAGTGACAGTGTACCAGTCAAAATCACCAGCATGGACGATCTTGTTGTGACTGACCAACCGAATACGACGGTGTTAAATGAAATTACACGAGCATATGGTGGTCAATACGAAACAGTGAAAACACCAATGCAAGTGCTGGGTGTAGAGGAAGCGTGGGCAAATGCCTGTCAATTCGAACTATTTATGTGCGTTCAGGGAATAGAGCACTGGATGTCACTTCCCCATGAGGCTTTTTGTAATAAGCTCAGAGCCGTTGAACACATACTTGCTGCCCTCAAAAAAGGCAAAAAAAAACTACAACCACCTGATTTGACCTCTGCTGAGTTGCATTCAATACGACAATGGATAACAGACAAAAACACTCAAGAAAAATCATTAAAAACAAAATCACTCTCCCCTTTGCGATGGCTCAAAACTCTGGCTTCAGAAGTTCAAACGAATCCGCATGACGGCCTGACACAGCTGGTCGCCTGCTGGGCGGATTTCTCCATTCAGGCTGGTATTCACCGCTACTCAAGTGTTGACAAAAAAAACTATCAGCAAAATTTTAATCCCTTCAACTGGCGCAGACTGAGAGAAGATGCACTGGCACAAATGGCAACGATCGATTTTTTGCAACAGGGATCTTCTGGCTTGAGCTCTCGACCGACGACGCAAAAAATATTGGGTAAAAGATATAAGCCCCCACAAAAAAATAGGGATAGGAAGCCAATCTCGCAGCTTATTTTCCAAGACCAAAGTCAAAGTAAGAAAAAGAAGCACCAATGGACAAAAGGCATTAAATAATGAGAGGGCTCAGTGACAGCAAAGCTGAAGTGACTGGTTTGATGCCAAGGAAGGGCAATTCTTGTGGTGAGAAACGTAAGCTGACAGAGCCGTGTTCTTCTGGTGAATCAAGGAGCAAACAACGCAAAGTTGCAGCTACCGCCCCCCGAGTGCTGGTACTGGAGCACAGAGGTGGTGCTTATTTTTTTCCTGCATTTTTAAAAGAGCAAGCATGTGTACTATCACCACCTTCCAGGGAAGCCCGCAAACAGATTAACGATTATCAGATTCATCATCTGGAAACCCGTGACAGTGCGATACACAATCGAGGGGTTCATCTCAAGCGTGACCATACACAACCTGTAGAAGAAGGGCAGGTCGTTGCGATTTATGAAGGCCGTCTGTTGCAATGCCGCTATTTGACCCAGGAAGAAAGTAAAGGGGCAGGACTGTCGGGGGATGTTGTAGAGCGGAAAGTAACGGATAACGCACCCGAAGCACACGCAAAAGAACAGCTGGTTTGGTATCACAAGGATAATGAAATCCAGTTGATCAGCCGCCCTCCCAGCTTTCAGGCATACAGTGAATACTGTCGTTATAAAGACGACGAAAATCGGACAGTATGGTTGGGAATTGATGGCCTGGACAGTCCATACCCAATCAGTGATATCAACTCATCAGCAGAGCACGCAAACATTATTATGGTGCCTTGTGTCAGTGAATATCTGATTAAAGAGGCTTCCCTAGATGGAGCGGTTAGCCTGAAAAGGCAACCAGAACCCGGTGAATACTGCCTTCTGTCAGTTGCTAACAAGCCTATCCAGCCAGGTGCGGAACTGTTATTGGATTATCAGGCAACGGATAATAACCCTGGAAGGGAAGTGTACTTCTGGGGGCCGGAAGAATATTTCTTTCCAGCGGTCAGCCCGGTTTCTATGCAAGTGACGTTCTCCGATGATCATGGAACGGTTTCTCTTATACCTGCAGCTCAGCAACCCAACCGCGAACTGGCAGAACTGAAAAGAGATATGAAAGATTATTTTGAGCGGGAGCGCTCTTCCAGGGAAAGACGGAGTTTGGCGGAGGTGATTTACCATCTGAACCTGAAGTACAAAAATCCTCTCACCGGAAAAAAACTTTGGACTCCCGGCTGCATTCAGTTTCTTCTGGAACTCTGGAATATTGAGCGAATGCGCAGCTATTCGCAACTGACACGATTAACCCACTGCTTAGACCCTGATGGCAAGCTGGATCATGAAGGCGTGAATTATTTCTATGGGTTTCAAAAAGAAGTGGCTCCATCGGTCAAGGCACCACTTAACAGACCTGCTTGTATCAGGGATGTCATCAAATGGCTTGATGACAGTATTGCTCAACTTGAGCAGCAGGAGTGCGACAATGATCAGCAAAAAGAACGAGGATATCTGCAGAATCAACGTCAGCAACTGCAGACGTGGCTTTGTCGAAATACAAATGACCTCACTGAAAAGCAGAAAATGTTGGCAGAGGAAGAAGTCAAAATCCGAGACTTTATTGATGAAAAAATTAACAGGCTAACAGCGACAAAAGAAACTGGCGTGGTATCCCCTCTGGTTGATTTGACTGCATACTATCTCCATCCTCATGAGCTTTGGCCAGACCAGATGAAGCCGTCTCTCTGGCGCAATGTTCATATTCGCTGCAAGTCTCTGAGTCAGTCCGGTCCGGTTGAATTCTGCGCCAAGCATCCACTTGACGAATTGCACTGTTATAAACCGTGTCGGCCAGAGTATGCGGATGCTATGAAAGAAGCCATAGCAAGAGTTCGAAATAAAGGCATATCCCTGGAAACCATAAAAAATCATGGAATACATCAGTATCTGCACTCCAACTGGAGACAACGCGCTGGCCAGGGGCAAGGGATGGACATTCTCGAGAGTGACAGTCAATGGGAAATCGTTATTCCACATATTGAAGGTATCCCTGCTGATCTGCACGGAACCACTCAATGGTCTGCGTTGACCGATGCCCAATGGAGTCTGCTTGATGTTGATGCCAGTGAGGAAGGCCATTCATTAAAAACAGCCCTTGAACATTCATATTATGCTAACAGGTATGAAGTGACCAGAGTCCGTTTCTGTACTAATGATGAGTATATCAAAACATGGGCTTCTAATCCTGATATCAAGGAGGCTTTCAAAACAGGGACGACTGCCATGAAACCGCTGTTTCATCACCTGATCAAACTATCTGGAACAGAGATCAAGGAGTTAACCAGCCACTGGCAACCACTGGATAGCTTGTTTGTCTGCAAGGCAGACACCCCGATATATAATGAAGCCATAAATGCGTTTCTTGAACAGCAACTAAAAGAAGGTAAAAATGCTCGCATAATTGCCAATATATTTAACAAGCCTGATCCAAATAAACAGCAACAGTATCTTGCTATTTCAGAAGAGATTAAGTTAGAAAAAAAAGTCGAAAAACCTTCCGATGTCGCTACTTCTGGCGATTGGACAGGCGAAGATGTGATGACGCTCATAAATTCCAGACAAATACCAACACCAACAAATCTTGAGCTGCTACCCAAAAAACAAACCATTGACGATGTTGCTGAATCAATTCAAAAAATCCTGATCCCTGCATATTCAAAGGAGAGCCAGACTCCAAGGGAAAAACTTAACTACCAGACTGTAAAAGTCAGAATACGGTGGGTGATAAACCAACAGTCTGATGAACTACTGACCAGCATTGCTAAAGAGTATGGTCTTCACAAAGGCTGCTTCAAACCCCTCAAAGATAACGCAGTCATTCGCTATCTGGTCACTATTCTGGATATTTCCGTACCTGATGACAATCCCGAGCTACAGGCAGAAATGACCCTCAGGGATATGGACAAACTGATAGCTATTTCCGAACAACATCCTGACTGGCGCACTGAGATGACAAGCCTGATCAGCAGGCTGCGAAGCAGGGGGCTTAACGACAGAATTATCGCAGACCTTTTCAATAACGGTAACAGCAACGCTTCACACCGGTGTGGCGTGCAATTCCCTGCCCTGCCTCTGCCACCAGAGTGTACCAATGCCAACTGGAATGCGAACATCGTAGAAACTTTCTTTTTGGCAACACAAGTCGCTCAGTTAGAAAACAAAGTAAAACAGATGAATGAGTTATTAGGATATGAACAGGAAAAATGTGAAAAGGCAATTGCAGCACAAAAAAAACCCAAAAAAAAACACTCGAAAAAATTAAAAAGACTGCAGGATGCTCAAAATACAGTATTTAAGAAAACAAAATCAGATCACCAAAAAGAAAAAAAAGAATTCGATGAAAAAATCAAAAAATATACTCTACTAAAAACTGCGAACAGGAAACAAGCCGAAACAATAAAATCTCAAGAAAAATGGATTGATGACGCTACACGCAAGTATAACCAGCTATTCGATTCATACAAAACAAAAAAGGAGGAAACAAAAAATCTACAAACTTCTTTAGAAGAGAGAACACAACCTCTGATTTCAGAAGAAGAAAAACCTTTTAATAAATTTGAAGATCAGCATGAGCACACAGAAGAACTTAAAAGACTGAAAGAAGAAAATAAACTCGCGCTCGAAAAAGCAGACTTGGAATATCAAGAGAATACTAAAAACCTTTTAAACAAAATAGAAGAATTGAAGCAGGAGTTACGTACAGTAACTCTGTCATTGGGAGAAAAAGGTGAGGAACTTGATAGATTACAGCAAGAAATAAATCAGAAGGATCAGATTCTTCAAATGAAAGAAGTTGAGCTGCAGAAAATAAAGTCTGAAAGCCAGCGTAGGTTCAATTATCTTCAAACGGAAATTCAGGAAGCACACGAATTAAAAGAAAACTTGCAAGAGAAAAGCAAGTTGCTAGATCAGAAAAATGTAGAAGTCTCAGCACTTGATAAAGAGTTAGCCAAGATTAAAGAAGAGTGGTCAAGCCTAACACAAGAACTGGTTGATGAAAACAGGGCTACTACACAGAGAGTGACAGAAAAAGGTGAGGAGCTTGACAGATTACAACAAGAATTAAGTAAGCAGGTACAG
>NZ_CAMZOG010000119.1 GCF_947331445.1 Parendozoicomonas sp. Alg238-R29 | reverse complement strand
CTCCAACACCGATTACTTTTATAACCGCATTCTGCGGAATACTGTCTTCCAGCTCGAACATGAAACTCTCCTTTCTCTCAATGTCCATCTTCTTGTATTAATTCCTGGTTAACAATCAAAAATTTCCTTGAACCCACTGTTTCAAGCGACTAAGGAAACTTTCCTGCTTCTGTGATCTTCCCTGGGAAGATGGCGCACTGCGGACACCGTCTTCCATATTGTGCTGCGCATACTGCAAAAGACCAACACTGGTTGCATAAATCGGGTTACGAACAACATCCGCCAGTCCTTCAATATTCTGAGGTAACCCTAGTCGAACAGGCATATGGAAAATCTCTTCTGCCAGCTCGATAACACCTTCCATCTTCGATGTACCACCCGTCAAAACAATGCCTGCTGCAACCAGCTCTTCAAAACCACTACGGCGTAATTCAGCCTGTATCAGGGTGAATAACTCGTCATACCGAGGCTCAACAACCTCTGCCAGAGCCTGACGAGAAAGATCCCGGGGAGGGCGATCCCCAACACTGGGCACCTTAATTGTTTCATCCGCACCCGCCAGTTGAGTCAACGCGCATGCATATTTAATTTTAATATCTTCTGCATGCTGATAAGGCGTACGCAGTGCCATGGCGATATCATTGGTAACCTGGTCACCAGCGATAGGAATAACTGCCGTATGACGAATCGCCCCTTCTGTAAAGATAGCTATATCTGTGGTTCCACCACCGATATCCACCATGCACACACCCAGTTCCTTTTCGTCTTCGGTCAGAACTGAGTAGCTGGAAGCCAGCTGTTCGAGAATCACATCATCAACATCGAGGTTGCAGCGACGAATACACTTTTCAATATTCTGCACAGCATTCACAGCACAAGTTACCAAATGCACCTTGGCCTCAAGACGAACGCCAGACATGCCCAGAGGCTCTTTCACACCCTCCTGAGTATCAATCACATATTCCTGAGGCAATATGTGCAAGATCTTTTGGTCAGCAGGAATCGCAACAGCCTGAGCAGCATCAATAACTCTTTCCATATCAGCTGATGTCACTTCCCTCTCACGGATAGCGACAATGCCGTGAGAGTTAAGGCTCCGAATATGGTTACCAGCAATACCCACATAAACAGAGTCAATCTGACAGCCCGCCATCAACTCGGCTTCTTCTACAGCCCGCTGAATAGATTGCACCGTCGACTCAATATTGACGACCACACCTTTTCGCAATCCACGGGAAGGGTGTGAACCGATACCAACCACCTCAATAGTGTCGCGATCGGTAATTTCACCAACCAGAGCGACAACCTTGGATGTGCCGATATCCAGGCCAACAACCATTTTTCCATTCCCAGAGCCAGTCATTCGCTAACCTACCTGTTGTCTTGTTACCCGACGCTGATCTGTTTACGACCAAATTTTCGGCCACTGCTGCATGCAGTCATCGTCATACCTGCATTTTATTAAAATCTATCCGCCCGAATTCTTTTGTCCGCTCCCTTGAGCAGACTTCTGAATCCAGGCGACTGCGACACCATCCCGATATCGCAAATCAATACTTCCAACCTCAGCCCAACGTGTTTGCAGACGGTTATAGTAGAGCTGGGTAAAACGCTGCATGCGCTCAATTAACTCATCAACACCCAGCTGTACCGCAACACCTTTCACCCTGAAGCTCCAGTTTCCTGAAGGGGTCAGGCTCACCGCCTCTACACGCAACCCCAAAAGGCGGAGCTGCTGACTAAGAGTCATGTACTGCTGCATGATCTCCTGTTCCCGCCCTTCTGGGGCTCCCAACAGAGGAAGCTCACTAAATGATCTCCCCTGCCGGGAGCGCAAAACCTTTCCGTCTGCGCTAATCAGCTCTTTTTCCTGCCAGCGAGCAACTGGAACCTCTTCTTCGAGGGCAACCTCTACCCGATCTGGCCAAATCTTCTTTACCCGGACATTTGCAATCCAGGAGTCATCTTCCAGAACCTGTTGTATACCTCGCAGGTCAACACTGAAAAAGCGTTCCCGCAAATACGGTTCCAGCTCCTCTTGCAATGTGTCCTGATTGAGATAGCGAAAGTTCCCGCTCACCTCAACCTTTGCAACCGGCCTGTCTAGCCATTCCCGCAAAACGGGTAGCGACAACATCAATCCACCTAGCACGGTTCCCGCTACAAGAAACTTCAAAGCAACGGCTACCCGATGCCCCCAGAGCAGAAACCTTTGTTTTCGCTCCTCCTGCTCCCGGCGGCTGTTCTGCTTCTTCGGGGCAGCATTTTTATCTGCCCTCAAGCTTTTTCTTAACTCATCTCTGTTGCTATGCCGGAGATATCGTCGGGCATCCATGACCTCTCCTCTTCATCACTAATGCGCAACAACTCAAGAACCAGGTCTGCAAACTGATAACCAACAGCCTGCGCCGCCATGGGTACGAGACTATGGTCAGTCATGCCAGGAATTGTATTCACTTCCAGAAGCCAAAAGCGCCCCTGGTCATCCTGCATAACATCCACACGCCCCCAGCCACTGCAACCAAGTCCGTCGAAAGCTTTTACAGACAGAGCCTGCAGCTCCTGCTCTTTCTCTTCCGTTAAACCACTAGGCAAATGGTAACGGGTATCATCAGAGAGGTACTTGGCTTCATAGTCATAAAATGTGTTATCTGTCTCCAGACGTATAACCGGCAACGCACGACCATTAAGAATGGCTACCGTGTACTCAGGCCCGGCAATCAATTGCTCAACCATAGCCTGATCCGCATGTCCAAGAACTCTTGAAATAGATGAGCTCAGCTCTTCACGTGTATAAACCGGAAAAGTGCAGATACTGGAACCTTCACCATTTGGCTTCACAAAGCACGGCATTGGCAGATCAGCGGCTTTCAAATCTGTCGTTTTATCCACCATGACAAACTCAGGAGTCGGCAGCCCCATACTTTTCCAAATCAGCTTACTGCGGCATTTATCCATCGCCAATGCAGAGCCTTTTACACCACTTCCCGTGTAAGGAATGTGCAGAAAATCAAGTAAACCCTGAACAGTGCCGTCTTCTCCATCACCACCATGAAGAGCCAGAAAAACACGCTCTGGCTTCACAGCACGCAGCTGATCAACAAGATCGTCACCGGCATCTACCAGAACAGCATCAACACCACGATCTTTCAGGGCGGTAAAAATCCTGTTGCCGGATTTCAACGACACCTGACGCTCAGGAGAGAGCCCACCACACAGCACTGCCACTCGACCAAAAGCCTTAGCGTCTATGACTATTTCTTTAGTGCCCTGCTCCAGAGCTTTTGACTTCTCAGTCATATCCTTGCCCAAATCACTCACTTTTCAGAACCAGCTCTTTATCAGCCAGCTCACCAGCTAAGCCACCAATATCTCCGGCTCCCTGGGTAATCAACAGATCACCATCTGTCAGCACGTCTGCCAGAACTTTACCCACAGACTCGCCACGCTGAATAAAAATCGGATCCAAACGTCCGCGCTGTCGAATGCTACGACATAGACTGCGACTGTCGGCTCCAGGAACGGCCACTTCCCCAGCAGGATAAACGTCCATCAACAGCAAAACATCGACCTTTGATAGAACATCGACAAAATCTTCGTACAAATCACGAGTACGGGAATAACGGTGAGGCTGATAAACCATGACCAGACGCTTTTCAGGCCAACCTTTACGAATAGCAGCCACAGTTGCAGCCACTTCACGGGGATGGTGGCCGTAGTCATCGACAAACATAACTTCGCCGACATCCGTCTGATAATTGCCATAAACCTGAAATCGACGACCAACCCCCTGAAAGCCGGAAAGCCCGGCACAGATATCTTCGTCACCCATCCCTTCTTCTGACGCAACCGCAAAAGTTGCCAGAGAGTTCTGGATGTTGTGCTCTCCGGGAATGTTGAGATTTACATCAATATTTTCATGCCCTTGGCGCACTAGCGTGAAATTGTTCTGCATGGCTTTCTGCTGAACATTAATGGCACGGTAATCAGCATCTTCAGAGAAACCGTAAGTAACGACTTGCCGTTTAATCTGTGGCAGCAATTCACGGACAACTGGATCATCTATACATACGACCGCCAGACCGTAAAAAGGCAAGTTATGAAGGAAGTCCAGAAAGGTTTGCTTTAACTTACCAAAGTCACCTTCATAGGTAGACATATGGTCAGCATCGATATTCGTAACAATGGAAACCATTGGCTGAAGATGCAGAAATGATGCATCACTCTCATCAGCTTCAGCAACCAAGTAACGACTCCCCCCCAAACGGGCATTGGTACCCGCAGAGTTCAATCGGCCACCAATAATAAATGTGGGATCAAGGCCACCCTGCCCAAGAACAGAAGCAAGAAGACTGGTTGTTGTCGTCTTTCCATGGGTACCGGCAACGGCAATACCGTGACGATAGCGCATCAGTTCAGCCAACATTTCCGCACGGGGCACAACCGGAATACGATTTTCACGGGCAGCCATAAGCTCGGGGTTATCAGCCTTAACAGCAGTGGAAACCACCACAACGTCGGCGCCAGCAATATTTTCACTATCGTGGCCGATATGAATTTCTGCGCCAAACGACTCCAGACGCTCAGTTACCTTTGAGGCACAGATATCAGAGCCAGAAATTTTATAGGCCTGATTGCAGAGAACTTCTGCAATGCCACACATACCGGAACCACCTATACCAATAAAGTGGATCCTGCTTATGCGGCGCATTTCAGGAACAGCGAAAACCGGGACCTGCTGTTCAGACATTGTATTGTTAACCTGTTTTTTTATTTCAGACACGGGCAACCTCCTGACAGATAGTTGCAACTCGAACGGTTGCGTCAGGATGAGCGCAAGCTCTGGCATTTTCAGACATCGCCTGCACCTTTTCAGGATGCGCAGAGAGCTCTGATAGTTTTTCCGCCAGTGTATGTTCAGTCATATGTTTCTGTTCCAGCAAAACAGCGGCATCGTTATCTACCAAATAACGACCATTGCGCAGTTGTTGCTGATCTTTGTGCCATGGATAAGGCACTAGAATTGCGGGCTTACCCGCATTAGCCAGTTCCGCCACTGTGAGGGCACCTGAACGACACAGCACCAGGTCAGCCCAACCATAAGCGGTGGCCATATCATCAATAAAGGGATCAACCCGCCCTTCAACACCAACACTCTTATAGAGAGCACGGGTTTCTTCTAGATTACTGGCACCGGCTTGATGCCAGACTTCCGGAGCGCTTCTTCCCATTACCGCAAGAGCTTTGGGAACACATTCATTAATTGCAACAGCACCACGACTGCCACCAAGTACCAGCAAACGCAGCTTACGGTTAGTTTGGTTTTCGCCTGTTGCCGGAACAATCATTGGCCTGACAGGATTACCGGTACACTCTGCACCGGCGCCAGCAGGAAAGGCTTTCGGGAAAGCTTCCAACCTGCAAGAGGCAAACATACTGGCAATACGGTTGGTTAATCCGAGAACTGCGTTCTGCTCATGGAGAACCAGAGGTTTTCTCAGCAGCCAGGCGGCAACACTGCCAGGTCCTGACACAAAACCACCCATTCCCAGAACCGCAACCGCTTTCTTGGCGCGCATAACACGCAGCGCATGCCATAAAGAAAGAGAAACACGGAACGGTGCCTGCAACAAAGCCTTCATCCCATTACCACGAACACCTTTTACCGGCATAAATGTAATGTCATAACCATGCTTTGGAACCAAGTCTGCTTCCATACCATCACAGGTTCCCAGCCAGTGAATCTGGAAGCCCCTGTCCCGTAATTCATCCGCAACAGCCAGAGCCGGGAAAATATGACCGCCAGTGCCACCCGCCATTACGATAAAGAGAGGAGCTTCAGACATTAGCGCCCTCCCGTTTCTTTTTTACTGCTTTAACCGCACCCTGGGTACGGCGTTCAAAGTCAATTCGCATTAACAGCCCAATGGCCATACAGTTCATAATCAAGCTACTGCCGCCATAACTCATTAATGGCAGAGCCAAACCTTTAGTGGGTAGCAAACCACTGCTGACACCGATATTTATAAACACCTGACTGCCAAACAACAGGCCGAGCCCGTACGCCAGGTAAGCGGAAAACAATTGTCCGGCCCGTTCTGCTAAAAGGCCAATCCTCATGGCCCGCCAGGAGATAAAAAACATCATGGCAATCAGCACGATTCCGCCAACCAAACCAAACTCTTCTGCCACCACAGAAAAGATAAAGTCCGTGTGAGCTTCGGGGAGGAAGAACAATTTCTGGATGCCATTCCCCAAACCTTCTCCAGTCCAACTTCCACGGCCAAAACCAATTAAAGACTGAGTAAGCTGATAGCCAGCACCAAACTGGTCAGCCCAGGGATCCTGAAAGCTGCTGAGGCGAGCCATTCGATATGGCTCAAAAACAATAAGGTAGACGGCGCAAGCCACACCGATAAGAACCAGAACAAGGAACTTTCCTATACGAGCTCCGGCAAGGAAAATCATCCCCATTATCGAGGCAGATAGAACCACAGCGGAACCAAAGTCCGGCTCCATTAACAAAAGAACAAGTACAGCCCCAAGAATGAAAATGGGTTTAAAAAATTCCTTCCAGCTCGGCCCACACACTGCCTCACGCCAACGGGACAGATAGAACGCCGTAAAGATGATCATCATCACCTTGGCGACTTCCGACGGTTGAAGGTTAAAAACACCCAGTGGCAACCAACGTCTACTGCCGTTTACCTCACGACCAACAATCAGAACCAGAACCAGAAGAGCAACAGACACAATTAAAGGGATGAAACCGGTGCGCTGCCAGAACGACATTGGCAAGACAATGACTGATGCCATAACACCTGCCCCAATAATCATAAACAGACTCTGGCGAATCATGAAATAGAAAGGACCACCATAACCAGCACTGGCGATACCGCTTGATGCGGAACCAACCATAATCAACCCCATCGCCATACAACAGGCAACAACAGCCAACAGTTTCAGATCAACCGGATTGTTGCTATTTTGCAACCTCACATAAATATCAGATACAGATGTGCTAGCCATAACGCACCCCTACCTGCTTACGGAACTCATCACCCCGGTGTTCGTAGCTACGGAACATATCGAAACTTGCACAGGCCGGAGCCAGAAGAACTGCATCTCCAGTTTTAACCAGCGTTCCAGCCAGAATTACAGCCTGCTCCAAATCATCGACCTGATGGATATTTACAAAGCCATTAACAGCTTGTGCAATCTTCCCACCATCAGCGCCCAGCACTATCAACTCACGAACATGAGTATCAACTGCGCTTCTTAGATCAGTAAAATCTGCCCCTTTGCCATCACCGCCAGCAATCAGAACAATATCGCCTTGCAGATCAGCACCAAGCCCTTCAATTGCGGCAACTGCTGCGCCGGTATTGGTTGCCTTCGAATCATTGAACCAGCTGACACCATCATGATCAGCCAGCCATTCACAACGATGAGCCAGACCTGTGAACTCACGCAGAGCTGACAGCATCGCGTCCATGGGCAAATCAACAAGAGAGCCAAGTGCCAGAGCAGCTAGAGCATTTGCCTGATTGTGCAGCCCTCTGACTTTCAGTTCAGATACACGAATCAAACGAGTGACACCCTGTACCAGCCAGGTTTCACCACTCTCCGTGACTGCACCAAAGTCGTTTAATCCAGGAGGCGCCTTAAAACCAAACGACAACTGCTTAACATGCTCTGAAACAAGCGGCGATGTCAGAGCATCGTCCCGATTCCTGACCGCACCATAACAACCACGATAAATGCGGTGTTTAGCCTGATGATAATCAGCCACTGACTCATAACGATCCATATGATCAGGCGTCACATTCAGAACTGTTGCTGCAGCGGCACGCAAAGAGTGAGTAGTTTCCAACTGGAAACTGGAGAGCTCCAGCACATAGAGGTCTTGGGGTTTTTGCTCCAAAAGCTTGAGAACTGGTGTGCCGATATTACCGCCAACACCAACCTGAACACCGGCCTCTTGAGCCATTTGCCCCAAGAGGGTTGTTACAGTGCTTTTACCATTAGAGCCAGTAATCGCAACAACTGGCGCCCGGTATTGCTTTTCCTGAAGAGCCCGGCAGAACAATTCAATATCACCAGATACAGGAACGCCGCTAGCAATAGCAGCGGCAATAGCAGGCTCTTTCAGAGAGAGACCAGGGCTAACTATCAATTCATCTGCGTCACAGAGCTGAGCGGTGTCAAGCTCACCGCAGACAACCTCTACACCCGGGCAATCTCTGTGAAGATCATCCAACCCCGGTGGAGTGACTCGGGTATCAAAAACCCGGAAAGGTGAACCTGAGCGATATAGCCAGCGAGCACAGGCGAGCCCGGTCTTACCAAGACCGATAACAATCCTTCGTCTGTCGCTGCCAATCAGCTGCTCGCTCACACTTTATTCCTCGCCACTCACATATATAATCATCAACGCAGTTTCAGCGTTGCCAGCCCGACCAGAACCAGAATCAGACTGATAATCCAGAAACGCACAATAACCCGTGGCTCTGGCCAACCTTTTAACTCAAAGTGGTGGTGTATCGGCGCCATCCGGAAAATACGACGCCCGGTCAACTTATAAGAGCCAACCTGCAAAATAACCGAGACCGTTTCCATTACGAAAACACCGCCCATAATGAACAGAACTATCTCCTGCCGAACAATTACCGCAATCACACCCAGCGCTGCACCAAGAGCCAGCGCACCGACATCACCCATAAATACCTGAGCGGGGTAAGTGTTAAACCAGAGAAAACCAAGCCCCGCGCCCACCAGTGCCGCAGTAAATACTACGATTTCACCGGAACCGCGGATAAACGGAATATTCAAGTACTTGGCAAATTCAAAGTGACCACTCAGGTAAGCAAACACCCCTAGCGCCGCTGCTACCATAACTGTGGGCATAATGGCCAAACCGTCTAGACCATCAGTCAGGTTGACGGCATTACTGGTACCGACAATCACAAAATAAGTCAGCACGATAAAGAAAAAACCCAATGGAATAGCAACACTCTTGAAAAAGGGAACAATCAGCGCTGTTTCCATAGGCGTTTTTGCCATCATATAGAGGGCAATCGCCGCCCCAAGGCCAAACACCGACTGCCAGAGATATTTCCAACGAGCAGGCAAACCGCGGGAATTCTTTTCCACAACTTTTCGGTAATCATCAACCCAGCCCACAGCGCCGAAGGCCAATGTCACCCCAAGAACAATCCAAATATAAGGGTTGCTCAAATTGGCCCACAGTAATGTACTGATGGTGATGGCCGCCAGAATCAAAGCGCCCCCCATTGTTGGCGTACCAGCCTTACTCAAGTGCGATTGAGGACCATCCTCACGCACAGCCTGACCAATCTGGTGAAAGCTCAACTTGCGAATCATCACCGGGCCAAACCACAAGGAAAAAGCCAGCGCCGTAAGAACACTGAGAATCGCCCTGAGGGTCAGATACTTAAATACGCCAAAGCCGCTGTAATATGTACTCAGGAAATCAGCCAGCCAGTGCAGCATCAGAATCCCTCCTTGGTGGCCGCCCTGATGGGCGTTTCAGTTTTCTCAGAAATGCATGCACTGACAACTTCATTCATTCCAGTTATCAGAGAACCTTTTACCAACACGACAACACCTGGTTTCAGGTGAGGTGTCAGCCATGCAATCAGTTCTTGTTTATCAATGAAATGTTCACTGTCCCGGGTAAAGCCTGTGTGAACATTTGCAGACATAGTACCGCTGGTAAGAACCCGGTCGATTCCCGCTGCATGCGCATACTCACCGAGCTCCCTGTGCATCTGAGCACCTTCATTCTCGCAGGTATAATGCTCAACAGAGAGATCTCCCATCACCAAAATGCGATAACCATCACAATCTGCCAGCTCATCAATAGCTGCGCGGGTTGAAGCAGGATTGGCGTTGTAGCTTTGATCAATAATCATGGCACCGTTGTCGGTGCGAAAGCGCTGGCCACG
>NZ_CAMZOG010000118.1 GCF_947331445.1 Parendozoicomonas sp. Alg238-R29 | reverse complement strand
AACTGTTGGAAAACGCTGTTATGATGCTTCATGTCTGTCTTTTTTGTTTTGTGAAATAGCTGTCTCGACAACCGCTATTTTACCGCAAACCACTAAAGACAGACATCTCACGCCTTTCTCGATTTTTTAACCGGACAGCAGTGTTTGAGCATGGCTCTCTGGGCTATTGTAAGCCCTGCGAAATAGGAACGGGTAAAAGCCTCTTAAGCTGGTGTCCATTTTTACTGCCTCAGGTCAGTTTGGATTGAAAACCAAAAAAAGCAGCATAAATAGGGAGAGTACTGGTAAAAGAACGCATTGAGTGCAAAAGCAGGGATCAACTAGGCTTCACCCAACTCAATTTTTTCTATTCCCTCTGGAGTATTCCACATGAGCACACCTCGCGGAGAACTGTCCTTGCGAACTCTGGCTATGCCAGCAGATACAAACCCTAACGGTGATATTTTTGGTGGCTGGCTGCTGGGGCAGATGGACATGGCGGGCGGGTTAGCAGCAAAAGACTGCTGTCACGGAAGGGTTGCCACAGTGGCAATCGAATCTATGTGCTTCCATCACCCAGTGACTATTGGTGAAGTTGTCTGCTGCCATACAGATATCATCAAGATTGGCCGTACTTCTATACGTATTCGTATAGAAGTATGGAGTAAGGGGCTTCCCTACAGAGAGGAGCGAATTAAGGTGACTGAGGGCATTTTCACCTATGTGGCTATTGATAACGAAGGCAAGTCGATACCTGTCAAGCGCTAAGCCTTAGGCTCAGTGGGCGAATAATTATCGCGCTCAACGAGCCATACGCCAAAGAAACTAACCTTCGAAGTTCTTTTTAATTTCCTGGTTGAACTCTTTGGATCTCTCAGTAATTTGCTGAACTATTTGCTGAGACATCATTTTCCGCAATTCTTCTTCAGGGGTCAGCAGCTCATCTTTCTCCGCATCCTTTTGGACCTTGCCATCAGCGCCTTTTCCCATGGCTTCGTCAAAAGCCTCGGTATCCGCTCCGGCAACGTTCCCCTGAGGAGAGGCTGGATTACTGCCAGGAGCCCCTCCAACCTGGCCACTACCGGGTTGTACACCTGGATTTACTGAACTCATAGCTGCCTCCCTGAATAACTTTTTCACATGCCATTTGGTTATATGCCAGATGGCAGGTATTTTCTATAAGACTAGCTATCAATGCAGAGATACCCAATGAGACTGATCCTGAGTCTAACTCTGAGCCTGTCTACCCTTCTCTATGGAGAAGTTCTATGGGCGGCCCAGAGCCATTCCAATAGCAACCACCTTAATCGGGCTAATTCTTCAGAGCCGGAATCTCTCGATCCTCAATTAATCCACACCTTGCCAGGTATGCGTGTTTCCGGAGACCTATTTGACGGTCTCGTTCACAGAAACTCAGAAGGAGACATAGTTCCCGCTCAGGCAGAGAGCTGGTCGACATCCTCAGATGGCCTGACCTGGACTTTCAAGCTCCGTAAAAGCCAGTGGAGTAATGGCCGCCCCGTCGTTGCCGGAGATTTCGTTCGAGCCTGGCAAAGAGCTGTCGCTCCTGAAACCGGGGCTCCCTACGCCTGGTATCTGGAAATGATGGAAGTTACCAATGCTAAAGCCATCATTAACAACCAAAAAGTTTCAACAGAACTCGGAGTTTCTGCACCCGACCAGCACACATTACAGGTTCAACTGGAAAAACCCGTCCCCTGGCTGCTGCAAATGTTGGTGATGCCGGTACTTTACCCTATTCCGGAAGGAGTACTTGAAGAACACGGGCTGAATTGGACTGCGCCTAAAAATCTGGTTAGCAATGGTCCATACCAGATGAAAAGCTGGGTGGTAAATGAAAAAATAGAACTGACCGCTAATTCAAAACATCCCGACTATAAAAACCTGAAAGTACACAGTGTTTCTTATTACCCCTTAACTTCAGCAACCGTAGCACTGAACCGCTATCGCTCCGGTGATCTGGATATGACCCTGAATGTCCCGGAAAACTACTATAAAAAACTAAAAACAACGAATCCCGAGGAACTGCACATTACTCATATGCTGGGGACGGAATATTACGCGTTTAATACCCGTCGAAAGCCTTTTAATAATAGCCATGTGCGTAAAGCCCTTTCCCTCGCCCTTGAACGTGACCTGATTACCGAAAAAGTACTGGGGGAAGGACAGGTTCCTGCTTATAACTTCACTCCTGGCTATATGAGTGATATGCCTGCCTACAAACCAGCTGCTGAAACAATGGCTCGGGAACAACGTCTGGCAGAAGCTAAAAAACTCTACCAGGAAGCAGGATACAGCCCTGGCAACCCACTGAAATTTTCCCTTCTCTACAACACCAGTGACTCCCGAAAAAAAATTGCAGTTGCAGCCGCTAGCATGTGGAAAAAGAACCTTGGTGCCGAAGTCACTCTGGAAAATATGGAATGGAAATCTGTTCTTGCCCGTATTCGTCAGCAGGACTTTGATGTAGCCAGAGCCTCCTGGGTTGCAGACTTTAATGACCCCGCCAGCATGCTTTCCATTTTCGCCAGCAACAGCAGCAGTAATAAGCCTAAGTACCAAAATCCAGTTTATGACGCGCAGCTGAATAAAATGAATACTCCCAGCTCAGACCGCCAGAGATTATTTATCGAAATGGAAAAGATTCTGGCTGAGGATGCTCCTGTAGCGCCACTTTACTATTACGTGTCTCCGTCCCTCGTTAGCCCGAAAGTGAAGGGTTGGTACGACAACCCCAGAGATTTGGTGATGACTCGCTACCTTTCCGTGAAAGATAAGTGATTCCTTCGTAAAGTGCCGTGCTCCTGTGCCGACAAATCTGGTTATGAGATCACAGAGGCGAATGGCCATGAGCAGTGAGCACTTTACTCTAACAATAAGCCAGAGCACTTCAGACAGTGGCGATTTCGCTATTCATTTTAACGAGCAGGGCAAACGCCGTGAAAAGATGCTCGTGCAGCTTCAATTTGTTGATCGCAATATTTTTGATGACACCTTTATGGATGAAGTGGTTGCCATTGTTGCCCGCAAACTTGCCCGTAAAATTATCGATCAAAAAGGCGCTCCTGCCCTGACTCCCAAAACCCGGCAAGCTTGCGAAAGAGACGCCAAAAAGATTGTTAAAAACATGCTCGAAAAAATGCGCAAGCAGCCTTAAAGGCTGCTTAACCACTCATCCCCTTCCGCACATATCCTCATAGTCGATCAGCAAAATAACAGGTAACGTCCGCGCTCCCGGTTACCTGTGCGAATGTTGTTTTATGGATCTTACCCGCCACGTTAATACTTTTGGTCGTTACCTCCAGAACAAATATGGAGAGCGTATCCATAAACTCTCTGTGAATGCGGCCTTCACCTGCCCCAACCGGGATGGCGCCAAGGGCATTGGCGGTTGTACCTTCTGCAATAATCGCTCCTTCAGTCCTGGCAGTACCAACAGCGAACTTTCTGTGGCTAAGCAGCTGGCAGCCGCCCGTGAAAAAGTCACCAAAGTACGCAAGGCTCGAAAATTTCTGGCGTACTTTCAATCCTACTCCAATACTTATGGCGATCTTCAGGAACTGAAGAAACTCTATGATGCCGCGCTGGCTGAACCTGATGTGATAGGCCTGTGTGTCGGTACCCGTCCTGACTGTGTGCCCGAACCAGTGCTGGCTCTTCTCGCAAGCTATCAGGAACAGGGCTACGAAATCTGGCTGGAACTGGGACTGCAATCCAGTTTTGACGAATCCCTCGAACGAATTAACCGGGGACACACATTTGCGGATTACGAAGATGCCATTATCCGCGCCCGCAAGTTCAACTTGAATATCTGTACCCACCTCATTATGGGCCTGCCCGGTGAAAAGCCGGAAGATACTCTCATCAGCTACCAGAAGGTGCTTGAGCTGGGTGTGCGCGCTATCAAAGTTCATCCACTGCATATTGTGAAAGGCACACAAATGGCAAAGCAATGGAGTCAGGGAGAGATTGAAGAACTTGCAATGGACGACTACGTTCAGATTCTTACCGAGATTATTGTAACTGCGCCTGAGGATCTTTTATTTCACCGTCTTACTGGATCTGGCGTACATCAATACTTGCTTGCACCAGCCTGGGTTAAGAACAAATGGGATATTCTTGGCGCGGTTTATAAAAATCTTGAAGAGCAAAATCCGACCAATAGATAGACTGTGTACACAGCTAGATCAACTGCAAAAGATCTAGCTATTATCACACTTGCAGATTGCCATCATTAGTAAGATTGTTGATCAATGTGGTGGTATCGCTAGTCCCATAAAGAGACGTCAAGTCCACATTATCCAACACAATCTTCTGAACGACTGGCCCACCAGCCGTGGTGCTTACATCAATGGTTGTCGTACCATCTGTAGTGCTTAGGGAAAGGTATTGATCAAGATCACCTGCAGCAGCTTCTGGCAGCAAGTCAGAGAGGTTGAGCACATCGGAACCTGCTGTGAAGTCAGTCACTGTATCCACCGCTGGGGTAACGGAGTTGCCCTGATCACCATCTTCCCAGGTGAAAAAATCTATTCCGCCACCACCGGTGAGAATGTCATCGCCACCACCGCCCAGCAAAGTGTCCGCACCACCTGTTCCTATCAGGGTATTATCGCTGGAGCCTCCTGAGATCAGGTCACGCGCCTGCGTTTCTACCTCGATACTTAGTGAAGCCTCTGCGGTGTCACCATCATTATCGGTGACTGTATACGTAAAGCTTTCTGCAAGGTTTTCACCCGCCAGCACCTGCACTTCAGTATCCGTTAATGCCCGATCATATATACGAACATCATCGATTAAACCGGAGTAGGAAAAACGGCCTTCAAAAATACCATCGTGATATGTATTGACAGAGGCATTTTCACCACTGCCTTTACCAATGGCAGCATCACTCCCATGAGAAACAACAGATCCTGCCGTATCAACAGAACCTATCTGTGTTCCATCCAACCAGGCGGTCATGGTTCCTGCGTTACCGTCCAGAGACAGGGTTATCCGGTGAAATTCCGTTGTGTCCACAGATGCCAGACTCGTACCTATAAAGTCACCATGCCAACCAGAACTCTTGCTATAGGCACCGGCATAAACAGAATTATTGTGGAGATAAACAACAAAACCATTGGACTGACCACCAGACTCATAAAGAATCTGACGCTCTGAAAGATCATTAGTTGGGTCGGGTTTAAAGGCCAGTGTTATCGTTCTTTCTTCGATAGCTGCAGGGGTTTGGTTCACCTCTGTAGAATCGGCAATATCTGCTCCACCTACAAACAACTCTCCACCGGCATTTTCATAGAGCTGGAAAGCTTCATTTTTGTCTAAAGTGCCTTCAAAAATCTGCAGATCATCAAGAGCACCATCAACTCTGTAATGTTGGTACCAATTACTACCGCCGAACTTCAACTCCTGGTGAATGTTCGCTGTGGAATTGTTCGCTGCGTAATTGTAAACACTGGAGCTGTTACGCTCGATAGAAGAGTCCTCAACCAAAGGCTGCTCAACCCCGTCGATGCGAAGTACAGATTGTGTGGGGTCTCCATCATGGAATGTCGCTGTAATATAGTGCCATTCATCCACCAGACCTGATGAGTCAGGAGATATTTGAAGTTGGTCTAAATGAATGCCGTAAAGGTCATGATAATTGTTCGTACTGAAACCTATAAGGCCGTTGGCCACTCTCAGTTCATAACCACCAAAAGATGCAAAGGTGCTATAAGCTGCACCAGCCTCATCCAGACGCAACCAAAAGCCGATAGTGATATCTTCAGCATTACTGTCCAGCCCAGTAGTGATAGCTACTCCCGCGTTATTTGAATCATTAAAATCCAGATGCTTATCGCTGTTATCAGATGAGTCTTCTGCAATCGTGTAGATACCACTCAGGGTGCCATCACTATCTCCACTCTGATCTGTTACTGTCTGATTGGATGATCCTGATCCGGTAGTTAAACCATCAAAGTTATAGCTGCCTAAAAGCGTGGCATTGCTGAATGAGTTGGGAACATCAGCAATCCCTTCGGTCACACTATGGCTAGTTTCCGGGTTGATGCTTAAAGCATTGCCGCTCACCCCACCCGAAACAATAGCTGCGTTACCCACAAGACGTGCCGTATCTGTGACTTGATCGACCGTTGAGCTGTCGGTGGATTCACTGGAGCCAGCCGCCTCATCAAACTGCCATGACGCCACAAGATCACTTTCTAGATCTACAGCATTCATGGTGTAGTCATAATCACCATCAGCCTCAATGGAGAGTACACCATACTCACCTTGAATATCGGTAGAGCCTGAGCTGGCAACAGAAACACCCTCCACATCGGTCACGGTGATATCTGAACCGATATCATTCTCCAGTACACTTTCCTGACTCCGTAACTCACCACTATTTAGCAGTGTTGTTGAATCATCTTCAGTGACTGGTGCAGCAGGTAGTGGCTTCTCAATAGTGATAGCTAACGATGCCGTTTCTGTGTGGCCATTGTCATCGGTAATTTGGTAAGAGAAACTGTCTACCGGGCTTTCATCTGCAAGAGCCTTTACCTCTGTACCACTGAATGCACGCCCATAAACCCGTACATCATCAATCAAACCCGAATATGTGAACTTACCTGTGTGAACGCCATCATGGTATGTGTTGGTTGGGTTATCGTCACTGGTCTGACCAATCGCAATATCCCCACCGTGGGAGACAACAGAACCAGCTGTATCTACAGAGCCAATTTCCGTGCCATCAAGCCATGCCGTCATAGTGCCCGCATCGCCATCCAAAGAGAGAGTGATGCGATGGAACTCTGTTGTATCAATCGAATCCAGACTCGTGCTTATAAAGTCACCACTCCAGCCCGAACTCTGACTGTAAGCTCCTGCATAAATGCTGTTGCCATGGATATAAACAACAAAACCATTTGACTGACCGCCCGATTCAAAAAGAATCTGGCGGTCTGTCAAATCATTATTCTCATCAGGTTTAAAGGACAAAGTAATTGTTCTTTCACTGATGGCTTCCGTTGTCGTATTTATATCTTGAGAGTCTACAAAGTTAACGCCACCAACAAATACATCTCCACCAGCATTTTCATAGAGCTGTAAAGCTTCTCCATCGCTAATCGTTCCTTCAAAAATCTGCAGATCATCAAGAGCACCATCAACTCTGTAATTTTGGTTATGACTACCGCCGAACTTCAACTCCTGGTGAATGTTCGCTGCGGAATTGTTCGCTGCGTAATTGTAAACACTGTAGCTGTTACGCTCGATAGAAGAGTCCCCAACCAAAGGCTGCTCAACCCCGTCGATGCGAAGTACAGATTGTGTGGGGTCTCCATCATGGAATGTCGCTGTAATATAGTGCCATTCATCCACCAGACCTGATGAGTCAGGAGATATTTGAAGTTGGTCTAAATGAACGCCGTAAAGGTCATGATAATTGTTCGTACTGAAACCGATAAGGCCGTTGGCCACTCTCAGTTCATAACTACCAAAAGATGCAAGGGTGCCATAAGCTTCACCAGCCTCATCCAGACGCAACCAAAAGCCGATAGTGATATCTTCAGCATTACTGTCCAGCCCAGTGGTGATACCTACTCTCGCGCTATTTGAATCATCAAAATCCAGATGCTTATCGCTGTTATCAGATGAATCTTCTGCAATCGTGTAGATACCACTCAGGGTGCCATCACTATCTCCACTCTGATCTGTTACTGTCTGATTGGATGATCCTGATCCGGTAGTTAAACCATCAAAGTTATAGCTGCCTAAAAGCGTGGCATTGCTGAATGAGTTGGGAACATCAGCAATCCCTTCGGTCACACTATGGCCTGTTGATGGATTAATGCTTAAAGCATTTCCGCTCACACCACCTGAAACAATTGCTGAATCCCCAACCAAGGTTCCGGTGTCCGTAACCTGACCGGTAGTAGAACTGTCTGTGATCTCTGTGGAGCCTGCTGCCTCATCAAATTGCCATGATGCCAACAAGTCAGATTCCAGATCCACTGCATTAGCGGTATAACTGTAAGAACCATCTGTATCAATGGAGAGCGTACCATGCTCACCCGTAATATCTGTTGCCCCTGACACTACAGTGCTGTTCACATTCGTAACTATAACGTTAAGGCCAGTATCGTTTGTCGCTACCGAACCTTGCAGGTGGCGTTCCCCATTGAGAAGAGTCACAGCGTCATTGGCTGCAGCGAGTGTTGGCGTTGGCCTCTCAAGAGAGATATCTAAAGATGCGGTTGCTGTGTTTCCATCATCATCAGTTATCTGATAGGAAAAGCTATCTGTTGGGCTTTCACCTGCTAAGGACTGCACTTCGATGTGGCTCAACGCCCGATCATAGATTTTCACATCATCAATTAAGCCTGAGTACCTGAAGCTTCCACTTTCAACGCCATCATGAAATGTGCTCGAACTCCCATCTTCACTGCTCATGCCTCCTATTGAGACATCTCCATTGTGAGAGCTTACCGCTTGAGCTGTATCTACCTCTCCGATCTGAGTACCATCCAACCATGCCGACAGGGTTCCAGCATCAGAATCCATAGTTAAGGTAATACGATGGAACTCTGTCGTATCAATAGAATCAAGACTTGTACTGAGAAAGTCACCATCCCATCCAGAGTCTTTGCTGTAGGCACCCGCATAGAGTGTATTATTTTGAATATAAATAATGAAACCAGCAGTACCGTCCCCCTCTTCGAATAGAATTTGCTTATCTATCAGCGTATTGCTGGCATCCGGTTTAAAGGAAAATGTGATGCTTCTTGCTTCAATAGCCTCACTGGTAATATTAATTTCTTGAGAATCTTCTATTACAACTCTCCCTGCGTCTAAAAATGCGGAAGAGGTTTCATAGACTTTTACAGCTTCATCATTAGATAGAGTTCCCTCAAACACCTGTAGGTTATCAAAACCACCGCCTTCATCAGCATAAACCCCGTGTCCACCGAGCTTAAGCTGCTGATGAATATCGGCGTTTGAAGCACTATAGGAATATGAACTACCCCCATCACGATCATACCCAACAAGATTTTGTTCTATCCCATCAACTCTCAAGGACGACTGCTGCGGATCACCATCATGAAAAGTCACGGTGAAGTGATGCCATTCATTTGCTAAACCAGAAGATGCCGGAGCCAAATCCAGATCATTAATTACCGCACCATACATCTCGCTATGATAGGCGGTATTAAACCCGATTTTCCCATCATTTATCCACAGCCCGTAATTCCCAAAACTAGCTACAAATGCCCCACCTACTGCACTGGTATCCCCGTCCCATTTAAACCAAAATGCTAGCGTTATATCCTCAGCACTACTGGAAATTCCAGTATTAATGTCAATGGTTCCTGAACCATTGAGCTCGATATGGCTGCTGCCTTGTGGAGAAGAGTCACTACTCGGTGTATGTGCATTACTAGCAATAGCCCCGTGCCGAGTGCCAGCACTGTCCGTAATTTGAGTATCCCCGCTACTCAAGCTGTCGAAGGAATATTGTCCGAGAAGAGAAGCATTGTTCAGTGTTCCATACGAATTTTCGTCAGTATCTGGAGCATTCAAGCTAAGAGCATTACCAGTGGTTCCACCTGTCACAATTTCCGCTTTACCATGCAGGTAAGCGGTATCACTAACCAAATCTACCTCAGAACTATCAGAAGCTTCATCTGAACCTACAGCCTCGTCGAACTGCCACGATGCAAGTAGACCAGACTCAAGACCAATGTCATCCGCTGTGTAAGTGAAAGAACCATCAGTCTCGATTGAGAGTGTGCCATATTCACCCTCAATATCTGTTACACCTGAAACTGCAGAACCATTTACATTCGTAACAGCAATACCAGAACCAATATCATTTGCCATCACCCCCCCTTGTAGGGGACGCCCCCCACTAAGAAGCGTCACTGCATCATTCGTTGCGACAACGGGTGACGGCTCGGGTTCAGGTTCTGGCTCTGGAGCGGGGCAGGTTCTGGCTCTGGAGCAGGCTCAGGCTCTGGAGCCGGTTCTGGCAAAGCATTTTGGGC
>NZ_CAMZOG010000117.1 GCF_947331445.1 Parendozoicomonas sp. Alg238-R29 | reverse complement strand
AAAAAACGACCAGATCGGATTCCTGACGATGCTTCAGGTTTTGTCCCGTACATAGGTCACAGGGGCAACTTAAACGGACACACGTATGGTCTTCTATTTTTACTGTTCTGTTGCCTAACAAACAAACAACGCAAGAAACGCCTTGCTGCCTTATAAAATCAGCCGTGTTTTTAGCTTGAGCGAGCGAAGGTCCTGCTCTATCCATGGTTTTACTCCTTTTATGACCTGATTTTAGATATGATCTATGGAGGAAGTGACGTGACTTTTCATTATCCTGTCACGGACTCCAATCCTTTCAAATTTGTAAATATTAACTTCTCTATTGGATTGATTAATGGGGAAAAGGTTTATTCCAGGACAACAGTATGGCTAACAAATATGTTGCCATTGACGGTTGGTCGAACAGTGGACCGACAATTTTCTCAATCAGGCCGGATGTCGTTAACGGTTCTAACTCTATCCGATGTGTGAGTTTTTCAGAGAGCATGATCACCGTCTAATATTTTTGTGCAAAAAATTTCACCAGAGTCTTTTGTCTGATCGACGATTTGTATCAAAAGCTATTCCCAACACTTTTGCGACAGCGTGGTAGTGCCCGCTCGATCACAGTTTGCCAGACACGCCGCTAATCTGTGGGTGGTGAAGCCAATCATCCAGGCTCATCAGGTTCCTTATCTGATTGACTACCTTTTTCCGGTTCAACCTCATGGGAAGCATTTGTATCGAGTTGCTGATTTATACCAATTGCGCCTTTGTGCCCTTTAGGGTATCGCCCAGCACAAGCACAAGCACAAGCACAAGCACAAGCACAAGCACAAGCAGCCAGAAATATTCGATTCCATATGATCGAGTACTTACCACCCATATTTTCAAGTGAGTCGCAGGTTTATAGCGGTTAATGCAACACAGTCAGTGCTGCAAACGCTAACCATCGAGGTTGATCGCCCTGAGATTTTGAGAGAATAGCTTTGGCCTTAGCAATTATGACTTTCATAAGCACAGTCCATTCCCTATCTCCACGGTGGTGCAGAGCAAGATAAACTTTCAGCAACTCTTCGAAATTCTCGTTAAAAGACATACTTCTGAGCCGTCGAACCTTGACCAAGGCTTCAGATTTTGAGTAGGACTTCTCGATTTCATCCAGCACCTGCTTACGGGGTAGTGTTGCAGCCGCTAGCCATCGGGCGGAATTTCCTGACCATGCCTGCCATGGTTTCGAGAGAATTTTTTCAGCCTCAACATTCAATTTTCTTCTAACAGGCATAGCCAACTGCCAGTCTTCGTAGTGATGTAGAGAATGATAGATTTTCAGTATCTCTTCGAAATGGAATGCCTTTTGATCAGCGAGCAATTGTCGGCCATTACTCAGAGCGTGATCCCTTGATAATCGATCCCCCTCCATTTCAATTTCAACCAGTGCCTGTTTACCGATGGTTTCCAGCACCTCAGGTGTGCCCAAACGTCTTCGCTGCTCGCTGGGAAGTGCTTTGAACATACTCAGTCGATTTTCTTCGGTGAGTCCCGGATGAAGGAAAAAACTCGACATCAGAATCGAGGGAAACTCTTGTACAATCCGGTGGCAAATAGCAAGGCAAGCTTGCCTTTCTTTATCCGAAATAGCCCCGGAGACTATTTCCAACAATTGTTCAGGCTTGGCTCTGCGTTTGTTGATGGCCGAGAGGAACAGTTCCGTATGTTGCAATATCGAGGTGACGTCTACAGCTCGAGAGAGGGCGTTAAATCCGTATTTTTCGATGAAGTCCGATTCTTTTTGGGATAACGGCCCAGGACTAAAGAGCAGAACGTCTGCAAGCTTCGCCATGGCAACATGAAATCGGCTGTCCATCTCGAGACTCTCAGGGAGCATATGGACAAGCAATTTTTTACGGTACTCAGGTAATTGGGTTTCGGGTGTTAAGAAATAGTCAAACTTCAAGTCACTGAGAGCCTTTTCCAGAATTTTCTGGTGTTCAGAGGGTGAACGAATAGAAGAGAACAACTCCATAATACGTTCACAATCTTCTTTAGTGTCCATGGGGATTTGATGAATCAGTTTGATGCAGGCTTCTTCGCTAAGGTCAGGGTGAGCACCGGAATCGGGCTTACAAACCGATAACGTCAAAGCTTTAATCACTGCCTGCTCTTCTCTTTCCCGGTCAAGATCTGTTTGATCATTCTCTTCTGTTGTTATGGGAAGGGTTCCTGGTGTGATGGCAAGGATTTTTGGCGTGGTTCCTTCCCATCTCTCCTTTGCTTCTAACAGCTTGGAAATAGTTTGTTTCATTGCTGCAGCTTCTGAATCGTCAGCAACAATAGAATATTGCAAATGTCTTATTAGCTTATCAATATCCGCTGTGGACAGGCTCATAGCAAGAACGTCAGGAATACATGTTGATTGTTTAGCCAGATAGTGAGCGGGATTCAACCTCCTGTATAAAGACTGAGACTGAGACTGAGGCAAACACTTTTTTTCAATCAGAAGAATCAAACGCACTGCCGGTAGAAAGCCCCCCTCGGAAAGGGCTTTTTTTATTTTTCCCCAACCCGCTTTTACGTTCTTTCGAAAACCTGTACCGGTATATTGAGCAATCCCCTGGTACAGCTCTCGCTCTGGCGTATGGCCGTGAAACGGGGCGATAAGGTATCGATAACATTGTGACTTTACAGCAGAATCTGAATCCGGATTGAGCAGACACCAATCAAGTAAACGACACTGAGCTTCAATGTGAAAGCGTTCTGCGCTTTGGAGTAATCTGGCAACAATATCTTTTTCTGTTTTTGTTTTTGTTTTTGTTTTTGTTTTTGTTTTTGTTTTTGTTTTTGTTTTTGTACTTTCCGGAGTCTGACGATGCCAGGCCAGCATGGCTAACTGATAAGGGCCTGATGCACTGCTATAACAGCTTTTCTTGAGTAAAACGTTATAGGCAGATGAAAAATCCCTGAACTCGACCAATCTTGAAGCTAGCAGCTCATAAAGATCAGGATTGGAGTTATCATGAACCAGACGACATTCGTCTTCTGATGGCAATTCGCTTTTATTGGTTGCCACACACACTCTTAGTTTGACTCTTTCCAGGCTATTGGGAGAAAAGCAATTCTCCAAGGGCTTGGCATCTTCTTTTGAAAGCTTCCCAAGTTCAATAGCAAGAGACAGCAGCTTGATTTTATCTTTGTCTTCCAGGGACTTGTTTGTAGCCTGTGAGAGAATATAGTCTTTGCAGAAAACCCCGCTAAGATAATACATGACCAGTCGGGCAAGAGGCTTGTCAAATTTTGCGCAGCGCTCGATGGTCTGATCAAACTGATTTGGAGCAATCGGGTTTAGTCTCTGTGCCTTTAGGGACCTGAACCAGTCGGCTGCAGTGGCGGGATCATATTTTAAAGTCTCGACAAGGTATTTGATGTGGGCTTCCACTTCTTTCTGACAAGAGTTATGCAACCTTTGAAAAAAAGTTCTGTCTTTGTAATGCAATCCCGTACTCATGGCTTTAGCCAGTAAATGCGGAGCCCACTCTATTTCTTCAATCAGGGACTCTTCCAGATTTTCAGCCAGTATAGATGTGTCTTCACTTCCATGTTGTTCAATGTAGCAACACACACTCTTTAATTGCTGACCTTTGAGCTCATGATCGAGATTTTCAAACTTTTTCTGTTGCTGTATTATTTTTTCAAGGAGCTGAGTCAATAGTCGTTTGGCTTGTTTCTTGTGCTGTTGAGGAACAGAAGATGTGTGAGGCATGATTCTGAGTGTTACGGCCAAAGGGTCAGAACCATCATATTGAAGACATTGCTCAGCAATGCCCAAAGCCTCTTTTGCAGACAACTTGTTTTCCAGTGATCTTTCCAGAACATGCTGCTCAGTCGCACAGAAATGTCCGTTTTCGGGAAGCTTTAAATGGAGCAGGTTATTGGTTTGAGGTGGGTGCCAGAAGCATTGAATCGCTCTTCGCTCCAGCTCGGTCTCTTCTTCAGTCAGGGTTATCGGTTGTTCGTCCAGATTAGCCAGGTGTTTTTCTAAAACCGCCTGCGTACACGCTAAATGTTTTTGGGTTAAAGACTGGGTTCTGGCAATGATCCTATCCATTGTTCCTGTTAGTACATTGAAGGTCTGGAGATCAATCCAACGGCTGGAATAATGTATGAAACCTTGCGTTTGATCCAACCAAGCTCTAAGAGCTGCGGGGTTCTGCTCATTCTCAAGAGATTTAGAAATCCTCAGCAGTGTCTGCCCTTTAATTGCCGTATCCCGAGGGTGGTGAGCAACGACTCTCATCCTGCTCAGTTCACAATAATGAAGTGGTGGTTCTCTGAGCAGCACCTTATGATTCCGAAGAGTCTCGCCCTCATCTTCTAAGCGAGCAGGTTTGGCAAGTAGCTTGCCTGTTAAGCTGGCTTTGTACTTTCTGATGAATTTCCTGTAGTTGTCTTCATCGCCCAGTTTTAGATATAAGCGGCCCATCCGCTCATGAATATCGTCGTTGCTTTCATCGCTCGGAACGATGTCCAGTGCCAGCTTAAGGGCTGTTTCCGGCATGGAAGAGTATCCGTAATGGCCCTTCAATTTAAGCCAGAAGGAATAGAAAGCCGGATCGCTATACCAGCGTTTTAGCAGGCGGCTTTTCGGGTTCTCTGCCTTCAAGATTTCATCGAATACGGCCTCGACAGACAAGCTTCCAGTACAATGATCAAGTGAGGCCAGACGGTATAATGTTGCCATTCTATCAGACAACATTGCACGCTCAATTAAGGTTTCGTCGGCAGAACCATTATTGACAAACTGCACCAGATGGGTGAAAACCAGTGTTTGTGGATCACAGGAATATTGCCAGCTTTCCAGCCTTGCAAGCATTTCTTCTGGGAAAGGGGTGGCCTTGGGCGTCCAAATGTTCTCCCAGTAACGTGTAAAACCCCAATCCTCATGGGTTGCGCAAAGAGAGTAAAGCTTACTTGCCCGGGCATCAGAGTGACAATGGGACAGACAGATGGACATGAGTTGAGTTCGATCCTCATTCCATCGGGGACCCGCTGCGCATAGATAGAGTGCATAAGCCAGGTCAGGACAGAATTTGACCCAAGGCTTTTGCTCTGGTTCGAGCAAAGAGGTTAGCAACTTTTTACGTTTTCCCAGTGAACCTGAAACCCGATATAACTCAGCCAGCCTTTGCTGCGCATAGGCAAAATCATTTTCGCAAAGTTTATTCAATATCCTTTCTGCTTTATTATTATACTCATTTACCAAACAATGCTCAGCAGTCCAGAGGTCAAAGAGAAAACGAGAGGAATGACCAGTTGTAGATTTTTTTATAGTGTCATCATCTTCAAGAGATTTAAGGATAGGGCTGGCTTTCCCGGTATCAATATCACCAAAGGCCTCCTTAAGATAAACCATTGGAGCCAGTTGCCTGACATTTGGATCTTTATCATCCATCAGAAATGATGCAAGATCCGCCCTGCCTTGCTCAGTAGGGGCGCTTAGATACTGTATTATCTTCTCCACGACAGCCTGGCCATCTATTGGTGGCTTCAGCTGCCCAATTTCTTCACAGGATAAGGTACGTATCCATTTGAGTGCCTCATCAAACTGAAAGGTAGAAGCCTTATCTTTTTCCGACAGAAGCAATTGGGTGGACAACTCTAATCTAGCTTTCGGACTGCCAGCATCGGCAGCTCTTCTCAGGCAAAGCAGTTCCAGCTCTCTGGACTGGACTACCGGCAAAGAGGGAGTGGATGCCGCTTTAGCGATTTCCAGATGCCAGTGGATGAACTCTTCATGATTGTCTGACGGCAGGCGGTCCAGACAATCCCGTTTCCCCTGATTCAATTGGGATAGAAATGTCCTTGTATCTGCACGAGTTATTACTGCGTTGAGGTACTTGATTACCTCTGTGAGCGTGTCTTCTTTGCCTTCAGTCAACAGCAGTTGTTTTTTAGCAAAAGTGGCGGCTTGGTCATAATTGCCCTTTTCAACGCACTTTTTAATTAACGGCAAAACCTTTTGCAGGACAGCATCATCCGTTTCAGGGGGTTCAAGGGAGTCGCTCGACCAGGATGCTGAACTCAGAAAGTGAGCTGATTTATCCAGATTGAAAGGTGCTTTTGCAGGTTTGTCGCTCGCACGTCTGATGCTATAACTGGATAATTTTCTGGCGGTTTCCGTCCGGGAATCAGGCCTTTCCGCAGGAGCAATGGAAGCCACAGAAGGTTGCGGATGCGTTTGTTGAACTGTCTGCGAGCTTCCTGTTGAGTCCACTGGCTGGGGGAACTGAGCGTGTCCGTTGTGTGTCGAACCTTGAATCATGCGATGACTGCCTGTTATCGTAATTATTCATTCCGGATGAAGGTATCTCGATATTCTAAGACTCCACTGCTTGTAGAAAGTTCCGTTTGAATTAAGGGTGAAGGCTTTGAACCGCTATCCAGAATCTACTGAGAAAACTTCAAAAACCGCTTATCCTGGAAGAAACATTTCAAATGCTGGCTCTAGGGGGGGGTCTCAACTAGGCATCGAATTCAGCGTTGCCGGAATGCTTGTTGCCTTTCAAAATGCTGCAACGCAGCCATAGAGGCTCTCGGAAATGCTATTTGGCTTCCGCTGAAAAAACAGATCCAAAATCCTGCTTTGGCGATGAGATAATCAGTCAACGGAACTAACGAGCTTTCTAGATGTCCAACCGTGAATAACGCAAGAGGAGTAGCGCATGATTCATGGATTGATAGACTCAGTAAGCATCGGAAATAAAGAAAAAATCAGCGTTTCCCCCTCTTTAAAAGAAACTGCAGCGTTTATGGGCTTTAAGATTTATGTAGTAAGAGGCTGTTCTGATTTGTCATACATGCCTATATATTTTTCATCTCTCAACGAGCTATGCCCCATAGATCCCGTAGAAGAATTGGTGGAAGAGTTTGAGAATCTAGCGGGAAAAAAAATATCAGATAGAACTTGTAACTCGGTGATTATCGAGTTGTTAGCCGCTGAATCATCGGAACTCATTTCTTTTATATCACTACAAAACTCAAGAACGTCGATAAACATTAGAGCGCTTGCAACATTAGAAAAATATAAAGGTCGCGGTGCTGGTCAATTTCTTATGTGTTGTGCTATTGATATCGCAACCAAGCAAAATGTGAAAACACTAAAGTTAAAACCAGAAGGCTCTGCAAAAAGATTTTATATGCAAAAAATTGGAATGATTGAAAATAAAAATTCTGAACTAGAGTATATCCACCCGGAATTTCTTGATACGGAAAAGAATTCCAGTCCCGTTCTATCAAAATTCAAACTTTTGCAAACCGAAGAAACCAGCCACATTTAGTATCCTAAGCTTGGGGCAACTAAAATCCACATAATAAAAAATTTCAGCAGACTGCCTTCGTTAGCCGCTATCCACACATCCAGTCCAGAGCATGACGTGACAAGACCATGCAGATACAATATGAGGAATTTCCATATTTTTTTTGAGATACCAAAATGACAACGGCAAATGACACAGTTTGGGGAATGAGCCCTAATTCTGCAATGGCCAAGCAGCTTGCCGTTCGTGATGTTCCATCCCTCGTTTATGATGCTGTAAACCTTGAGGGTGTGGCGATGACTTTACCAGAGGTTCAAACACTTCTGGATGGGATAACT
Organism: Parendozoicomonas sp. Alg238-R29; assembly: GCF_947331445.1. Taxonomy (GTDB): domain Bacteria; phylum Pseudomonadota; class Gammaproteobacteria; order Pseudomonadales; family Endozoicomonadaceae; genus Sansalvadorimonas. Next base: position 2,502 of record NZ_CAMZOG010000117.1, on the reverse strand, counting down.
GTAGGTGGCCATAAGGTTAGCGATCAAAACATGGCTCTGAACCAAGCGGAGGCCTGGAGACATTTGTTTTCTCTGATCTCTGATAATAGTTTTTCTTTCACGAAAGAAGTTGCCTTAGAAATTTATAAAATTGCAGGCAAGGAAGAGGCTCTAGAATGGGGTGCTTTTCGTACTGGAAATGTTACGATTAGCGGCTCCGACTATGAGCCACCTTCTCCCAAAGAGCTTGAGAATGCATGGTCTAATATTGTGCAAGAAGTGAGTTCTTGCAGTGACATCTATGATCGAGCAATAACAGCATTCCTCAGAATGGCAAGAGCACAACCCTTTTGGGATGTGAATAAACGCATGGGAAGATTCATGATGAATGGAATTCTCCTTGATGCCGGCTTTCCAATCATTAATGTTCCAGCCAAAAAACAGAAAGAATTTAATCAGCTCATGCTTGAGTTCTACAATTCCGGCGACATGAGTTCAATGAATAAATTTCTTCGCGAATGTGTCAACCCTAAAATCATAGAGAACTTCAAGTAATACGCGGCTAACAAGTGCATCGTGTGGGACATTTCATGACCATTACAACAATGATGATACCGGTCGTCTGCCCTACGACCCTCGTAAAGCGATGATTGGCGGTGAACCGGCGTTTCAGTTCTGCGGTTATGTTCACCAATGTATGTTGCAGATGATGAAAGATAAAATCGACAGTCCGGCTGGCAAACAGATTTACAGCAAGCGCTTGGCTGTGGCAGAGCCACCTTCGGGCAAACGAATACGAAGCTTGTGATGACAGTGGGAACTGATTGCAAACACTGAGGCGCGAGCTTTGCGGTTTGATTTTTGGTTTTTCTACAGGTTCGTTAGGCGCAGCAGCCTTCAACTCCTACTACAATTAAGTGACTTTTGTGTAAGAAGTTACTGAAATGTATAAAACAAAAGAGTTTGTTGACGCTTATGCTTCCGAGAAAGAGGTTCACCCATTCCGTGTTCACATGGAAAGGCATACGATTTATGAACTTGTAGGTGATGTACGCAGGAAGAAAGTATTAGATATTGCCTGTGGAACAGGAAGCTACAGTCGATTATTCTGTGAACTCGGTGCAGAGAAAGTTGTTGGCATAGATTATTCAAAAAAAATGATTGAACATGCAATCAAAAAGACTCCTGAAGACATGCCTATAGAATATCTTATTGCTAATGGTGAAAGTTTCCGAAGTCCTTTAAAGTTTGATTTTGTTTTTCACTCTTATTTTCTAAATTATGCTTCATCAATCGATGCTCTAGCAGAGATGAGCAAGACAATTTATTTAAGCCTGATTGATGGTGGAAGCATGCTAGGTATAGTCTGTATGCTGGGAAAAGAACCTTCTGGTTCAGTTAGCTGTTGCGATTTTTATACGAACTTTAAAACTCAGCCATCAGAAGGCGAGGAGTATGAAATAATATTTCGAGGCCAAAATGAGAGTATAAAGAATTATAACTGGAGCCTTGAGAATTATGAAAAATCGCTTTATAAATCAGGTTTCAAAAAAGTAGTATGGCATAAACCAAGTCACTATAAGTCATCATTACTTAACGATGATGAGTGGTCTGAGTTAATAGATCACCCTGTATTCTTGGCAGTGACAGCAAAAAAATAACAAGCGCCTAGACACTATGACTCCGACTGAGCCATAAACTGAGCCATAAAAAGCTGGCCTCCGAATAAAACGCGGGCTAGCTTAAAGCCAGAGCCGCACAGGCTTTGCCCAAAAGGCAATCCTAAGTTGGTGATCGGAGACCAGCCATGAACAAAGACAGCCCCCTTTTTGTCGGTTTGGACACTCACAAGTCTTCAATTGCTGTCGCCTATATTGGTGAGCAGCGAGAAGATACCGTCCAGAATTATGGAACCATTGGCACGCTTCAACGCGACATCGATCGAATGGTTCGTCGGTTATGTTAACACCAGTCAGAGTTTGCTTTTGCCGGTTAACCTGGCTGAGCAGCCGTTAGGAACTGGTGTTAACAGCTTGTTCCCGGTTCTTTTAAGCACACGCTGAATGACCTGGTGGATCATGAAATCGACACTTCGATTTTTCATGACCATTACAACAATGATGATACCGGTCGTCTGCCCTACGACCCTCGTAAAGCGATGATTGGCGGTGAACCGGCGTTTCAGTTCTGCGGTTATATTCACCAGTGTATGTTGCAGATGATGAAAGATAAAATCGGACATTTCAAACTGTTGGAAAGAGTCCGTTAGGAACTTGTGTTAACACCGGCTGGCAAACGGATTTACAGCAAGCCTTTGGCTGTGGCAGAGCCACCTTTCGGGCAAACGAATACAAAGCTTGTGGAGACTGATTGCAAACACTGACGCGCGAGCTGTGCGGTTTGATTTTTGGTTGTTCTACAGGTTCGTTATGCATTCAAGAAACATCATTCTATTCCTCACTTTTCAATATATAGATTATGGCGGTGTGATCGGCTGAGGCTGTCACAAGGTGATTTCCGTCG
>NZ_CAMZOG010000116.1 GCF_947331445.1 Parendozoicomonas sp. Alg238-R29 | reverse complement strand
GATGGTTCCAATGATACGACAGAAACCGATGCTCAGGAGTGTAGTTCATGCTACCAATATGTATTGTGAACAGAGCCAAATACACAGTTCAAATCCGCCATTCTGGTGTTCTATTATTCTGCGCAGCCCAAGCCCCTGCATGACTAATAAATAAAAGAAATGTGAGCCATTCCAAATAATCTGGAATGGCTTGTTTCACTTATGCTGCTTGCGGTTCTTGCAAAGGACTGCGAATCAGATAATCAAATGCACCAAGAGAGGCATTCGCACCATTCCCCATAGCAATAATAATCTGCTTGTAAGGAGCGGTAGTCACATCACCTGCTGCAAAGACTCCAGGTACAGATGTTTGGCCGCGCTCGTCAATAATAACCTCTCCACGAGGAGTCAAATCAACGACACCCTTCAGCCACTCAGTGTTGGGTACCAAACCAATCTGTACGAACACACCTTCTAAATCAACCCCAATAGTTTCACCAGATTCTCGATCCTGATAGCTCAGACCAACAACCTGCTCACCATCCCCACGAACCTCCGTGGTCATGGCATTGGTAATAATGTCAACATTATCCAGTGACCGAAGTTTCTTTTGCAGAACTTCATCGGCACGGAGTGTGGAATCAAACTCCAGCAGAGTTACCTTGCTAACAATACCGGCCAGATCAATCGCCGCTTCTACACCAGAATTACCGCCGCCAATAACAGCCACGCGCTTGCCTTTAAAGAGTGGGCCATCACAGTGGGGGCAGTAGGCGACACCTTTTCCTCGATATTCCTGCTCTCCCGGTACATTCATCTCCCTCCAGCGTGCCCCAGTGGAAATAATGACAGAGCGGCTTGAGAGCACAGCGCCACTTGCCAACTCAATATCAATGAAGCCACCAGTTTCTGAAGCAGGCACAAGCTTGTTCGCCAGCTGGCCGGACATAATATCCACATCATAATCTTTTACATGCTGCTCAAGATTTGCGACCAGCTTTGGGCCTTCTGTGGCTTTTACCGAGATAAAGTTTTCAATTGCCATGGTATCCATCACCTGACCACCGAAACGATCGGCAACCAAGCCTGTACGAATACCTTTACGGGCAGAATACACGGCAGCTGCTGCACCGGATGGACCACCGCCAATAATCAGTGTGTCGAACTTCTCTTTGTTATTAAGGGCTTCAGCTTCGCGCTTACCAGCATTTTTATCGATTTTCTTAACGATATCTTTCAGGCTGATGCGCCCTTGAGAAAAACTCTCATCATTTAGAAATACCGAAGGCACGGCCATAACTTTGCGCTCATCCACTTCGCTCTGGAACAGCGCACCATCAATCATGGTGTGACTAACATTTGGGCTAAGCGCCGCCATCAAGTTTAGCGCCTGCACAACTTCCGGGCAGTTTTGGCAAGAAAGGGAAATATATGTTTCGAATTCCAGTTCACCCTCCAGCCCTTGTATCTGTTCAACCAGCTCCTGCTCAATTTTCGGATCATGGCCACCGGTATGAAGCAACGCCAGAACCAGAGAGTTAAACTCGTGCCCCATTGGCACTCCGGCAAAAGTAATTCCAGCATTTTCACCCTGTTTCCGTATAGCAATAGAAGGAACACGGGCTTTACCTGTTTCACCATTCACTACAGTGATATTTTTGCTTAACTCTGCCAGTTCATTGGCAAGGTCAATTAATTCTTTTGATTTCTCAGAGCTATCAACAAACGCGACAATCTCAACTGCGCGGTGAATATTCTGAAAGTAAGTAGACAGTTGTTGTTTAAGATTGGCGTCCAGCATGATGCGCTCCAAAAAGAAGAGTTTTTCCTTAATTGTGATTCGGATGAGCGACCTTCTACACTTCTAACGGATGAAGGTCGCTGATTTGGCAGAAGAAAGGTTTAGATCTTGCCGACCAGATCCAGAGAAGGGGCCAGAGTTTCTTCACCTGGTTGCCATGCCGCCGGGCACACTTCACCATCATGCTCGGCAACATACTGAGCAGCCTGAATCTTGCGGATCAGTTCTTTAGCGGAACGACCAATACCCAGGTCATTGGTTTCTACAACCTTGATCTCACCTTCTGGGTTCATAACGAAGGTACCGCGCAGAGCCAGACCGTCTTCTTCGATCATCACCTCAAAGTTACGGGAAATCTTGCCGGTTGGATCGCCGATCATTGGGAACTTGATCTTGCCAATAGTCTCGGAGCTGTCATGCCAGGCTTTGTGAGTGAAGTGAGTGTCTGTAGAAACAGAGTAAACTTCTACACCCATGGCCTGCAGTTGCTCGTAGTGATCCGCCAGATCACCCAGTTCTGTTGGGCAAACAAAAGTGAAGTCTGCAGGGTAGAAGAACACAACAGACCATTTACCCAGCAGGTCTTCTTCAGTTACGGAGACGAAATCACCATTATGGAATGCGGTAGCGGAGAAGGGCTTGATTTTGGTGTTAACCAGAGACATAACGTTTTCCTTAATTTGAACGGCTTGTTTCGTGTTTGCAGTTCAATCTTATGCCTTGACGGAAAATTAAATAAATGAATTGAATTTATCTAATCGATAATCAAAAACTATAGGAAGAGTGGTGCGCCTATAACACCACTCTATTCTCATCCTCACTACAAAGAAGTAACAGCAACGCCACAGCTGTTCTCAACCGGAAGAGTCGCACCAATACCTGAGACCAGGGAACCAGTGCTTTGCAACAGGCGATAGCGGTTAAAAGCCAGATCATAGCGAGCATTGATTTCACTTTGGCGGGCTGAAAAATATTCGTTCTGACTATCCAGAAGGTCCAACAGAGTTCGGGAACCGATCAGGAACTGTTTGTTATAAAGTTCGCGGGAGCGGTCAGCCTGCTTCACATGTTCAGCCAGGGGCATTAAGCGCTTTTCACCAAACTCCACCGCAATCCAGGCAAAGCGTACTTCCTCTTCAACCTGACGTTGAGCACGGTTCTTGATTTCAATCGCTTCGTTCATCAGCTTACTGGCCTGTTCACGACGGGCTTTGTCCGCACCACCATTATAAAGGTTGTAAGTCATATTTATCTTGGCAGTGTGAGTATACTCATCGTCCTTTCCGCCATTCGCATCGCTGGTCCAGTCTGCACCAACCTCTAGCTCAACACGAGGCATAAATGGGCTTTTAGAAGCATCATACTGAGCCTGCGCTGCATTAATATCAGCAGATGCTAGACGTAGCACCGGATGATTCGCCTTAGCTTGAGTTAATGCGGCTTCCAGATTTACCGGCAAGCTGGCAGGAGCACTTGGCAGAGTAAACGACTGAGGAAGATTACCAATAACCCGTTGATACTGAGTCCTGGCATCACGCAAAACAGATTCAGCACTGATTTCGTTCGCCTTGGCTAGCACCATTCGACTTTCAGCCTGAGCGACATCTGCCTCATTGCTACGACCTTTTGCACCCTGCTTACGAATCAGTTCAACAACCCGTTCGTGTTCTTTTACATTTTCCTTTGCCAACTCAACAACCGCTTGCTGCCGTATTACATTGATATAAACCTGAGAAGCTTCCAGAGCTATACTTTCCGCAGCTGAACACACATCAAAGGAAGCCGAAGCATGTCGGGCTTCCTGACGCGCAACTTCACTATCTACCGCAAAACCATCAAACAACATTTGCCGTGCAACGATAGACGCATCTCTGCGAGTACGGTTAAGATCTTTATCTGGCTCCTGACGGGAGTTATACAAACCAATAGTCGTGCTGTTGCGAGTGTTTTCGTAGCCGATACCACTACGTAGATCGACCGTTGGTAAATAGCCAGCTTTAGCTTGACGAATTTCATAATCCCGGGCATCGGCCTCAGCCGTTCGGATTAAAATTTCCGGGTTTGTGGCCAAAGCTTCATTCACAGAATCCAGCATGGAACCAGCCTGAAGCGCAGAAGAAAGAAACAACAGCCCCAGTCCGGAAAGCTTGAAAGTATTAAGAGACATCCTGTACTCACCTTGTTCAGTTTTCTTATTCATGATTTTTCTCTGGTCAGACAATAATCTGGCCGTTAGTAATCAGTTGCAGAAGAATATCATCACCGTCCAGAGCACTATCAGAGTTCTGGTTTTGCCACCCGGTAGTGTTATTGAACTGGATATTGAGAGTATCGTTCGTACTATCTTCAGTATCTGCTGTGAACGTAATAACAGCCTGATTTGAACCGCCATCATAACTGGCACTCACTCCTTTACCTGTTAACGTTGCCAGATCAAGAGCCTCACTGTTATCAAACGTCACCAGATCAGAAATATCGAGCCAGTCAGCATCAGAGGCATCAGGGTCGCCCAGTGTGAAATCCAGAATTGAATCAGTCTGAACAGTCTGTCCATCAAGCATATCCTGGAAACGGAAAATAAAGGTGTCACTTTGCTCTCCACCTTCAAGAATGTCATCGCCGACATTACCGATGAGGAGATCCTGACCACTATCGCCTTTAAGGATATCGTTGCCAGCACCACCATCCAGTTGGTCATCACCATCTCCGCCATGGAGAACATCATCACCGGTATAACCAAACAGGCGGTCATCACCTTCACCACCAAACAGCTGATCATCACCAGCCCCACCATCAAGGATGTCGTTACCTCGGTCTCCTTTCAGAACATCTGCACCAGCCTGACCGAAGAGCTGATCATCGTCGTCGCCACCGGCTAAACGATCGTCATCATTTCCACCATAGAGTTGGTCTTCACCAGATCCGCCGGAGAGGTTATCGTAGCCAGCGTTACCATTAATAATGTCATTGCCACCTTCGCCGTTAATCGCATCGTTCTGGCTGGTACCGTTAAAGGTTTGATCAGTATCGTCACCTGAAACAGTGTTCTCTATTGTGCGAACAGTTAATACGGCACTGTCTTCGTCTCCATCCTGATCGGTGAGCACATAAGTAAGAACCAGAGGGATCATCAATGAACCGGGGTTATAGCTGTAGTAACCATTACTGCGGAATGTAAGGCTGGCTCCCGATGCACCATGAGTAATGGTTACCTGACGAACAACCACACCTTTAACAGTCTCTTCGCTAAGGCCAGAAACACTGTATCCAGACTCTGAGCCAGTTACCTGCAGGTTTTTGAAATCAACAGACAACCCTCCAAGGCTAAAGCGTGATATGTCTGCATTATCAACAGCGGAGTCAACGCCACCACCTTGAATAGCAAAATCAGTGAAGCTGGAACCAAGTGTGATACCACCATCAGTTCCCAAACCTGTTATCACGTTACCCTGAGCTATTTGACCAGCATTGATTGTATGCAGATCATCATCCGCTCTTGGCACCGCTTCAATGATATCCAACCGCAACACATCATTGGCCGTATCACCGTCGCCATCAATCAAAGTGAAATCAACATTCACCTGTTGTCCGGCAGTTCCCGCCTTGGCAAAGAACTTGTAGGTACCATCACTGAAGTCAAACAACATGGTGCCATACGGGAAGCCAATACCTTCATTTAGTTCAAGAACAGAGGCATTGATGTTGTAGGTTCCAGAGGATGGCGGTGTAACAGTTGAACCATCATAGGTAAAGGTGACCGGATTACCCGACAGTTCTACAGTAATAGATTGAACATAACCATCATCAGCACCAAGTACAGAGTTAACTATACCGCCTTCAGAAACCACTGTACCGCCGAATGCTGTTGGCACAGTACTTATCAAAACCTCCTCAAGCTCCTGCAAGTCTGTAACAACCAATGCTGGATCAATATGGCCATTACCCTGACCGTAAGCATCAATGTTGTGAACGAAATTTAAACCAGAGAAGTTTGTTATTCCTGTACCAATTCCTACTGCATAGGAGTAGATATCATTATTGTTGACAAAATCGTCATAATCACTGCTATTGAATACACCAGTATCTCTATTGTTATTACCATCAGACATGAAATAAACAATGTTCTTTTTATCTGCTCCTGTGGACTGCTGCTGATTAAGGTCAGACTGTAATGTATCTGTGATTTGCTCAGTCGCATCATAATAACTGGTGCCGTCATTTACCCTGCTGTTAACATCCGCAAAATCAACGCCATCAATTGCAGCCGATAGTTGATCAAAATCGGTGTAAGTACCTTCTTCATAGGCACCATCAGCAAAGACAATGACTGTTATTTCCACCTGAGTCGATTGCTCAAAGTATTCCCTGGCAAGGCTTTTGTATGCAGATTTAGCTAAATCAAGGCGATCCAGCCCCGGCAAACCTGAAGCGTTCTTCATGCTGGTTGAGACATCAAACGTAAATACTACATTAAATATTTCTTCCGCAGACTCTGGTGCGGTCTCAACAACATTCACAGCAATAGGCTCATCATCCTCAATAGAAACATCCAGACTCGAGCCATAGGTGTTACCACCACTGGTGAACTGGTAATTAATGCTCTCTGTAAATACATCTTCACCAGGAGCATTATTAACCCGGTCACTCAGTTGATAAACGTAATCACCTTTCTGGAAACCAGGCGTGGAATCAGTGGTGTACACGGTCAACTGACCATAGTCAGTATTTATCTGGATAGTGCTACCCAGTGACCCTGCCGCTGTTCCTCCAAATGAGAGCTGTGTAAGCTGCGCATCGGAGCCTGCCGCCCCATCATTGGCAAGCAGGTTACCAGTCGCAACTGTTGATCCTCCATCACTCAAAGTGCCGTTATTGAGAGAGCTCTCATAAACCGTTGCAGTATCAACACCAGCATCACCGACCGTAATGGTGACAGAGGCCGAGTCGGAGGCTCCGCTGTCATCCTGCACGGTATAAGACAGTATGCCAGTACCTGCATTAACACTGCTGGACAGGGTTAATGATGTCAGCTGATCAACCGTGAGAATAGTGCCAGCAGTCACCGCTGTGCCGTCTGGCAATGCGATAGTACCAAGCCCGGTTGGCACGCTATCTATTATTACCACTAAACTAGACACAACATCGTCAATATCTGTAGGAGCTGGTATTACCAAAGGCTGATTTACAGTGTTCTGTGGCATAGCAGCAACGGAATCGACAGCATCAGGAGCGCTGTTCACATCACTGATCTGGAAATTACTCTGATCCGATGCAGACAACGCGGTATGGGTTTCATCAAATACCGTTACCTTCAGCGTTCGAGTCCCAGTATCAGGTGACTGAGAATGACTGGAATAAGTCACTGACTCAAGTACTGTCAGGTACTCAGCAATACTGGCGCCACCAGTTAAAGTCAGTGTCCATACATCATTAACAATCGAAATACTCCCAGAAACTGACGTACCCGGTGTGAAATAGCTAAGGGTTTCACTGGCTGGATCATAGCCACCTAACTCGATCACGACTGATGAGAGATTCGTGCTGTCACTGTCACTGATCTGAACCCCTTGCAGAAGTTTCTGTACTCCCGACCCTTCTACATAGTTAATATCAGAAACATTCTGCACAACAGGTAAAGCATCGCCCGCCGTATTTATTACGGTAATCGTAACCTGTACAGGATCACTGGTATTTCCATTATCATCGGTTGCGACGTATGAGAACGTAACATCTTCAGATGTACCAAGAACCAGCCCATCAAAATCTGACCCCGGATCAAATGTATAAGATCCATCAGAGTTAAACGCTAATATCCCCTTACCGGATGGTAGCGGTTGAGACAGTACGTAACCATTCTCATCCAAATCACCATCAACATCAGTAGCGCTAGGAACCTGAGCAGTCAGCGTATCATCAACCGACGCATTAACAGCCTGCGCAAAAGCAACTGGGTTATCATCAACAGGACTTACATTAATCGTAACCGTCGCTGTATCAGTATTAGCATCAGGGTCACTCAGTGTATAAGTGAATGTTTCTGTACCAGAAAAATCTGGATCTGGGGTAAATTTATAAGAACCATCTGCTGCAATAAGCAGTGTTCCATTACCCGTATCAATAGGCACCAATGCACTAACCGGCTGCCCATTCACATGAGTGACAGCTAAACCGGCAACCGCCTGGAAGTTACCCAATACCTCTGAATTACTTAATGCCTCTTCATAGTAACGGAACTCGGCAATATCCCCTTCAAATGCATTCAAAGTTGGAATATTGAAAGAAGTACCATCAATGACAATATCGTCATCATCCGCACTACTGCTGGTAGAACCATCAATACGACCTAGTGAACTTTCATTGGGACCGGCCCAGTCTAATAAACTCACTGGAGTCGCATCTTGGGCGACCAAGGTTCCATTCACGTACAACCTTATCTGACCTTCACCGTCTGGTGCTCCGAGATCAAATACACCCGCTACCTGAACAAACTCAGCTTTAGGGTCTATGCCTAACTCAGACAAATCATACTTAAGAGCAACCTGCCGGCGGTTAGCTCCCCCACTGTCTGAGTCTTCAACTATGAAGTAGAGATTGGAGCCTTCAAGAACAAGAGATATACCATCAGTAGCACCACCAGATTCAAACAGTAATGTGTAATTGCCAGCAGCATTACTTGAACCTGCCTTAAACCACATCTCAAAGGTTGCATCTTTGTTGGTGACATCCGTGGCATCACTACTATTGATATTGGTAAAAGAAGTAGAAACAACTTTTGCCTGGCCGTTTGTAAACCTGTAGGCCTCAGTTATCCCTTCATATTCAGAAGTAACACTTTCTCTGGTTTGGCCAGTTAAGCCCCAATTCAACGTTCCTGAGCTGGCAGTGCCTGTGCCAGTATTCTCCCACTGACTATCGCCATCAGTATCATCAACTGCCCGATAGTTCAGCACAGCACCTGATTTAACAGCTCCCACGGAAGGGCTTGCATCGCTGTCAGCAATCGGGCCATCAGTCACGATGTTACCTGCTACTGAATTATCTTCGTCAACTGTATAGCTGTTATTCGTGGCATTGACTTCAGCACCACGAATGTAAACATCAATGTCTACAGCTTTCTGAGATGTATCATTGTTAGATTGCTCAACTGCAGTTGCGGTAAGTGTTAAAGTAACCGTGTCGAAATCATTGTCTATTGCAGCTTTTATCTGCAGATTGTCGTAATCCCAGCCCAGAATATTTGCCGAGGTATTACCGGCTGTCGCCACAAAAACATTTGTGCCATCTGTCAGAATTGCGCCAAGTGGAATGTTATCAAGAGTAAGTGTATGAACCTCCGAACCATCGTTATCAACAAACGATGCTGACACACCATCCAATTGAATAAACTCACCCTCATTACCCGTGTTAATTACCGGATAATAACCACCGTCATCGCTATCAGGTGCATCACCTGCAACAGGTACATAAGAACCTATGCCAGAAGCAGTACCATTGGCTACATCCGCTGGTACATCAGTGTAAATATCAAAGTTGGAAGTATTCAAATCCTGTGCTGGTTGACCATCAACACTGAGATTAAGATCAATATCTCCAGGACCACCATGGTTGTAGACGTACGCCTCAAAGGAATAGTAACCAGAAACGGAAGGTGTAAAAACAGCACTTGGGCGTGCACTATCAGGGAAGTTCCCGTGAACGTTTCCTCCCTGGCTATACAGCGTTGTGCCTCCAAGCTCAATATGCATGGCATCATCAACATACCCGGTAAACTGATATGTATGCCCGGCTTCCAGGAAAATCCAACCTGTATAACTGACTGCGCCATCAGCAGACAGAGGTGCACTTTGATCACTACCTTCGTTATCAGCAAAAACGTCGTTAACAGTATCAATGACATTAGCTGATGCGTTATTTAACGCATCTTCGAAAGAAGCAGTATCAGAATCAGAAATTTCATCAGCTGTTGCTGCGCCCGATTTTATTGGTGCATTGTTGTAGATCTTTCGGTTAAACCCGGTAGAAGAAGGAAGTTGGATATTACCGTTGTTGTCGAAGACAGAGGTTCCTGGTGTTCCGCCGGTTATGGTTGGCATATCTGCTACCGGTGTAACATTAACTTGCATTGTCACACTGGAACTATTGAGGGTTCCATCAGAAACACTAAAGGAAAAGTTTCCTTCATTACTTCCATCACTTGAACCGGTTGGAGCATGGGTGTCAGGAGCGTAACGGAAGTATCCATTATCTATATCTGAGGCTGTTACTACTTGCCCCACCGAAACAGACTCCCAATCAAAAGTTGAACTATTGAACAGTTCAAGCGTTCCATTCGCTGGAATACTCTCAACTCTAACACTGCTTAAATTACCGCCAGCAGGATCCATGAAATTGAAATTACTGGCACTAAATACAAAACCAACATCTTCATTCGTTGTTACTTCTCCCCCTGAAGTAGTCGGTGGAAAATCTTTCAACACCGTG
>NZ_CAMZOG010000115.1 GCF_947331445.1 Parendozoicomonas sp. Alg238-R29 | reverse complement strand
CGTTGCAGCGGTAGCGTTGATGACCAGATGTATTCACAGGTACAGTGAGGGCACCGCGGGTGCTGATCAAAGTAATTTTGGGCATGGCGGTAAGGTTGTGTGCAAACATGTCAGCTGTTCAGGGGACAATGTCCTGAGAGATTTCAGGAACTCTTGGAATTGTGTTTGCTGCACGACGATGGTTTTAATTACACGACAGAAACCGGTGCTCAAAAGTATAGTTCATGCACCAATATGTATTGTGAACAGAGACAACTGTCAGTTGTCAGTATTACTTTCCTTTTTGTCATGAATTGTTTGGCTCTGTTCACAATAAATGTGGGTTAAGCCAATGAGATGCCTCCTGATCTAACAAACGATGGTGATTGGGTACGTGCCAACAACACGACTCTGGGTGCTGACAACGGTATCGGCATGGCAGCCGCCATGGCGGTTCTGGCCGCGGATGATGTTGCTCACGGCCCCCTGGAAGTTCTGATTACTACCAACGAAGAAGACGGCATGTCCGGCGCTCAGGGTCTGAAAGAAGGTCTGTTCAAAGGCGACATTCTGTTCAACCTGGACACAGAAGAAGAAGGCGAAATTTACGTTGGTTGCGCTGGCGGCGTGCGTATTATTGCCGAATCTGACTACACTCCAGAAACGCTACCTGAAGGCTATGCGGCTCGCACCCTGAGCATCAAGGGTCTGAGCGGCGGTCACTCTGGCTGCGATATTCATCTGTATCGTGGTAACGCCATTAAGCTGATGGTTCGCGCTATTGAAACCCTGAAGCCTTTTGGTGTTCGCTTGTCCAGCTTGAACGGTGGAACGCTGTTTAATGCCATTCCCCGGGAGTCTTCCGCAGTTGTTGCTCTGCCCGCAGCTCAGATTGCTGCCGCCGAAGCCGCTCTGGACACTTTTGCTGGTGAAATCTGCAATGAGTATCAACTGGCTGACCCAGAACTCAACATGACCTGGGAAGACACCACTGCCAAACAGGTGCTGCCTGAAGACATACAAACCATTTGGGTGAATACTCTGCACGCTTGCCCTAACGGCGTTCTGCGTATGAGCGATGTGATTGCTGGTGTAACTGAAACCTCTGCCAATCTGGGTGTTACAAACATTGCCGAAGGCAAAATCGTGGCTCAGGTTCTGCCCCGCAGTATGGTTCACTCAGCCCAGGAAGACACCCGCCAGACTATCCACGGCCTGTTTGCTCTGGCCGGTGCCCGCACCAGTGATAACCATGGTTACCCTGGCTGGCAGCCTGCGACTAACTCCCCTGTTCAGCAGCTGGTTCAGGATGTTCACCACCAGTTATTTAACAAAAATGCAGTATTCAAGGTGATTCACGCGGGTCTGGAATGTGGCCTGCTGGGCAAGAAGTACCCGAACTGGGATATGGTCTCTTTCGGACCAACCATTAAATTCCCCCACTCTCCTGCTGAGAAGGTGCACATCGCCAGTGTTGGTCGCTTCTGGCAGTTGCTGGTTGCGTCTCTGGCAGAAGTGCCTGCGGCTTAAAGTGTGAAGCGGTTATTGCGTTGGGTTGCGCCTTGCGGCCAACCCAACCACTCTTGTTTATTACTCTCCCATTACTCTTCCATTAAACTCCGGGCCAACAAATTCACCGGGTGCAAAACCTTCTTCGAAGTACTCATCTCCACCTGCATTTTGCAGGTTTCACAATCAGTCACCACAAAGTCACAACCACTCTCTTCTATCTGCTGGAATAACGGTTCGCCAATGCCCTGTGCAGTTTCGTAGTTTTCCTTTTTAAAACCGTAAGTACCGGCAATACCACAACAGTTGGAATCCAGCTGTTGCAGTTCCAGTCCGGGAATATCCCACAGCAATTTAAGGGTATGCAGAACACCACCAGCTTTTATCAGATGACAGGGGCTGTGATAGGCCACTTTCAGATTCACCGGCTTCATCTCCGGCTTATTGCCAGCTTCAAACTCCCCCGCCAGAAAGCGGGTGATAAAACTGATGCGGGATTGCACCTTTTCGTTCTTCACTCCCAACATATCGGGATAATCTTCCCGCAACATCAGCGAACAACTGGAGGAGCTGGAAACTATACGCTCACTGCCGCTTTCCAGTGCCTGCTCACAAAACGAGGTGTTAAACTCGGCATTCGCTCGGGCTTTGTCGTGAAAGCCATTGGCTACCAGCGGTACGCCACAGCACTTTTCCTTTTGCAGCAGTCGCACACCAATATTCATGGCATTCAGAACTGTGACCAGATCCATACCCAGTTGCGGATCGTTAAAGTTAACGAAGCAACCATGGAAATACGACACCTTGCGGGCATGCTGCTCCTGCCTGGAGGCCACAGACTTGAATGTACTACGGAAGCTTTTTGTCGCGTAGGCCGGGAAGCTTCTGCGCTGATCGATGCCCAGACCTCTATCCATCAAGATTTTAGTGGGCTTCAGGCTGGTAATTTTGTTAACGATTGGTGCTGAACCACGGGTTAATCCACCCATTAAATCGGTATGGCTGAGCAGGAATTCCCGTAATTTGAAACTGTTATCGCCATACTTCTGTTTGGCGGTGGCAATAATATCGGCGATACGCACATTCGATGGGCAAGCCACTTCACAACGCTTACAGCCGGTACAGTATTTCAGAGCGTCGTCCATAAACTCCGGGCTTTTCAGGCGAAGGCGCTCACCATCCGGGCCGCACTGCTTGGGGCCAGGGTAATCCGGCCGCACAAGAGATACCGGACACTGAGAAGAACAGGCCGTGCATTTCAGGCAGCGATCGAAAGAGCGATCATGGTTTTGGCCACTGCCGTTGAGGCTGAAAAGGTTCATACTTGCTGCCCCTTAACCTGACAAATAACATTTTCTGCAGCTTGCCAGCCTGTGCTGATGGCCACACCGCCACCGGAACACTCCTGCACCGGATCATACCCACCCAGAACCGCTCCGCTGACATGAAGATTATGTAAACCTTTTCCTGCCACCATCGGTTGGCCGCTTTGGTTCAGAGCAACACCACTACGAACAAAGTTCTGCCCTTCCGGTGCCAGGAACTGATGACTACTGAAGTCTTTGGGTTGATCCGCCCAACTGTGAAGATCGAGATTAAATACAGGCTCCTGCACAGAGCAGGGGTCACTCATGGACTCTTTTACAGATTGCAGGCCTTTGCTGAAAAAGCTGCCGCTAGCAAGAATAAAGTGATCGGCAGACAGCAGGTCTTCACCGGTGCTGACGCTCATGACCCGGTCACCATCAACGGTTCCATGACGAACTTCGGTGCCAGGAATCAGGAAACCTCCCAGAGCACGGAATCGATTACGCAGGGCTTTATGCAAACGTAAACCATGAACAGATGGTGGCAATGTGGCGATGTCGATAATGTTTAAACCTGTACGCTGACGCAACTTTTGTAGACGATTGCAGCCAAGATCAGGATCGAAACAAGCGGGCATAACAACCAGTTCGGCGTCCTGCACACGCTCACTCAACACCCTCGCCAGAATATCCATATCCCGGTCACCCATAGCGCTTGCCAGTTGCGGGGCGCGCATAGTATCGGCCGTTGCCCCGTGACCATGTTCAAGGGGCAAGTTGATATTAAAGTGCTCAACAGCCACACTTCTAAACGATGGATGTTGTTTCAATCCACACATAGCCAGTTCAGGCATGAAATCCAAAAACCCGGTGATATTTACAAACACCACTTTCTGCAGACAGGCGCCATCACCGTGGAAACATTCCCAGGGCATAGCTTTTGTGGCTGGCTGACTTAACCATGTAGGGCGAAGGGATCCTGCCGCAGTGATGCGCCATTGGTTTTCACGACAGTCGCTGGCTAAACCAAGTTCTAACCCAACCTCGGCCATCTGTCCGTGAAACCAGCCCAGCGACTGAAAGACTTTCTCACGTCCTATTTTTGCGTAAGGATGACCAGGGCTCAGCTCAGCAAGGCAATCAATCGCATCAAACGGGCGTCGTACAACAGGCTGCCCTGGGATGGAACCCAGCACATCTATTGAACCAGAAGCAAACGTCAGTGCACTCTCACCACCAGATACCACTGCCACTTTAAGACCGGCTTCGGCGCAACGAATACCGGCGGTCAGGCCTGCCAGCCCGCCCCCAACAATCAGACATTCATGTATCATGCTGTGCGCTCCTCATCCTGAGCGGTATGGTCTGCTGTGGTATGGTCTGCTGTGGTATCAACCGCATTGGCGGCGCAGGTTGCCTGCTGCCTGAGACTTCCCAATCCCAACAAACCTTCCTGTACCCAATAGCTGAATTCCGCTTCCCGCAGGCCATCCCCCCACAGTACCGGCCTTACACCTTTCCAGCGTTCTTCAATAAAATCCTGCAGAGTATCAAGAGCATCAATCTGATCACTGCGGGATTCCGCCAACAACCCTGCCGTTCGGCAGGCGCACATCTCTCCCTGACAAGGGCCCATGCCAACACGGGTTCGACGGCGAAGGTCTGACAAACTGCGGGCATTCAGTTGATCAACGGCGTAAAGAATTTCACCCCGAGTGACCACTTCACATTCACACACGACAGCATTACACCACTTGCTATCTTCCTTCACGAAATCTTTAGCCCGTTCACCATGACGGTAAACAGCGGAACCTGCGACGGTTTTAGGCAAGGAGGAGTCGGCCAGACTGTAGCCGCCAACCTGAACGTTTTTGCCTTTGCTTTTATCTTGATCCGACAGAAGTGCACCGGGCAGAGGCTTACTGGCGGTTGAACATTTTTCAGAAACACCCAGATGCCTGACAGCCATATCGGTGGCAACTTCTGCCATCAGGCGGTAGGTCATCAGCTTACCACCGGTGATGGTAATCAACCCTGGCAGCGCATCGGATTCAGCGTGATCAATGGCGACCAATCCCCGACTAATCGTTCTGTCGGAGCCATCAGAGGAGAGAGATACCAGAGGGCGCACGCCACAATAAGCACGCAACACCCGGGCATTCATCATTTCCGGCGCCAGCTTACTGCCTTCTTCCAACAGCACGCGCACTTCTTCGTCTGTGACTTCGAGGGTTTCCAATTCATGACGGCCAACATGCGTGGACGTTGTACCAATGACGGAAACGGTATCTCCCGGCACCAGAATGTCGGCATCCCCCGGTTTGCGACAACGGTTAATCACCATGCCATTCAAACGGTGGCCCATAATCAACAGCGCACCGCGGGAGTGATACATATCCACCGAAAGGTCGGCGTATTCCATTACTTCATGGCACCAGGCACCGGTGGCGTTGATAACCTGACGGGCACGAATTTCAAACAGTTCGCCGGTGCGCTGATCCCGGCACTGAATGCCCTGTACATGGCCCATTCGAATGATCAAACCAACAGCTTTGGTATCACTTAATAAAGTGCCACCATGTTCACGGGCGTCCAGAATATTAGCCGAGGTAATTCGAAATGGATCAATTGTTCCGTCTGGAATTCTCACCGCGCCAATCAAAGCCGGGTTAACAGATGGTTCCAGTTGCAATGCCTGTTGTGGCGTTAAAATTTCTGTGGGAATGCCGGCACGAGCACAGCCGTTTATAAAGTCTTGCTGATAACTCAGGCCGTCTTCTGGCAATGAGATAAACAAGCCATCCGTCTTCTCAATACAATGCCCGGCAATATGCTTAAGGGTTCTATTTTCACGAATACATTCCGCTGCTGAATGGCTGTCGGTTACAACGTAACGGGCACCGGAATGCAGAAGGCCATGGTTACGCCCTGTGGTACCGCTGGCGATGTCGTTACGCTCCACCAGGATCGAGCGCATTCCCCTGAGACAACAATCCCGAAAAACACCCGCGCCCGTAGCGCCGCCGCCGATGATGACAACATCTGCTTCTAGTCGTCTCATAATGATGCACACCAGTTTTTATATATCCGATTTTACATATCCGACAATGTTACTGTGTGTGCAATCCTGTTGTTTTGATACAGAACAAACACCGCCGTTATGGATACAACTCTATGAAAATGCGGAATATTTCAGAGTAGCTTCCAACAAAAAAAGGAAAATGTTCGTGTTAGTTTGATTTTGTTGATTACCATCAACTCACAAAAAACAACAATGGGAATAATAAGCCCCTCTCGCACTGAATGTACATTGGGCAAGGTTATGAATAGAGAAACATTATTTGGCGAATGCATATCGGAAGTGATAGGCACAGCGCTGTTAATTATTTTTGGCGCTGGCGTTGTTGCTGCCCTGGTTCTGGCTGGAGCCAGCTTTGGACAATGGGAAATCAGTATTGTTTGGGGTATGGGTGTTTCTATCGCTATTTATGTGACGGGCGGCGTATCTGGTGCACATATTAATCCTGCTGTAACAATTGCCCTGGCTGTATTCAAAGGCTTTGAGAAAGCCAAGGTTATTCCTTACATCATTTCACAAATTATCGGTGCATTTCTTGGTGCCGCTTTTGTGTACATGATCTACCAGCCACTGTTTGCTGAATTCAATGCTGTGAACAACATTGTTCCTGGAAGCATTGATCACCTTGCTACCGCAGGCATCTTCTCAACTTACCCCATGGCTGTATTAAGTAACGGCCATGCATTTATGGTGGAAGTATTTATTACTGCCATTCTGATGTGCGGTATTCTGGCTCTGGGCGATAACAACAATGGCGCTCCAAAAGGTGCTCTCACAGCTGTTATGATTGGTGTTCTGATTGCCGTTATCGGTTGTTCTTTCGGCCCGCTGACTGGCTTTGCCATGAACCCTGCTCGTGACTTCGGCCCTAAATTGTTTGCTCTGTTCTCCGAGTGGGGCACAGTTGCCATAACCGGCGGCCGCGACAACCCTTACTTCTGGGTTCCCATCCTTGGCCCAATCGTTGGTGCCAACCTGGGTGCCTTTATTTACACCCGCATTATTGAAAAGCAGCTGGTTCTTCTGAAGGAATGCGGCACTCCTGGCTGCGAGCCTCGCATGGATCAGGAAGGTTCCACTTCTGTTGAAGAAGCCCTGAGCGCTGCTGAAGAAGCCCTGAACGCTAAGTAATTGTCAGGTTTTGGTTAATTACTAAACGCAAAGTCATTTATTTCCTTAATTTTCTTCACGACAATAGGCCCTGGAAACGGGGCTTTAAGGACTGGGTCATGACCAACGAAACCAAATATATTCTCTCTCTCGACCAGGGCACTACCAGCAGCCGCGCCATTATTTTTGATCGCAATGGCGGAATTGTTGGTGTTTCTCAGCAGGAGTTTAACCAGCACTACCCTCAGGCGGGCTGGGTTGAACATGACGCTATGGAGATCTGGGCGACTCAACGTGGCGTAATGACTGAAGTTCTGGCCAAAACGGATATCAAGCCTGAGCAAATTGCCGCTATTGGTATTACCAACCAGCGTGAAACCACTGTCGTTTGGGACAAGAATACCGGTCAGCCAATCTATAACGCTATCGTTTGGCAGTGCCGCCGCACCGCGAGCACCTGTGAGCAATTGAAGCATGATGGACTAGAAGACTATGTACGTGAAAATACCGGGCTGGTGGTAGACGCTTACTTCTCCGGTACAAAAGTTGCCTGGATTCTGGACAATGTTGAAGGCGCACGCGAAAAGGCAGAAAAAGGCGAGCTGCTGTTCGGTACTATCGACACCTGGCTGACCTGGAAGCTGACCGAAGGCAAGACTCACGTCACCGACGTGACCAATGCTTCCCGCACCATGCTGTTCAACATCAAGACACTGGAGTGGGACGAGAAGATGCTGAAGGCTCTGGGTGTGCCTCGCAGCATGCTGCCTGAAGTGAAGTCCAGCTCTGAAGTTTATGGCCACGCTACCATCGGTACGACGACAGCTCCAATTGCAGGTATTGCTGGTGACCAACAAGCCGCACTGTTCGGCCAACTGGCCCTTGAAAAAGGTATGGCCAAGAACACTTATGGTACTGGCTGCTTCTTGCTGATGAACACTGGTGAAGAGCCAGTCAAGTCTGAAAATGGCCTGCTCACCACAATTGCTTACGGCCTCGACGGAAAAGTGAATTACGCGCTGGAAGGTTCCGTATTCGTAGCAGGCGCCAGTATTCAGTGGCTGCGTGATGAGATGGGCCTGATTCGTGATGCGGCAGATTCTGAGTATTTTGCACGCAAGGTAGAAGACACTAACGGTGTGTATGTTGTGCCAGCCTTTGTGGGTATGGGGGCACCTTACTGGGACTCTTACGCTCGCGGCACTATTGTAGGCCTGACCCGTGGTGCAAACCGTAACCACATTGTGCGTGCGACTCTGGAATCCCTGGCTTATCAGTCCCGTGATGTTCTGGACGCTATGCAGAAAGATGCCGGCCTTGAGTTGAACCAACTGAGTGTTGATGGCGGTGCTGTTGCCAACAACTTCCTGATGCAGTTCCAATCTGACATTTTAGGTTCCAAAGTTGTTCGCCCAACGGTTATTGAAACTACCGCTGCTGGTGCTGCTTATCTTGCAGGTTTGGCAGTGGGTTACTGGGCAAACACTGAAGACCTGCGTAAGAACATCAGTGTTGACCGGGTATTCGAACCGGTTATGGAAGAAGAGAAGCGTGAGAAGGTTTACCACGGTTGGCAACGTGCCGTTCAGCGTTCTCTGAAGTGGGAAGAAGAATAAACTACCATTTTTTGCCTGACTGAAAGTTAATTCGAACCCTGAAACGGAGCCATTGGCTCCGTTTCTTTTGCCAGTTTTCATCAGCTTTTCGCTGGTTTTTTGCCGTGACGAATACAAGATAAGTGTTGCATAATTGTGCCATTGGATTTTTTAACACATGGATTGATAGGCTACGCCTGAAAACTCTATGGGGCGGTAGCGTTCTTTCATAGCGTTCAATTGCAGTCAACGGGGCTTCGGACACCACGCCCTCCTTTATTCAGGACATGGGTGTATATCATTGTGGTGTTAACATTAGAATGCCCGAGCAATTCCTGTACTGTACGAATGTCATACCCACTTTCTAGCATATGCGTTGCAAAGCTGTGCCGAAATGTATGGCAGCTGGCGTGCTTATGAATACCAGCTTTGTAAATAGCAGCTTTCACATTCCTCTGAATGTGGCGTTCATTAATATGATGCCGGCCTATTTTTCCTGTACGCGGATCTCGGCTCAGCTGAGTGCTGGCAAAGATAAATTGCCAGGCTAACTCTTTGCCTGCATTGGGATACTTTTTTGCCAAAGCTCCGGGGAGATGTACATGACAGACATTCTCTGCAAGCGCTTTTTGATGAAGCGCGGCTGAATGTTCAATGTGCTGTTTTAAATTCTCTATGATTTTCTGGGGCAACACTGTGACCCGGTCTTTACTGCCTTTACCTTCCCGCACAGTAATTTCACTGCGGTGAAAATCTACATCTTTTACCCGTAAACGAATAGCTTCCATTAAGCGCATTCCAGCGCCATACATAAGTTGAGAGATGATCAATGGTGTACCTTTTAAATGAGAGAGAACAAGCTCTGCCTCGTTTCTGGAAAAGACAACAGGTAGTTTTTTCGGCCGTTTAGACTGAGACCATTCGTTGATAATCAACTCTTCACGCTGCAGCACGTGGCGATAGAGGAAGACCAATGCGCTTAATGCCTGTTGCTGCGTACTGACTGATACATGACGCTGCATAACCAAGTAAGAAAGAAACTGGCTTATTTGCTCCCCTCCCATACTGGCAGGGTGCTTCATGTTATGAAATTTTAGATATTGCCTTATCCAGCTCCAATAGGCTTTTTCAGTTGAGTAGGAGTAATTTATTGTTCGCAATGCTTGCTGGAACTGCTGTTGCAATTTCATGAACTTGAAACCAGGACTGTATAAATAAACAGTAAAAATAGTTCGCCTATGCAACTTTCTCAAGGTATCTTTAACTTTTTGTTTTTAATAGGTTTTTAATGGAAATCTAATGCTAACCATTCTTAAGCGGAAAATATTGATTCTGACTTTACGACAATATGAATAAAGTGTGTTTTTATTGATATTGGCTCTAAGTATTTGGTATTACTGGGAAGCAGCGGTTGGTTAGTTGATTATTAGATAGCTTATTATACGGCTTTTGGCGTATATTCAGCTGTTGTGCGTCAATGTGCAAATATTAATGTTTCGGTCTGTGCTTTCCTGAAAAACAACCAAGAGTTTTGTGGAGCTGGCAATCAAACATTGGAGTTTGCCACGTGTAAATCCTGAAAGTTCATTCTTTCAACGTGTTTATCCTGCAAACATTTTTCGGGCTGCTTCCGAGTTATGCCAGCGCAAATATTTGGGGTTTCAGTTCCCAGCCTGCATTTCTCACGTTTCGTGAAGCTGGCGTTTCAATATTTTCGTTTGTTCCCGGTGCAATGCCAGCTTTAACATTTTCACGTTTTCAATGTCCGCGCAGCTGGCAAGCGGTAGCGT
>NZ_CAMZOG010000114.1 GCF_947331445.1 Parendozoicomonas sp. Alg238-R29 | reverse complement strand
TCACCATCAACAGCCAGGTTGCTGTTGCTTTTCTAAGCTGCCTGTGCGGCAGTGAACGGTTGTTCCGCTGTAGGAAGTCGCTAAATTAATTTTCTAAGCTGCCTGTGCGGCAGTGAACACTGACATGACAGTTTTAACTTACTGCTTAATTTTCTAAGCTGCCTGTGCGGCAGTGAACAATTGAACAATCGTTACCACCACCTTGTCATTTTTCTAAGCTGCCTGTGCGGCAGTGAACCCCTAACGGTAAGAGCTGGCATTATCGGAAGGTTTCTAAGCTGCCTGTGCGGCAGTGAACGTTGAAAGCATTTGGCGTACCCCTGTTTGGCATTTCTAAGCTGCCTGTGCGGCAGTGAACTGTTATTGAATTTCACGCCCGGGCGCAGTGGATTTCTAAGCTGCCTGTGCGGCAGTGAACGTGTGAACAATTATCTGATGGCTGATCTTGATTTTCTAAGCTGCCTGTGCGGCAGTGAACTCGTGAGCGAAACAGACTGGTTTCCTGTTGATTTTCTAAGCTGCCTGTGCGGCAGTG
Organism: Parendozoicomonas sp. Alg238-R29; assembly: GCF_947331445.1. GTDB lineage: Bacteria > Pseudomonadota > Gammaproteobacteria > Pseudomonadales > Endozoicomonadaceae > Sansalvadorimonas. The sequence goes on along the minus strand of NZ_CAMZOG010000114.1, from coordinate 9,967 downwards.
AACGGAGAGTTCGGAGCGTGGGCGGTCTCTACGCTTTTCTAAGCTGCCTGTGCGGCAGTGAACGGAATCTCTACCCCGGTTTGTCTTGGCTGGTATTTCTAAGCTGCCTGTGCGGCAGTGAACTATAAGTTTAATCGCAAAAAACCAGTTACAACAATGGCTTGGGAAAGAAAGAAGGTTTTACCCTTTCTTTTTTGGCCTTGCTGTAACCGGTTGATTTTTAATGTATTTTTAAATAACTATTTTTGAAAGGTCAAAAATAGGGTAAAGCACCTATTGTTCCCGCTTTAGCCAGTCCGTAAGGAGTGAAGGTAGGGTTTCCTGCTCTCTCTTCATCAACACAGGTCACAAACAGGCGAAACCGCTCTCCGCTGCTCAAACTTTTCACCCATATATACGGTGCCCTGGTGAGGCATGGTTGAACACCGGCTCTTTGTTCCCGCGCTTCGTCTACCGTAATTCCCTGCCGTTTGGCTGCGCGGCGTATCAGCCGTTCAGGGCTGGATTTCATTTGCAGCCTCTGAAAACGCACAAAACGCTCTACGTTTTCAGGCACAGTGCGGATAGATGTGATGTGCACATAATCGGTCAGCCTTGCCAGCCATTTGAGAATATCGAGCTTTTCCATTGCGGCATGGTCCGGGGCAAATATCCGCAACTTGCGTCCTAAGCGATGTTTCTCGGTATGAAATTCCGGGAAGGTTATACCAAAGGGTGAGAACCCTTCAGCATCCCTGTTTTCCACCAGTGCTATATGCACTTGCTGGAACACTTTTTCCCAAAGAAAGTGGTGGCCGATGTCATCACTGGGCAGCAGGGTCATATCAATATATACCTGCATTTTCACCTCTACTTGTCACTTTGGCCGAATACACCACCACGTACCAGTACGGCCATCACATAGTGCTGATCTTCCAGGCGAGGTAAGGCTTCACCGCGAGCCCAGTTGTCGAAAAGGGTGTAAAAATCCTGTTTCTCTTTCGGTGTTCGATAGGCTTTACCCAGGTTGGTCACAGCGCCATAGGGCTCAATCGCAATCGGTCCGGCACTTTCTTCGGCATTATCAAAATCAGGGTACCAGGTGTCGATCGTGCGCAGGGCATTTCCCAGTTTTTGGGAGTGCATGGCTGCTTTTCTGTCGTCATCGTAACTGTAGAGAATTTTACTTTTTTCTCCCTTCCCTTTATCCAGTACCAGCTCTTCACTTGGGTACACTTCCTGAGCCCGACCAACTTTGGCATAACAGGCAATGTCCAGCAGCAGGTAATCGTCTTCGCTGGCCAGAACAGTGGCGATACGCTCAGCCAGACTGTTGACGTTTGAGTCTTTGCTCTCAAAGTTGCGAAGGCTGAATTGTGTAGCGTCGAACACCCACTCCTGTTCGCTGCCTGTATTCAATACATTCACGACCACTTCTACAGCATCAACGCCAACCCTGTTACGCCACAGAAAGCGGCCATTGGCAATATTCAGTGCATAGCGACGAGCCAGCTCTTTATATCTCTGGGTTTCTGCATACTCGCAGGCGGCCTTGGCATAACTCTGCTTGAAAGTGGCGTTGTTGCAGGCAGAAGGTTTATGAATACCCCCCAGAACCTTGAGCGTGAAATGCAGTTTCAGCGTGTCCTGTTCAGGGCCTAATGAACAGGTGTCGACTGTTTGCAGGTTGGCTTTTTCAACTTCTGCGTTCAGCTTGGCAGGGTCACTTTTCACCGCAGCCTTTAAACGATTGGAAATGGTGCCACGCACGGATTTTTCCTGCAGGCACAACGGCTGTACCTCGCTGCGGCACTCCCAGCGGGTTCCATACATGTACCCGTCAGATGGTACGAGTTTTTTTTCAAATGCCAGAACTGAAGCGATGTTTTCTTTTTTAGCCATGGGGTAACTACTCCTTGATTATTCAAACTCACTGGCAATAGAGTTATCCATCGCGAGCATGGTGTCGGTGTTATGTTGTGTTTGCTGGCTTGCCTGCCCAGTGTCTTGCTGAGCTGCTTGCTGGCACAGATACAGACTCCTGGCTTTATCAAAATGGTAACGCCAGAGCATGTCATTGACCTGACCGAGGCGATAAGGCATTTTGAATTCACCGAGAGTCACTAGGCTTTCAGCAAAACGGTGGGGTGTGTCGGGGTCGCGCTGGTTCTTCGCATCACCTAAAGGGGTAATGCCATGGAAGCCTGTGGCGATGGGTACAATCCAGCCTGCGGGTTTACTTGGTTCACCTTCCTTGACCGGTTGCACCTTACGCTGGCTGGTCCAGCTGACATCACCGTTTTCATCTTTGTGGCTGCGATGATGTATCGCCAGATAATCGACCAGCGCATCCAGAGCGTCCTGCCCCTGCTCCATGGCCTCTGCCATTAAATCCCGGCGTTCCATCAGGGCGTAGCCCGGCATCAGCCTGCGTTTGAATAACGCCATGTCTTCTGGGTTACCATCTTCAATGGTGAGAGTTTCTGGTGGTGAAAACCTGAGAATATCGCCGCCTGCGAGTTTCATACTGGAATGCAGTAGGCGGGTTATCTGGTCATGCAGATTGCTGTTGTCGTCTGCATCCACCCCGGTCATATCGACAACCAGCGAAACATCCAGATGACAGCGGGCCTCTTCTATAAACGACGGCCTGACAGCATTGGAAGGGTTGCCCTTTTCTGTTTTGGGTTCCAGCGGGTTGCCGGTGCCAATAATAGAAGCCACAAAATCGTTAGGGCCCTGGTAGGTTTGTAAATCCATGGTGTGGCAAACCACGCCTGTGGCTTCAAACCGCACTGGCAGGCCAGCGGCATTGAGTTTTCGCTGCAGGGCATGCACCGCACCCAGCCAGGCGGTCATGGCCGGAAAACCTATGGTGTAGGGGCTGGAGAGCGCGTTGGCATTGTGAATGTGTATATGGGGCAGCAGTAACAACTTGCGTATGACACCACTCATCGCAGAACCTCCCGGTGTTGCTGAATCAGGTTCTTCATATGGCGGTGTTCAGCATCGCCGAGTTTGATGGCTTTTTTGCCTAATATTTTTTCGTAACCATGGAAGATAAACGTAACGGTTGATGCCTGAATATCCTCCAGCCAGTCATCGCTGCTTTTACGAATCTGTTCATGTTCCTCATCCCCCAAAAGCCAGATTTTCTGGGATTTCGGCAGGTGATGGTATTCGGGGTTGTATTGCTCGCTCGCAACGTCTTTCAGCTGCCACATACGCTCAACAATATAATCCAGAGCGCCAAGGTAAAACTCATCACGGGCAGCCCGCACACGTACATTGTTATCGTCTTTCTGGTAGAGAGTGTGCAGGTTCTGAAAGAGTTCCCGACAGTCGTGGTATCGAACGGACTGGCTGAAAAAGTCGTGCTTGGGGAAATGCATGGTGCGCTGTTTTAAAACAGGTGGCGCACTGAGTAATAAATGCGCTTTGCCGCTATTCTGGTTATTAAGAACACTGATATTCTGTGGCTTCGTACCGCCATAGCCAAGGGTCGTTAAACCGTAAATTTCGCGATAACCCTGTTGGTAATGTTCATTACTACGCTTTGCATCCCGCGCCCGCTTAACTTCATCACCAAAGCGCAAGGTGTCCAGGCGTTTGCGTAAATCAAAAACAATACCTGAGGGTGTTAAAAGCGATAACAAGTGGTAATCAGAATCGACAGGGAAATAAACCTGTTTGATTTTGGAACTGGTTATATTTTCTGAACCAGTTTCCGTCATAGCTAAAAAGCCATTTCTTAATTCGGTGTAACTTTCACTTTGAATAGAAAGCTGTTCTTTGGCTAATTCTGTATTCTCTTCTAAATGTTTCAGTAGGGGTCGACCATCTTCCAGTACCAAAGACAGGAACTTGTAAACATCCAAAGCTGCTGCATTACCTAAAGCATCATCCTGGACTTGTACATTACCACTGCGCAGGAAACCATCACTACGGGACTCTGCGCGAGCAATGATAGTCGTACTGTCACCATTCTTATTTTTCTTGGCGCCAGGATGAGTGAAGGTACAGGGATGGGTAGAAATGGAAATTTGGCCGGCTCGTCTGGCGGCCTTTGGTAGCCATTCCTCCAGTGAAAACTGGCGTTCACACTCACGATGAATCTCGTTAACCTGCCCGTCATCCATGGCGGGCTTTATGTTCTTCTTTAACCAGCCATCTTTTCTTTCTTTGAAAAAACTGGCAACTGCAGGATCTGGCATTATCGTGAGTTCCTTAGTAAACGATCATGTCAATCTACCTCACAACTCTCAGTAACACAAGATACACATACTTTTATATAAGGATGTATAGGTTTCTATTTATGTGCTCATTGAGATTGATGAAAGAAGTTATAGGTTAGATATAAGGAATGACTGTCTGTCGCTATATGGGATTGACCAGTCAATTTTGTATATACTGCCTCACCCCTGCTGAAAAGCAGCTTAGTAATATACATCCTTGTAAAATAGTGACCGTTAACTGCCGAACAGGCAGAAAGCAGGCGGCGAGAGTATCGCCGCCTGCTTTACAACTTATTCTCTTATGATTTTGACCAACCCCAACTGATCGTTATAGGCATATTGATTCGTCTCACTAAACCTGAAGCTCAATTCACCGTAACGCAGTGACATTCTACGCTTCGAATTTTCCTGCACGTCAGCCTCTTCTGCTAAAGCCTGCTCATAATCACGCTTCAGCCATAATCGGTTTTCCGCTTCAGCACTCAGTTGTGTACGCTGAATATTCAGTGCCGCTTCACGGTCTATCATCCATCCATCTTTGTCTTTTTCGCAGAAACGACAGGTGTCTAATTCATTGTCATAAACAAGGAATACTTTCATGCTTGGCGGGCCATCACGAAATGGCGTGAGTGCCTGCGGAACAGCCGTAAGAAACCAGGCTTCTTCCAGATAGCCCTTTAAATAACCTGGTCCGATCTGGGCGGGCTTGTTGGTAACAGGGCAGTTTGTCTTGCGGTAGTTGGTGAGCAGCCGGTGAGTGACTTCATGTTCAAGGTCTGCCAACTGTCCGGTATGATCGAGCCTTGATGGTTTCTGTATTCTCGGTACGGCATCCAGCCTCTGGCCGATGGCTTGCTCATCAATCAATGCGCTCAGGTTATGGGTTTTCAAGGTGAAGAATTCTTCAAACCCTGGCCGAAGGAAAACTCGTTCTTCCGGGCGGTGAATATTTTCAATGCCTTTCCAGTTGTATTGCAACAGACTGACATTCGGCTCGGTAATGGTTTTATTCCGGTGGCGCAGCACCCGCCCTGCCAGTTGAACAATTGAACGATACGACGAAGGCTCAACAACGGCCCAGTCAAAGTCATGATCTCTCCCGACTTCTTCTACTGGCGTGGCGACCAATACAAAGAGCAGTTGCTGGGTTCCAGTTGGAGTCTGGTCGAGGTGCTGACGAATAACAGGGTTACGGAACGCCTGTGGTTCTTCGCCTGCTTTCTCTTTGCGTTTGAGTACCTGATCAAGATGTTGCTCCTGCCGATGGCGCATAAGCAAAACCTGCTGGCTGTGGTAGGCCATAACGCGAACTTGTGTGTGTTCTGGCCATTCATGTTCCAGAAGAGACTGGCTAAGGCTCACGCAGGGCTGAATATTCGCCATACGCACCACACCAAACGATACGTTTATGCCTGTTTTGGTATCGGTTGTATGATGGCATTGGTGTTTGTGCAGAGCACTCTGGGCGATCAGTTCAAAATAGGTTTTCTGCTTTTCATCCTTTGCCTCAAGTACCGGCTGGCAACTGACAATATCAGCGCGGCGTTTGACCGGGGCTTTTTCGAGCTTTGCCACGCGTTTTTTTACAAACCCGGCATGGTGGTTTCGATAAGCGCTAATGGCTTGAAACAGCACTTGCTCATCGCTGGTTATCACCTGCGCATTGAATTCATCGATCCAGGCGCAACCAATGTGCTGACTGGCATTACGGGTTTTGCAGAACAGTTGCCAGCCATCCCGGTAGGCTTTGAAATAACCCTCTGCTAAATCCGGAGGAATGGTGGCCGAGGAGATCATCACTTTACGCCCCAGCATACCGGCAAGGTGAATAAGCCGACCAATAGCAATCAGATCATGTCCGGTAAAATCATCAACTTCATCGATCACCAGATCAGAAGACAACAGCCTTAGTGCTGGCAGAATATAACGGCCGCCACGTTTGGTTTCAGTGGCGGCCATCATGTGATCAATTGTGCAGGCCAGTACGGGGGCGTAGAGAAACTTTCTATCCCTGTCTGTGGTCAGAAGAGTTGTTAGCCCTTCTTCTGGCAGGGCACATTCAAAATCTACCTCTTCATCCAGCAAAGCTTCCTGAGACGCAGATCCACAGCTTTCAATTTTGCTTTCTTCTTGTTTATCCCTGGCTTGCTGGTGAAGCTCCATAACGGCACGGGAGCCAATTAATACAGCGAGTTCCGTGCTGTCCAACCCTATGCGATCCCGGTATTCGTCCCCTGTCTGCAAGGTGAGTGTTCGCAACCCGAGAGCGAGGATATAACGCAGGCTATTGGCATCCTCCGACAGTGCCCGCATAATTTTGGCATTCGCAAAGGTTTTGCCTTGGCCCGTGCCTGCCATGTTAACCGCAAAGAACCCGTGTCTTTTCTTCGGCTGTTCAGCTCGCCACTGCTTGATTTTCAGAACGGCTTTGTCCTGCCAGGCAAAAGCTGGCGGGCTTTTCTTTCTTAAGCTGGCGACATCCTTCGCCTGTGGTGGTTCATTTTCAAAAGCGGGCAGCAGCCAGGCATTACGGACACTTTGTTGGGCAACCCCCACCAAATGTTCATCCAGTTTTTGCTTCAGTTCTTTGGTTTCTGAATCGGTGTTTGCAAACAGGCCTGTGGTGTCCGGCCAGTTTTTGGCCGCATCCTGGGAGGAATATTTATGATCGCCCAGCATTAAGCACAGGCGCGCATGATGCAGGACAACCCGGTAACGGTTATCAGCCAGAATGGGCTGCACCTGTGGCTGGCAGGCCAGCAGTCGGTTGGACCATTTGGCCAGTGCCTGTTTCCAACGTTTGGATGAACTGATTAAGCCTTTCGGGAAAGTAAAACAGGCCTGCAGGCGAGCCTGGTACTCGGCTTCATCGTAGCGATTTTCATAGCCCCATTGGTGACTGGTACGCTTGAGAATGTCGCCTATGGACTCCGCCTTCTCTCCACGGGAATTTTTACACTGTTGTTTTGATGGCAAGGGTAAACGATGGTGAGAGACCACCAACCAGGCCACCAAGCTGGCAATTGGAGGCAGGTTCTCCATGGGTTTCGTGGGGTTATCGAGAAGTGAGGGTGAGAGCGCATTAAGAGCGCCTTCGTCCCATTCTCCTTTCGCCAGTGCCGTGAGCCAGCCGCTGTCGTCGTTCCCATCTGTTGTATGGTGTTTGACCAAAGCATTCAGCAGCAAACAGGATATCCATTCATGACGAATAGGGTCACCTTTGAATTTCTGTTTGCTGTTAGGTTGGAGTTTATTCTGAAACAGCTTACTGGCCTTGCCCCAGTCATGCAGAATCGCGGCAATGCCGGTTAAGGCTTGAATGAGCGGCAGGTCATGCCAGTCACTTTCTGCTGAATGATTCAGTAATGGCCTGTTGGTACTGTTCACGGGGACGACACCGGTTGAATCAAATTTGTCCCGCTGTCCGACAATCCACACCAACTCACTGCGTGCACGGGAACGAGTCCAGTGGCAACTGACGGCGGTGTTTTTACTGGCTGTTTTACGGAGAAGTTTTTTAACGGCGTTTAACCCATCCTGGGTCATCACTGTTTGCCAGACGTTGTCGCCAATCCGGTTAGCAAAAGCATCCAGTACCCGGCGGGTTTTCTTCAGGGCGTTTTTTTCACACTGTGAAACAAAAGTCACCATCATAACGTTTGGCTTCCTGTCGTATCCCAGTCGGTATGCATAGCGACGGTTTTCACTTGCTCAAACATAAAATCCAGGGATTTATGATCGGTGAAGGCCTGCAAACATTGCTGGCGGAATTCCTGTTCACTGGCTCCTTCTTTGGCGCAAATAAATGCCCAAGGCAGTATGAGAGTATCTTTAATCAGGTCGGCCACATCAAACACCAGAGCCCCACGCCGTGTTTTCCCATGCATGACTGCAAAACCGTGGGGAATACCCAGCACCCAGAGTGTGGTCGCAGCGAGCCCATAGGCCAGGTAATTACCATGATTCAAAAAGCTGTTAGCGGTGTCTTCAGCGGTGCGCTCCCGGGTGAAGTCTCCATAGCCCGTGCTGTTGACCGCCACTTTGTAGAGCTGTTTGGTCAGTCGGGCTTCAATCTGCATTAATTCGCTGGAACTGCGGGCTTTGTTGGTTTGCCGGATGAAATTTGTAAGCGCAGTTTCTATATGAGGATCAGCGCTGTTAAAGCCTTCAGTGATCAGCTCCCGGTCTTTACCCCAGATAGTACGCAGGTAGTCTATCCGCCCCTGCTGGAAGAGTTTTGCTGCTTGTAGACGTTTGTTGTCATCAAACCAAAAACTCATCCAGCCTTGTAAGTATTCTGTAGGGCGATATTCACTCTGTGGTGTTAACCATTCTACTTCCGCTGCCATTAATAATGGCGTTCCTCCCCCCCCGGTAAAACCTACAAGTACGCCAGCGGAAGCCAGCATCCGCATCGCGGCCTGAGTAATTGATGTACCTGTGCCCAGTAAAAGACAGGTTGTATTGGCTATAGGAATATTCCAGTACTGGTTGGCAGTTTTAGCTTTTGTAAGAAAAAGAACACGCCCATCCTTCTGCATGACCCGGCATTTTTCCAGATAATAGATATTGGCGCGTTTGGAATGAAGAATAGCTTTAAGGTCTGTTAAGGCTTCCTGCACTGGAATTACCCACGTCTATAGGAATGATGAAGGAATTATTGAGATAGTGTATCGCTGCGTTAGTTCATGGCTATTTGCATAGTGTTTATAGATTGCTCACCTCCACTCCGGCATCTGCTGTTCATGCTTCAAGTGCAGGCGCTGCCGAATAACACCCTCAAACACATCATCCAGTGTTCGGTTCTGAATTCCCGGCAACGAAGCCGTAGCCTCGGTATAAAACCGGGATTCATGTCCAGTCTCGGTATACCCGCGTTCCCACCATCCCAGAATTCTATCTTTGGAGCCAGGGAGCAGCTCACCAGCTGGTAGCTTGTTACTCTTTTTCCCGTTAGCCGTTTCCGTGGCTGGCATCAGGTTCCACAAATCATTATTGAACCAGTTGGCATAGGGGAAACAGTGATCAATTTCGTATTTCTTGCGTGCTAAGGAATCCCCCGTCCATACACACTCTGGGGCTATATGGCTTGTGCGCATGCACTCAACAATAGTGCGGACTTCGCTGGTGGAGCGAATATCGTTCTTCCAGGTTAATGCGTCATGAAGTTCACCCAACCTTACCGTCTCTCCCTGCTTGCGGTGGTAAGTCATCATGATCTGACACCATTCATTATTAATGGCTGGCTCAATCCAGCAGGCATAGTGAGTCATAGCATCCCACAGGTGTGTGGGTACCTGAAACTCACCAAAAGCACTGAGAGAGGGTAAATCGATATTCAGGTTACCGGTGTTGCGCAAGGTGCTGCTGGTGCTGGGAAATACCGGATCACTGCTGTTCGGTAGAGTCAGAAACCTGGCTGGCATGGTTTTTAGGGTGTTGCGGGCATCCCGCAGAGCATGGAACAACGTGCTCGCTCTGGAGCCTGCCAGTGATGCGCCAAAACGTAAATCATGGCCAATATCTCCCAGCCCACGAAAACCTTCTTTGGCAAAACCACAGCCTTGATTACCCGGTTGCTGTCGGTATTGATTGTCCAGCAATAACGGTTTAAAAATTTTAGCTATAGCGATTACGACAGTCGTCGAACCCTTTCCGCGATCCGTTTTGCCTTGAAAGGAAATACCCGGACTCACAAGCTCAGACTCAGCCGGGTTTTGCACCGTGATCAAAGCAGTAAAACGTCCGTCAGT
>NZ_CAMZOG010000113.1 GCF_947331445.1 Parendozoicomonas sp. Alg238-R29 | reverse complement strand
CCGTTCAAATCAATCTTTGCCTGAAGGCTATTTCTGTTTCAACCCCTCACTTTCTTCAGCCAACCTGAGAAAGCCCCAAATATATTTTCTAAATTTCTGGGTGTTTAGCTGAAAAATATTGAAAATTGCCCACGTTGTTTCAACTTTTCATATAAAGTTGAAACAGCCTTGGTTCACCGGCTGCGATTGGGCAGACGTTCAGGGGTTCCAGAAGTATTTGTATCAGGCGAGTGCGGCTGGCTAAGTGTAAAAACTATTTTTGCGTTTCTTTAAAAGCAGGAGCCACTACAGGCTCCCATAATTCAACTCACTGAAAACACTTAACTCCTAACTTTTTTACTGCCGTTTAAGAGGTTTAATTGATGGATACCTACACACAGGGCACACTTTATCAGTAACAGTCTGGCTCTCAAATAAATTCAAACACTCAGGATGAAATTGATGAAGACACCCAAGAACACTCACATCATCATTAACTAGAAAAGGGCTTCTACAGATGGTGCATCCTATGAAGTGATGACCGTAGGCATCAACAAAATCAAACTCTTCACCCTCTTTCCTTGCTGAATTCACAGCGTCTTTCCTATGAGAAGATAACTGACTGGCAGAAAAAAGCTCCGATGAAACCGAAGGTGCTGCTTGTGGCGATTGAGGAGTAGGGGCAATCGTATCTTCCTGAGACCATTCTCTGAATTCTTCGGCTACTTTAAAATAAAGATCCACTTCAACAGTATTCAAAAAGTTCATGAAAGCTGCCCTATCTTGCATATGGTTAGTTGTAGCCATACTGGGCTGCCCCGTATTCAAATACGCCAGAAGCATTTGCTCGCAGGGGTTATCTATACCTCGTTCATATTTTACATATGGAAGATCTAAAAGGAGGGCAGTATGTTTCCATTGGTTCTCTGAAAACAACGGTGCAAGCCTCTTGATATCGTCCGGTGTCATCGGCTGACCCAGCCATTCGTTATACTTCTGCAGATTGAATGCCTTAGTCTGACTACGCTGCTTCTTCTCTACAGCAGGCACTGCCACAGGGCTGGAGGAATTAACAGAGAGAGCTTCCAACGAAAGGCTATCTACTTCCCGCCTCTTCACTGCCCCAGAAGCTGGAACTACCCTGACCGGTGGTGCTTGCTGAACCTGCCGCTTTTCTTGCTCTTCTTCTCGACATTTCTTAAGTGTTTTTGCCAACCAACCTCCCAAATAGCCGGTTGATGTTCGAGCATTCGACAGGGCAAAAATGAAATGTTCTATTGCCTGCGGTCTACCTGCTTGTATATGCTTCCGAATGTGATCGAGCAATGCCTTGTTCCTGTCAGCATTTGTCCCCTTACGCTCAATTCTCTCCATCTCATCACCTAAACGAACCAAACCACTTCCCACAAGCTGTGTACAAACTGCTGTTGCATTCATTGCCCCAACCAAGCGTTCAAATTCTATTGTTAGTGCACGCATTTCTGGTGATTCTGCAGGAGTTTGTTCCCGAGGCCGTGTATTTACAGCTGGCGGCAGCTTAACGACTGGAGCACGGTATTCCGTTTCATGTGCTTCAAGATTCTTTGCATGAAAGGCATAGGTTTTACTGTTTTTCAAGACTGCCTTTAGTTGTTCATAAGCCTCTGTATTGCCAGCATAAAGGTGCCTATAAACCTCATTCAGTACTATTTGTCTTTTCTCTGTATCAGTTTTTCCTCTTGCACTCTGAAGCTCATGCATCAGATCAAAACTGATAATGTTCTTTGATGCGAGCCCCGCCAACATATGCTCAAAAGGGCACCTCTCCAAATTCTCGTAACACCGAGTAAAAGCTTCCATGGCCTGCTCTGATGAAAGGTTTGAAGCCGCCGCAGGTGTAGAAACCCGAGACTGAAAGTCTGAAGAAGACGGCGCAATATAAGACGGACTACCACTTATTGAAGCGAGCTGCCCACTTTGCCCTTGATATGAAGATAACTGCAGGCTTTCCCGACTACCGGGTGTACCCCCTTCAGGAATACTGAAAGACGAATGAGCACCCAACGATAGATTCTGCTGAGGGTCAACAGATGCCATAGAGCTATAATATGCACTTGGCCTATCAGGTGTCACGCTCCCTGTGTGACCTGTGTAACTGCTTTTCCCTGTAACAATTCCAGTGACAGGTTGAACACCGGAATGTATTGGTCGTCCTTGAAATAGCCTACTAGAAGTAGGGATAGTGCTGCCTGCAAAGGCATAAGCGCTGTTCCTTGGTAGGCTGGGTACAACTGATGCTGTTGTTTTGGGTGCCAAATTATGATCATAACGATCCATACTTATTCTCCTGCTTAAGGTTATATTGAGTTTTTCAAAATATATGGATTCGTCTGGAGCGGTGAAAGTTTCATCCAGTAACACGGTTGTTAATAGAAACATCCTCCGACTCAAACAAAGCAAGAGGGCGTTTTTATATTGGATCAGGAAATATTTTCTAACTCAGGAATCAGTCCACGCTGAACGAGCCGCTTCCAGCTTCTCAGCCAGCTCTTCCTGATTGTCAGCACGCACATTCACATGCCCAATCTTGCGGCCCGGACGAGATGTTTTGCCGTACCATTGAAGGTGTAACTCACAAAGAACAGGAAGCCTTATTCTGGTTTGGCGCCCCTCCAACAAAGCGCCAAAAAGATAATTAGTGAACTCTAACAATACTCAAACTGTGGAGTATATTTCCATGTAAATTTGATATTTGTGGAACTGGATATGTGGCAGCAAAAGCTTATTCGCCTGACCCCCTACCCAAGGGGTTACCACCTGATCACCCACGCAATCATTCATAACCTGCCTGAGCTTAAGGATTATGAAATTGGGCTACTGCATCTCTTTATTCAGCACACGTCTGCATCTCTAACGATTAATGAAAATGCTGACCCATCTGTTCGGGAAGATATGGAGTGCCATATAAATAAACTTGTTCCTGACAATGAACCCCACTACCTCCACCAGGATGAAGGCTCAGATGATATGCCGGCCCACATCAAAAGCAGCCTGATGGGCTCAGAACTTGTTATTCCAATTCGTAATGGAAAACTGGCTTTAGGAACATGGCAAGGCATTACTTTGGGGGAACACAGAATCCATGGTGGACACCGCCAAATCGTGGCAACCATTCAGGGACAGCAAGGCTGTCCGCAATTAACTGGATTGTGCGTCAAATAGACGATTGTAAAAAAACTGAAAAAAAATAATGGCAAGATTCAGGAAAAGGAATTATAAATGGAAATGCGCGACATGAAGTCAGCGCTAACAATAAGAATAATAAAACAAGGCGACACTAATGATTCCAGTAAATGGAACGTGGTGAAACCACCAGTAACCAAGAGGACTGGACAATGGCACGGAAAAAGCCCACGAAAAAAGCGAAAGCTGGTGAAGGACCAGATTTTTCCTATCTTGGAAGTAAGGATGAATCTCCCGATGAACGCACTGTTGAATCCCGCCGCCGACTAAGGGAGATGATGGATACCCAGATTGAAGAGTATCTGGCCAAAGGCGGTACAATTGAGGAGGTTCCATCAAATGTTATCTCTGACCCACCTAAAAAACCCGAATCAAACTACGGCAACAGACCGATTTAATGCTATTCACTAAGAATGTCTGACCGTCAGGGCCCGCATGTCTGCGGGCCTCTTAGGTTCTGTTGATATAAGTTTATCGAACCCAGCATTCGCTACAAACAGCCGAGATCAAATAATACGCACAAGCGATTGTTTGTCTGATGGCTCATCGTGAAGCTCACCAATACAGTTCAGTGTCAGCCCGTAATTACCAGCTATATCCAAAAACTCCTGTTCACATTCAGAAGAAACAGCAACCAACAGACCTCCACTGGTCTGGGGATCACACATAATCTGTTTTTGGCGATCTGTTAGATCCGGGAGTTTATCCCCATAACTGGCATGGTTACGCCCGGTTCCGCCGGGAACACAACCCAATTCACGGTAATGTTCAACTTCTGGCAGCAATGGAATATCATTTTCCTGAATGACAGCACTTACACCACTGCCTTCGCAAATTTCCAGCAGGTGCCCCAAAAAGCCGAAGCCGGTTACATCAGTAATGGCTGATACCCCTGGAATACGGGAAAATTCTGCTCCCGACTTATTCAATGTGCACATGGCATCGCGGGCGATATGGGTGTGCTCCGGAGCAATTTTCTTCTGTTTTTCAGCCGTTGTCAGAATACCAATACCCAACGGTTTGGTGAGATAGAGCTTGTCACCTGCTTTGGCCGTATCATTTTTCTTCAAGTGTTCCAGAGGTACACGCCCTGTAACAGCAAGCCCAAAAATAGGCTCCGGTGTATCAATACTATGACCACCCGCCAGTGGAATACCTGCCTCCATACAGGCCTGTCGACCGCCATCAATCACTTTTCCTGCAACATCCGGCCCCAGCAAATTAACCGGCCACCCTAGAATGGCAATGGCCATCATGGGTGTGCCACCCATGGCATAGATATCACTGATCGCATTGGTCGCAGCGATACGTCCAAAATCAAACGGATCATCCACAATGGGCATGAAGAAGTCAGTGGTGCTGATAACACCTTCACCATTACCCATATCAAAAACAGCGGCATCATCTTTGGATGCATTACCAACCAGCAAACCAGGAAAATCAGGCAGCTTAAGATCACTCTTTAAAATCTGATCAAGGACCTGGGGGGAAATTTTACAACCACAACCGGCACCATGGCTGTATTCAGTGAGCTTAATTTCACTCATGGGGATAACCCTTAATTAGGAGGCTCCGTTCAATAGGGAGCGAAGCCGGTCACTCTAACCCTCAGGAAGGCTTTCTTCCAGTTGTTGTGATACGTACAAACCCCCACCATCGGGCATCAATATTCTCAAAGCGGTTTGTAACCTGATCATATTTCTTTTCATTAAGTCCATACTTCATCAGTAAGGGTTTAAGCTGCATCAGTGTGAGAGCTAACAGCTGCCCCTCTATATCATTGCCACGTGCAAGTGGTGAATATGCATGAGCATTAACCCCCTCAAGGCCACTTTCTTCAAAAAGGCGTGCATTTCGATACCCGGAATGGAATGAAATCCTGTTGTGCTCCTCCAGAGAGTCAAACAGATTCTGCACATACGCATTCATCTCGGAATCACTGGAAAAGTTTTGAAATGAAACCCCCGATGGCAAAAGACCGAGATCCTCAACCATTAATACGCCTCCAGGTTTTAAGGCGCCCACCAGAGACGTTAAAACCTGCTCTCGCTCAGGAACGTGCATCAAGACGTCTCTCACAAAAATAAAGTCATACTTCTTTTCTGGAAGAGTATCTGTCACCAGATTCTTTTTAAGCACATGCACAGTGGGTTTGTTGATTTCCTCCAGAAATTTTGTATCCATATCCAGAGCATCCACCAGTCCCTCCGGGCCTACCTTATCCGCCAACCAACGGGAAACGCTCCCTAAACCTGCACCGGCATCCAGACAACGCCAACCTTTCTGGATATCAACCTGTTCCAGCTGTAAAAATGTATAGGGGTTAGACCACGATTCCAGCAGAGAAAGCCGCTCCTTCGCTTTTTCCCACTGGTTATCCAGAGTGTACTGTTTGCCGGCATACACTTGCCCGACCAGAAGAGACATAACAACAGTAAAAATAACAGCCGTAAGAAAAGTGAACTTCTGCAGAATTCTGGAGCGATACATGACAACTTTCCTTCAAAAAACAGCAGTGTAGACACCAAAATGAAGGTGAAGAAAAAAGAAACCGGCATCACTGTTTACATTTTTCTTCAATCCGCGCCAGTGCTTGCCCTGCAACAATCTCTTGATTGTCCCCTGTGATAAAACGGCATCAGCAATATCCTACAAAGATGACAGACAGGTATATGTGATGATTACTACTGCCATTTTCCCAGGCCGTTATGTTCAAGAGGATCGTGCTCTGGAAGTCCTGGGTGAAGAAACGGAGCGTTTGGGAAAACACGCTTTAGTCTTGTTAGATTCTTATATTAACGAGCACTACGATGATCGCATCGCCGGTATTCTCCCAGAGAAAACAGGCTTTACCTGCACCACATTTAACGGAGAATGCTGCAAGGAAGAGATTGAGCGTATTCAGGCTTTGGCTGAAAACCACTGCCGCCGCAATCAGGGCACAAATATGACTGGCCGTCAGGGTCCCCAGTCTGCTCTAACTCTTGCCGAGCTCTGCCATGAAAGTGGCTAATGCAGAAGGCCAGCGTCGTCAGGGTCGATAATCTTTAAAACTCTTTTCTTTGACCCGGCAGGTGCTGTTCATATCCGTGAGCTACACCTGTTTTTTTATAACCTGTTTGATTTTCAGGTTGTAAAACCAAGGGGGTGAAATAGAATATTGGGAAACAGTGTTTCCGCTTAAAATATAAAAATAGTAAAACAGGTAACACCATGCTTGCTCCTCGTATTGTTTTTCCGGCGGTTATGGCTCTTTGCCTCACCACCGTCTGGCTCTTACTACAGAATGGCGTTCACGAAGGTATCGCAGTCTTTGCAGTACTTATTCCCGGCGCGCTGACTATTGCTTTTCTTGAAAGACTGATGCCCTACCGCCAAGACTGGAATCAGTCTGACGGCGATACAAAAACCGATATTATCCATTTAGTGATTGCCCAGATTTCCATTCCCCGATTAATGAAACCGGTATGGTTGGCTTCTCTGGCAACGGCAACAACCTGGGCAGGACAAACCTATGGTCCGAATCTATGGCCTCATCACTGGAACATCGTCGCCCAACTATTTCTGATGTTGGTCATTGCAGAGTTTGGCCGCTACTGGTTTCACCGGGCAGCACATAACATCACATTCCTGTGGCGCTTCCATGCCGTTCACCACAGCCCTAACCGACTTTACTGGATGAATGCCGGACGCTTTCACCCTATCGAAAAGGTTTACCTGCTGATTCCAGAAGTTGTTCCCTTCGTTATCCTCGGAACCAATGCCGAAGCACTGGCTATGTATTTTGTATTTAATGGCATTCATGGATTGTTCCAGCACAGCAATATTCATGTCCGTCTTGGCTGGTTGAATTACATCTTCTCAATGACGGAACTGCATCGCTGGCACCATTCCAAATGGATTGAAGACTCTAATAATAACTACGGCAATAACCTGATTATCTGGGACATTATTTTCGGCACTTTTTACTGGCCAAAGGGTAAAGAGGTAGAGAGCATTGGCGTTTTCAACCCAGACTACCCCAAGGATTATCTTGGCCAGCTGGCTGCACCATTTCAGGGTGATATTGATAAAACGTCAGCCGATGGCATCTGTCATCACCAGGAGAAGTCGGTATGAGTCGCTTATCTAAATTCATGCACGGTTATGCACTGGTGTTTGCTGCTGTACTGGCTGTTGGGGAAACACTGGTCATCTTCAAAACGAATAAATACTGGCCATTATCACTGGATGATTATCTTGCAGTGCTGACTCTCGCAGGGTTGGCACTGGCCAGTAAAAAATCTCCACGCTTTCTAGCACTGACTCCTTCCGTATGGGCTTTCGTAGCCGGTAACCTTTATGCCATGCTGTTTACCAGACTCGACCCTGTTCATGGTTCTGGTGAAAGAATTGGCCTTCTGGTTGTTGCTTTAAGCGCAGCCGTAGCAGGCTTCATTGGCGCCGTTCGTGTATGGCACAGCAATAACACTAACAATAATTAAAGAGGCTGCTTATGAGCGAAGATACCGCAGAGAAAACCTTTAACTCATTTGCCGAGTTTTACCCCTACTATCTGGAAGAACACAGCAACCCTGTTTGCCGTGCCCTGCACTATGTCGGCAGCCTGCTGGTTCTGTCGCTGCTGGGGTACTCCATTGCCACAAGCCAATACCAGCTGCTCTGGTTCCTGCCTGTGGTGGGTTATGGTTTTGCCTGGGTTGGGCATTTTGTTTTTGAGAAGAACAAACCCGCCACCTTCAAATATCCCTTATACAGTTTTATCAGCGACTGGGTGATGCTGAAGGATTTCTTTATGGGTCGTTTCCGTAAATAACTCATAGCAAATCCCAGAGAATGTTCCTTGGCATTCTCTGGTAATTTTCCTCCCCTTTTCTTAACAGCATTTTTATTTTGATTTTTGTCATAGATTTCTACCGTACGCTGCTGTTATAAAACGCCCCCTCAACCCTGGCACGAAGTTATAGGGATAAGTGTCGGGATATTACTCTCCAACAATAGAAGGCCTATGTCGTACAAGAGCGACAAACCGTGTCTGGTACGCAAGGGTTAAACTTCATGAATGCACTAAAAGCACACGAGATCCGCGGCACCTGGGCGCCACTGTTTCTCCAAATAAAAGAACACAGTGTTATCGACTTTGGCTTTATTGATGAAGAGATTGCAATAATCCAAAACTCTGGCGTAAGCGGTGTTTATGCCGGAACAAATTCCAGTGAATTTTTTAATCTGACTTTTACTGAATACTGCCGTTTAATTGAGCGATTTGCCTCGTCCTGTCACAGACACGGCATCGCATATCAGTTGGGAGCCTGCCATGCTCATCCCTATGAAAGCCTTGAACGAGTTGCCGTAGCGGCTGATCATGCGCCGGCTGCCATTCATTTGATTCTTCCAGATTGGGTTGAAGCCAACCGCCGAGGCGTTCTTAGATTTATGAAAGGTTGCGCTAAAAACTCACGGGGGCGTGGTCTTATTCTCTGTAATCCGCCGAATGCGAAAATTCAGCTAACGCCTGAAGATTACCTTTGGCTGGCTAACGAAGTACCTGAACTTGTTGGTATCAGTGCATCCGGTGGAGACGACAACTGGTACGAAGCTATGCAACCGGTGATTGAGCAGATTACTGTTCTGGTTCCCGGACAATCTATGGCAACAGGTCTATCTAAAGGTGCTCATGGTTCCTGTTCAAGTATTGCCGGTATGAATCCCTGCGCTGCACAGTCATGGAATGAACTGACTCTCCGAGATCAGGCCGCAGGTCTTGAGCTGGAAAAGCGCATTCAGCAGTTTGTTCGCGAGTGCATTAACCCTCTTGTGACTGAACATAACTACCCTCTTCACGCCTGCAGTAAGTTTATGGCTGTGATTTCCGGTTGGTGTGATGGCCTTCACCAGCGTCTGCGCTGGCCTTACTCCTGGGTTGAAGACAATCACATAGAACCCATACGAGCTCGGGGAAAGGAGTTAATCCCGGAATTTTTCGAACATATAAAATAAACCGGTTAATGATGGAATGAGGGCACCCAGAGCCCTCTTCCTCAAACTTGAACCACGTACAATCCGCAGTATTTTTTTCACTTAGAGGTTTCCACCTGCTCACAACAAAGCCCACAAAGCATATTTTCAAGATCAACCCACCCAGCGCAGAAAATAAGCCTGAATAATAAAAATAAACGAAAAAAATTATCGAAAAAGCCTTACTTTTCAATATCTTGTATAAATACTAACGCTTCTATAGAGTGCGGCAACTATTACTAAAATACATAAAACGTGAACAACTTCTGTTCCGGGAGACACTCATTCCATGAAGAACAACCTTGCCTCTCGTATTATGATCGCCTTGGCCGCAGGTCTTCTTCTTGGCAGTTTAATTCAGTCTTTTGCAGCACCTGATGGTTTCCTGCAAACCTATCTTGTTCAGAATATTTTTGGCACCGGTGGCTCTCTGTTTGTCGCCATGATCAAGCTGGTTGTTGTACCGCTGATCTTTGTCTCCATCGTTAATGCCGTATGCTCCCTGGAAGATGTTGGCCAGTTTGGTCGTCTTGGCATGAAAACCTTCAGCCTCTACCTGGTGAACACCGTTATCGCTATTACTGCCGCGATTGGTCTGGCAACTCTGATTCAGCCTGGTTTAGGAGCTGAACTGGGTCTTGCCGATGCAACAGTGAACCTGAATATCAAAGAGCCGCCTTCGATGCTGGCCATGATTGTGGACATTGTTCCTGTAAATCCATTCAAGGCTTTTTCTGACGGTAATATCCTGCAAATCTTGTTTATGGCGATCATAACTGGTGTAGCCATCAAGAAGCTTGAGAACCATGAGACTCACAGCGCCAGCAAAGCTTTTGCGGTAGCGAACAGCGTGATGATGAAGCTGATCACCATGATCATGTCTCTGGCTCCATGGGGTGTATTCTTCCTGACTGCCAAGCTCGGTGCGACTCTGGATACTGCCAGTATCCTGAGCGTTCTGTCCTACGTTGGAACTGCCCTGACTGTTATGGTGTTCTGGCTGTTTGTTTTCTACCCGCTGGCTATCAGCCTGATTACCCGTCGCAACCCGCTGGATTTCCTGCGCCAGACTCGTGAACAGATGATGTTTGCACTGTCTACTGCCAGTTCTAACGCCACTATCCCTGTAACACTGCGTACACTGACCGACAAATTGAATGTTTCCAGCCGTGTTGCCGGTTTCTCTGTACCTCTGGGTGCAACCATGAATATGTCTGGTGCTGCTATCTACATGGCCGTTGCCACCATTTTTGTCGCGAATGCTTATGGCGTGGTTCTGGGATCTGCAGAACTGGTCACTCTCGGCTTTACTACCTTCCTGCTGGCTATTGCCACCGGCGGTATTCCTGGCGGCGCAGTAGTCACAACAGGTGTTCTGCTGCACACTCTGGGTCTGCCTATCGAAGCACTGGGTATTATTATCGCGGTTGACCGTATTCTGGATGCCGCCTGCACCGTGGTTAACGTAGTTGGCGATACTGCTGTCAGCACTATTGTTGCTCATACCGAGTCAACATCTGAGGAAGAGAGTGCTCAGCCTGCGATGATGGCTACAGCATAATCCGCAACAGTTATAAACCACTTATGAAAAAGCGCCTACCGGCGCTTTTTCATAATCTGACCGTTCAAAAGATCGGCTCCTCAGGGATATCTGTGGGTAAACAGGAGCGGATTTTGAAATAAAAGCACCAGCGGCTGACTTCTGGTAGATTTTTTGTTTGCCGACAAAAATAACAAGAAGAACCGCTGATGCTCCTGAAAACTATCCTCAATAAAGTCCACAAACTCAAGTCGTTTGTTTATCAGGACGTCAACATCAGCTCCTATCAAGGAGCCGAAGTTCTCAATGTTACGGTTGTTCCAAGAAAGAACAGTCACGCCCTTTGTTCTGGTTGCCTGAAGC
>NZ_CAMZOG010000112.1 GCF_947331445.1 Parendozoicomonas sp. Alg238-R29 | reverse complement strand
GCGGGGTGGAGCAGTCTGGTAGCTCGTCGGGCTCATAACCCGAAGGTCGTCAGTTCAAATCTGGCCCCCGCTACCAACTCTCATTTGAGTTTGCTGTGTGTGTTTTATTGGTGCGGGGTGGAGCAGTCTGGTAGCTCGTCGGGCTCATAACCCGAAGGTCGTCAGTTCAAATCTGGCCCCCGCTACCAACTTTCTTATTTTTAATCTTTTTCTTTTATATCCTGCTTAATTGCGGGTTTTCCTGTTTTTGGCATGAATTTATTTTCCCAATGTCTTCATTTTTTTAGTTGATATGGCCAGCTATTAAATCGACAAGAACTTACCACCTGCATTTGAAATGGTTACAGAGCGAATAGCATTCGCTCCATTTGGATAAATGATGGTGTATCTTTATAAAATCTTCATATTACAGTGTTGTTGTGTTCGCGCTATAAGTGTAATGTTCGTGGCGATTGAATGGGATGACTGAATATGAATAACAATAAAGATCCTCAAAATCCGTTCGAAGAGGGGCTGCAAAGGCAAAATGCCCGCAAGCAGCTGACCGAACTTCTGGGTAAAGAAACCGTTGACAGTTTACAGATTCGCTCTGACTACATGGGCTGGAGAGCGGTTCTCTCTTGTTGGGCAGTGATTTTTGCAGCAATGGGTGCAATCGTTTGGGCACAAGGGCAGACTTTATGGTTAGCCATTCCTGTGAGTATGGCAGCGTTAGCTCTTATTGGCGGGCGGCAGTTGGGGCTGGCCATCCTGATGCACGAAGCCTCTCACCGCTCATTATTTGAAAATTCCCGTTTGAATGATTCAGTAACCAGCTGGTTGTGTGGTTATCCGATCATGCTTCATCTCGAGAAGTACCGTAAACATCACGCACAACATCATACCAAAACCGGTTCTCAAGAAGACATTGATTACTCTTTGATTCGAAATTTTCCTACAACCCGAAAATCCATAATTCGAAAGTTTACCCGGGATCTTCTTTGTATTACCGGAATCAAAAATACTTACGGGTTGTTTTTAATGCATGCTGGAGTGTTGAAGTGGACAGTTGCAGCGGATGTTGAGCGTTTACCGAAGGATGGCAAGAAGCCCGTTGACTACCTTGCTCAGTTTGCTCAGGAAATCTGGCCGACTTTGTTGTGTAATCTGATTCTGTTCACTTTAGTCGCAACTCTTGGTCACCCAGAACTTTATTTGGCCTGGATCGTGGCCTACCTGATTCCTTATCCGCTGTTTATGCGTGTTCGCTCAATGGCAGAACATGCCATGACTGAGCAGGTTTCGGATATGTTGAAAAATACTCGTTCAACCCGGGCCGGCTGGATTGCTAGAGCACTGGTTGCGCCTTACCACGTTAATCATCATATAGAACACCATGCACTGGTTTCTGTTCCTTACTGGCAACTGCCACGGTTGCATAAACTTTTGCAGGAAAAAAAGGCCGTACCGGAACCATCAGGATATTGGGATGTTTTGAAGCTGGTTTCTTCCCGTGCCGCATAAGGGATAAAAGGGGAGGAGGTCATGTCAGAAGTTATTATTGATGGGTGGATGCAGCACCCCAGCCTGAGTTTTGCTAATCATGATATGTTCGCATCGTTGTGGCGCTGGAACAAAATAGAAAAATTCAAGTAACCTATTCCTCCGGAGTGGACGATTGCTGCAATCAAACAGGCGGGCGTCACAAAAGCTATGGCTTGTGCTTAGGGTTTGTTGAGGTTTTATTCCCGGTTTTTAGGGTCACTGAGTCGTATGCTTAATTGAGAACGCCCACGGCAGTTTTGTAGTTCTTGTAAAGCTTCTTCCAGATAGACTTTCCCAGTTGATCAAAGCGAACCATGGTTTGAACGTAGTGGCATCTTGCTGCTACATCAACCATCTCTTCTGGCAGCAGTGGATCGAAAGCAATGCAACGCAGGCTTTCATCACCTATAAGGTAGGATTCTTTTGCTGCTGTCTGGGCATCCATATCGTTTGCCCGGCTCATCCAATCTTCCATAATATTGCAGGCTTCCAGATAATGACTGGAAAGATGCTCGCAATCCCACAGAGACATGACTCTTTGGTTGGTTTCTTTATCGAGGTCAGTGAGTACCATTAGTTTGGCTTCCGGCTCTAGCCCCAGTTTCTCAAGGCGCTTTCGCAACGTTTTCGTTCCGCCTGCAAGGTTGTTAGGGCGAACCAGTAAGCCCTGCGCCAGTTCAGCAAAGCCAGCAAGATGTAGAATCCGCATGCGCTGGCGAAAGGCGGAGCGGTTCCCTCTTCCAAGGTGGGCAACAAAAACGCCAATCCATCGGCCATCCCAAGGGCAGACTTTCTCTTCCATATCCCGCCAGTGAGATAGGTCGTCGGCAAGGTTACGGGCGGCAGGCCCTAACTGATAATGTCCTCGGGAAGGGGTTTCCAGCATTTTGTCTGCCAGAAGGCGAGCCAGTGTAACTCGCGTACTGTTCTCGGTGACCTCAAATAACCGGCTTACTTGAATGATTACCTGAGAAGAAACCGGCTCTACGGCTTCCATCAACAGGTTCAGGATGAGGGTTTTGGGTTTGATCGCCAAGGGGAGTTCGTCCGGGTTATCTGCAGGGGCATTTTATTGGATACGTGAGTGGTTCTCAATTCAGGCACATCATCAGGTTTACAACTTTTATACTTTTCCGATAGATAAGTATGCAAGGAAGCAGCAAGTGCTTGAAAAACTTTTAACGGTTTCCCGGTATTTTGCCCGCGATAGGTAGAAGGATGCTTTTTCAGTATTTGATGATGTTGTTTCCCTTCACTTGCGTAAAGTAGTGCCATCCTCGCCTGGAGATAAGTTGTTCCTGTAGTATTTGAGTGGGCGAGATGATGATTTCGAACTCCTTGAAGAAGATGAAAGTGCTCAGACGCTGATTCGTATGTTGTCCAAGGTTTATCTGGAGCTCTGGGTGCGAGAAGCAGGTTTGAACAAACCGTTCGTGATCGCCATAAATAGTGCGGGCCTGACCGGGCCGACTATCGATTATTACAAGATTACCGGAGCAGGCACCTTCCTGAATATATCCGAGTTTGTCGACGATAGCAGGCAGAACGCCAAAGAGTGGGCGAGTGGCTGAACCCGGTTTACTCCCGGATAGCTAGGCAAGCCCTCATGTATTACACCCGTTGCGCCATTAGCCAGTGGGGCGTACACCACATAGGAATGCCCGGTAACCCAGCCCACATCTGCATTGCACCAATAAACGTCACCATCTTTGTAGTCAAAAACATATTGATGAGTCATCGCGGCATAAACCAAATAACCACCCGCGGTGTGCAAAACCCCTTTGGGTTTCCGGTTGAACCCGAGGTGTAAAGGATAAATAGAGGAACTTCCGGATTCACCACGGATTGCTGATACATTTCCCGGTAACGGGCATCATCAACCCAGGCCTGACAGGCCGTTTCCGGCTCAGCCGGATAGGTAGGGTACTCTGGCCATATCATCACCCACTAGGACTGGTTTCAGGGAGTATAGCCAGCAGTACCGAGGTTTATTGCTGTGAGTGCACTTTCAGAAGTGAGAGCCTGGAAGTTGTTACCAGCTAATAAGAAGCTTTTGACCGGTCGTGTTTCAGATAGTTTCCGCGCTTTAATAAAAAACGCCTGCACATAAAAATACTACATATCTCGCCTTTTTAACGGAGTTTCTCTGCTATTTTTATCCAGTTTATTGACACGGTGGTGGGTATGCGTGCTGTAAAAGTAATGATGTTAATCCTGGTGTTTTCAGGAGTGGCAGAGGCGGGAATGAAAGATGTTCCCCAATGGATGAGAGAGACTCACTGGACAGGATATTTCACTGGCTGCGGGCACAGACGAATGAACTTGGATGTCAACATCTATGATGATGCCCGTTATGTGTTAAGAATTCGAACCATACGTGGATATCCACCTCAGGATGGCTTCTATGGTGGATACATTAACTTTGATCCATTTTCTGGCAAGCTTCAGTTCAACCCTGAAACCAATTTTGAATGGTTCAGTGCATCCCGATTCTCAGGTTTTCCTGCGCCACTGAAAGCTTGGGATGTATGGATGTTTCCTCCCGGAATCGATTCTATAGAGGGGCAGGTTGGAAATTGCGGCAACTTCTATCTGTATCGGGCTTATCAGTAATCTTATTTGCAGCTGCTAACTATTCCAGCCAGGGCTTTGGCTGACCGGTTCAAAGGAAAGGTTTCGCTGCCGGTTTTTTTCTCAGACAGTGGAAAAACTACCTGGACGTTATTGCCAGAGGCAAAGTCAGTGATCAGTTCCTTTGGAATGTACGAAGAAGTAATGGCCATGGCGTGCCTTGAGGCGACGAGCGTCCAGGTGCGCTCCTGATCAACTCTCACCTTAACTTCAACCTGTTCCCGTATGCGGTATCGCTGGTTCGGAAGGTAGAGCGCGAGGGTCGGGCGGGAATCTTCGGAGCTGCAGAAAACTTCCAGCTCCCTGCCGTTTTTCTGAGTGCCAGAAACAGCTACCAAGTGTTGCAGTGAACCACTCTTGAAGGTCTCGTATTCCCAGATAGCAGATGCTTGTCCGGTACAGAAAAGTAAAGATAAAAACAGGGTGTGTATTCTGAGACGAGAAGGCATTACCGAAACCTGTACTTATTCTGTAGCTCAGGATCATAACACGGAGGTTTTGCGCAGCAAGGGCAGCATGCAGCGCAATATTCAGGAAATGTGAGAATTATTCGGGGCTGGCTTCTGAACCAGATTCATTAGAATTGGGCTCATCAAGCTCAAGCTGTTTCAGCGCGATAACCGCCTGAGTTCTATTGCGAACACCCAGCTTCCGAAAAATGGCTGTTACGTGAGCTTTGATAGTGGCTTCGGAAATATTGAGTTCCCAGGCAATCTGTTTGTTCAGCATGCCTTCGCCAATCATGCCCAGAACCCGGAACTGTTGAGGCGTGAGGGTAGTAATCTTCTCTTCAAGATCGCTTTTTCCCAGCTCAAAATCTTTAGACATATCGATGTTGTCAGGGATCCAGTTCTCACCCTTCATCACGTTTTGAATAGCTTCTTTGATCATCGACATGGATGAAGATTTTGGGATGAACCCGGCAGCGCCATAACCAAGAGCTTTGCGGATGACGACTTCATCATCCTGGGCGGAAATCACCACCACCGGCACCTTGGGGTACTGGCCGCGGATATAAAGCAGGCCGGAAAAACCATGAGCTCCTGGCATGTTCAGATCGAGCAATACCAGATCAGGGCTCTGCTTGTTTTCCAGAGCATCCTGAAGGGAGTCAATTGTGTCGGCTTCGGTAACGTCTGGCGAAGAATGCAGAGCCTGGTTCACGGCCGTCTGCAGAGCAGCCCGGAATAAGGGGTGGTCTTCAGCAATGATAACTCTGGTATCCATTGGACTTCTCTTCCCTGAAAAGCAATCTCCTCCGACTATAGCCTTTTCTGCTCTCAGTGGGTGCCGGTCTTGAAATTTGCGACCAGAGTAGGTTGTTGCTGAGGGATTTTCCCTTTGTAAGGGGCATAAAACGCCTGCAGATTGGCGATATCCTGCTGTTTATCCCCTGTGAGTTTATAGGCTGGACCAATCCCGGCCAGTTTTTGGGAAAAGTCCACATAGGCGGGAATTACAGGAACCTTTGCTTCCTGGGCAATGTGCCAGAACCCTGTTTTCCATTTGGTCACATGGGACCGGGTACCTTCAGGAGCCAGAGCCAAAACAAAGCGCTTGTGGCAGCAGAATGCAGCAGCGGCCTGGTTCACCAGATTACTGTTGCGCTCACGGTGTACAGGGATGCCACCGAGGTAGCGCATGATGGGCCCCATTGGGCCTTTGAACAGAGAACTTTTCCCCAGCCAGAACATCGGCATGCGCATCTGCAGGGCAACACCCATGAAGATGACAAAATCCCAGTTGCTGGTATGCGGAGCACCAATCATCACAAAACGCCGGGTTACAGGTTTCTGTCTTTTAACTTTCCAGCCAGTCAGTTTGAGAACTAGCCAAGCAAGGACGCTGAGTAGCTGACAGACAACAGGAGTATCAAATACAGTAATGCGCATAAATAATCCGGAGCGTCCGGTCTCTGTTTTAAAATCGGGAAATGTGGGAGATCATGAAGACCGGTAGAATGGAATCGTCATCAGAAAACCGTGCAGGAAATCTTTAACGTGTTATCTTCATCTGGCCAAAAGAACAGCAGCCAGCCACAACGTAAAATTATTCATGTGGATTGTGACTGCTTCTATGCGGCTGTTGAAATACGGGAAAACCCCCGACTGCAGGGAACTCCCGTAGCTGTTGGTGGATCGCCCGAGAGGCGAGGTGTGATTGCTACCTGTAATTATGAGGCGAGGGATTACGGTGTGCATTCTGCAATGGCATCAGCGTATGCTATTCGTCTTTGCCCCACGCTGAACATTCTTAAACCGCGTTTTGATCTTTACCGGCAGATATCCCGTCAGCTCCATGAAATTTTTTCTGACTATACCGATCTGATTGAACCTCTTTCTTTAGATGAAGCTTTTCTCGATGTAACCGAGGGCGGAATGTGTTGTGGAAGTGCCACCCTGATGGCTCAGGAAATCCGCAGGCGGGTGAAAGACGATATTGGTATAACAGTTTCTGCCGGAGTGGCTCCCAATAAGTTTCTGGCGAAGGTTGCCAGCGACTGGAACAAACCTGATGGCATACAAGTTATAACCCCGGCTGGGGTGGATGAGTTTGTTGCCGGGCTTCCGGTAAAAAAAATATTTGGTGTGGGTAAGGCAACTTCTAAGCGACTGGCTAAGTTAGGCATTGAAACCTGCGCTGATGTTCGGAGTTGGGAACAGGCAGAACTTTGCAAACGTTTTGGTGTGTTTGGTGAGCGGTTGTACCAACTCTCCAGAGGCATTGATAATCGCCCGGTTGTAACCAGTCATCGTCGTAAGTCTCTGTCTGTAGAACATACCTACGATGAAGATCTTCTCGATGATTTTGCAGTGTTAGATAAGGTTTCTGAGCTGCTGGCTGAACTGGCTGAACGCTATGAAAAAATTCACAATGAATACGCTATTACCAAGAGATTTGTAAAAGTAAAGTTTGGGGATTTTACTCAGACCACCATGGAAGAACCCTGTGCCCTGAGTGATAAAGAGCCCTTCAAAGAGCAGGCCTTTAGAAGGCTGATGAAAAAGGCTTGGGGGAGAGGGCGAAAAAGTGTGCGTCTATTGGGAGCCGGTGTTCGGCTCCATGACCTTAAACCTAAAGAGACTATCAGGCAGCTCGATCTTTTTGGGTAACTTCTGTTTCCACTTCGTTCTCTACTGCAGCTGGCTTCTTTTCCTGAAGCTTCAAGGCTAACACGATTCCAGCCAGCATAAGCGTGACAGCATTGGCCAGCACTACAGGGGTGTCTTGTATGTGCAGTCCATAGATCAGCCAGCACATAACCCCAAAAACAAACATCAAGTACATTTTCAGGGAAATGCCTGATGTGTCACGGGTTCTGAGGGTATGCAGAACCTGAGGGATAAAAGAGAATGTGGTGCAACAGGCTGCCAGAAAACCAATGCTGGAAATCATATAGGGCGTGATCAGCCAGATAATAGTTCCACTGCATAAAAAGAGAAGGCCTGTGAGTATGTGCTTATTCATTTATGGTTATCACAATATTGCCCGTTGACCCGGGCTTTAGAACGGTCGTGTGAGCTTCGCCCAGTTCTACCAGAGAAAAGGTTCTGGCAATTGAAGGTTTCAGGCTGCCACTGGCCAGACCGGCATAAAGGGCAGAATGAACGGCTTTCATCTCGGCCGGACTGGTATTAAACAGAGACATTCCTCGGATATCAGCATCTCGTTTCATCAAATCTCTCGGGTTTATGGTGACAGTTCCTTTGCTGCCAACTACTACAACCCGCCCGCCTGAACTGAGGGCGCTGAGATCATGCCCAAGATTGACATTGGCGAGCATTTCCAGAGCAATATTGACTCCTCGACCGTGAGTCCACTCCAGCAGATCCTCAATATGGTTGTCATCGTTATGATCCAAAACAAGCTGGGCACCCTGGTCTTTAATAAGTTGCCGACCAGCTTCCGTGCTGGCCGTTCCTATCACAGTTAATCCTGCAGCCACGGACAGTTGCACGGCTGCCAGGCCAACACCACCGCTGGCACCATGAACCAGCAGGGTTTCTCCGGGTTGAGCCTGCCCACGTTGAAACAGTGCCCGCCAAGCTGTTGCGCAGGGAATGCCGACACAAGCTCCTTCGATAAAACTGGTATTGTCCGGTAGTGGGTAAACCTGGGCTGTTTCACAGAGGGTGTATTCAGCACTGGAACCTGTCAGGCTGCCAGTGATGTAAACCCTGTCACCAACCTGAAAGTGATGATGGCCGGTGTCGCCGAGGGCTTCAATAGTGCCTGCGCCATCAATTCCCGGCGTATGGGGCATCTGGGCGGTATAACCGTTAGTGCCAGCACGGATATAGGTATCCACAGGGTTCACTCCCGCCGCATGCAGTTTTACGAGAATCTGCCCGGCGGACGGGGTGGGAATCTCAACGGCTTCCAGTTTGAGCTGATCAATATCACCGTGCTCATGCTGACGGATAGTTTTCATTGTCATGATTTTGGTACCTGTCCCGGATGGTGTTGAGAATACCTGTGGAGAGAGCGGAAGCAAATGGTGGATGAGTCAATATTTTCAATGTCATCAGCAGTTTGCCTGCTATCGCTCACTCTGGATGCAAGCCTGGGGTTTACGTAAGGAAAATGCCGTCTACATTAGAAGTAGACCGTTCTGGAGAGCGGTGTCATTAATACTTGACCGGTGTAGCGCAGTCTCCGGCAATGGCAAAGAAAGTGGCAGAATGACGTCGAGGAGTTGCCATGGAAAGGGAAGTGCGCCATCCATATATGTTTGCCCTGTGTGGGTTTGTCCTCTGTTTTATGTTTCTGGGAAGTCTGGTTCGGGCGGATGGATCTCTCCCTCCGAAAACCATGCCTATTTATCTCAACATGAGTGAAGCTCAGGAAGCTCGCCTGAAAGGCTTCATGCTTGTTTATGACAAGCCGGTCGATATGACATCCAGTGTTAGCACACGGGTATTTTCCGGAGATATTGGGGTTCAGTCAGTTGTTATGGGGGAGTGGATTGCTGTGAACCTTACGCTGATCAGCTCAATATTCCCCTGTAAGGATTACCAGAATCAACACCGTATTGAAGTGGGTAAAGGGGCGTTAAGTCAGGGGGTTGTTGTTACTCCCAGACTGACAGTGGAGGGAGACTCCACTGTCTGTCGTCTGGATATTATCGCTTCCGAGAACCGTTAAGCTGTTTGGCTCTTCCTGCGCTTTTGCATCAGTGCGATACCAAGCAATAGCAGAAGCGCGGGGATAAACATGAGCTGACGCGGTGGTCGGTCGTTGATTGTCTCAATGCTGAGAATTTCCCAGTCGAAGTCGATACCGGCTTTCTCGGCGGGGCTGGCGAAGCCGATATTGTCAACAATGGTCTTGCCATCGTCGTTGGTGATCAGCTCCAGTCCCATGTTGAACAGCCGGTCTTCGCCAGTTGTTTCCTCACCTACGGCAAGAAGAACGGTCTTTTCCTGATACTTACCTGAGAAATCTTCACCTGCTACCCGTAAACGCATATCTTCACCGGGAGCCACAGTCATCACCTGCTGAGAAATAGCACTGCCAGAATGTTGCTCATATTCTGGCCACGCCATATCCCACCAGAAGCCTGGGCGGAACAAGGTAAAGGCGATCAGCAGTAAACCAATAGTTTCATACCATTTGGTCTTGGTTAGCCAGAAGCCCTGAGTTGCGGCAGCGAACACAAGCATGGCACCAAGAGCGCTGAATATAGTCAGCAACAGTTCCCAGACACTACCTATATCAATCAGCAGTAACTGGGTGTTGAAGATAAACATGAATGGCAAAATGGCGGTTCGGATATCGTAGGTAAAACCCTGAATACCGGTCTGTATCGGGTTGCCTTTGGCAATCGCCGCCGCCGCGTAGGCTGCCAAACCAACCGGCGGCGTATCATCCGCCAGTATGCCAAAATAGAACACGAACAGATGTACAGCAATCAGCGGAACAATCAAACCGTGAGAGGCACCCAGGCTGACAATAACCGGAGCCATAAGACTGGAAACAACAATATAGTTGGCTGTTGTTGGTAGCCCCATACCCAGGATCAGGCTGATGATTGCTGTAAATATCAGCATTAACAGAACGCTTCCACCGGACACCAGCTCAACAAACTCGGTCATCACTTGGCCGATACCGGTGAGGGTAACAGTACCAACAACAATTCCGGCTGCTGCTGTCGCAACACCGATGCCGATCATGTTGCGGGAACCGGAAACCATGCCGTTAAACAGATCGGTCATGCCCTGGCGCACACCCGTCATGAGATCTGACGTACCACTGAAGAAACGCAGGATAGGGTGTTGAGTCAGAATAATGATGATCATAAACATCGTTGCCCAGAAAGCAGAGAGTCCAGGGGACAAGCGCTCTTTGCCAATACACCAGATCAATACGACAACGGGCAGAAGGAAGTGCAAACCGCTTAAAGCCGTTGTACGGATTCGGGGAGCGATCATAAGTTCATGGTCATCATGACGGTCAGGGAATTTGGCGGCCAGCCACAACAAAAGAATATATGTTGCAGAGACAAGCAGCCCGATAACCCAGAGTGATGCGTCTCCGGCAACATCTTTTATCCAGCCAATACCAAAGTACACCAGAGCACCTACAAGGCACATCGTCAGAAAGCCGCCCATAAACACCAGCAGCCATTCCGCCCGGCTTAGGTTGCGTTCTCGTGGCATGCCCTGCATTCCAGCCTTCACAGCTTCCAAGTGCACAATATAGAAAAGGGCAATATAGGAAATAGCGGCGGGCAGAATGGCATGTTTGATAACGTCGATATAGGGGATACCTACATATTCCACCATCAGGAACGCGGCAGCTCCCATAATCGGAGGTGTCAGCTGCCCATTGGTTGAAGCAGCCACTTCAATAGCGCCAGCTTTGGTTGCGGGGAATCCAACACGCTTCATCAACGGAATGGTGAAAGTTCCCGTTGTTACCACGTTGGCAATACTGGAACCGGAAATCACACCACTCAGACCGGAAGACACAACCGCAGCTTTTGCAGGCCCACCCTTCAAATGCCCGAGCAAAGAAAAAGACAGGCGAATGAAATATTGACCTGCACCAGCCTGTTCCAGTAAGGCACCAAACAATACAAACAGGAATACAAAGTTTGTAGAAACACCCAGCGCAACACCGAAAACACCTTCTGTCGTCAGCCAGAAGTGAGACATGGCTTTATTCAGGCTGGCCCCCTTGTGGGCAATCACATCAGGCATGTAAGGGCCAGCAAAGGTGTACAGAAGAAATACACCGGCAACAACCATCAACGGTGGCCCAAGAGCCCGACGGGTTGCTTCCAGAAGCAGAAGGATTCCTGTGACTGCAAAAACAATGTCGGTTGTGATGGGGGCACCAGGGCGATCGGAAAGAGCACTGTAGAAAATATAAATATATGCGGCAGCAAAGCTGCCTAACAGCGCTAGTACCCAGTCGTGTATTGGAATGTGCC
>NZ_CAMZOG010000111.1 GCF_947331445.1 Parendozoicomonas sp. Alg238-R29 | reverse complement strand
CTATAACGATCTTGAATATCTGTATCTGAAAATTCGACAGGAGGCTCAGAAATGATCAGCCAACCTGCGAAAGAGCCCAAAATAGAGAAAAGCAGGGCGCTCATCCAGGGTGAGGATTTTGAGGCAAGCGAATGGCCAGCCAGCGTATAGAAAAAGACAGAGGCAGCAATGCCGACAAATAAACCCAGTTCAGAAGTCAGTAAAGCGTGAAGTTTCATGATGCGACACTCATGATTAATAACGAGTGCCGTGAATCAGCAGGTAGCTGCGATCCATCCGCAATCCGAAGCTGCTTTGGTAGCGGATATAAAAGTATTGGTTAAACACATCATAAATTCGGGTAAGGTGTCTCCACTCCAGAGGTGATGGTTGTGGTGGAGGCGAGTCCCGGTACTTGCTGAACAGAGCAAAAAACTGACCAATATATTCACTTGGATTTGCATCCCTGGTTGTTAATACAAGGCGCCTGCCGGGTTTGTATACACGACTGAGCTCGTGTGCAGCCTGCTCCGGGTGGCCTGTGAACATGACACCAAATGTAGAAATGGCTGCGTCACAACTGGCATCTTTAAAAGGAAGAGCTTCTGCGTTTGCACTGACTTCATTATGCGGCTCAGTCATGCCGAATGCTCTCCCAGGAAAGAAAGCCATCCAGTGTAGAAGAAAGCTCACACGACAATTGACCTTTGTCTTTCGGAGGTGAGAAATGAGCATAATCGAGGTAAGAAATGAGCATAAATAGTGTACAAGATCAGTGGTTTGTACGTCTGGGATTGCGCCATATAGCTATTTGGGTACAATAGCCCCCGGACTTATAACCCATAACTCCAATACAGCTGTCGGCCAGAAGACTATCGTCTCGGTCAGATAGGCAGAAAAAACCATAACAGGGTGTGCCATGTCCCAAGCAGAACTCATAAATGAAGGCCTGTCGCTGATGATGTTCGGCATGGGCTTTGTCTTTATCTTTCTGACCGTCCTGGTCTTTGCCACCAGTTTGATGTCAAAAGTTGTGTTGGCCATTGCTCCGGAGGACGCTGCACCAGCTCCCCGCAGAGCTGCAGCACCAAGTGCTGGTGCCACAAATCCTGCTGCAGACCCGGTTCTGCTCGCAGTGATTGGCGAAGCTATCAGCCAGCATCGCGCACGCCGCCAATAACTGCCAGTTTCTGTATTTTCTATCTGGGGGAAATGAAAGGATGACCGTTAATAAAGCGCCGCTGGGCATTACCGATGTCGTATTACGCGACGCACACCAGTCGCTGTTTGCTACCCGTTTGCGCCTGGATGATATGCTTCCTATTGCAGAGAAGCTTGATGAGATTGGTTACTGGTCTCTGGAAAGCTGGGGTGGTGCCACATTCGACAGTTGCATTCGATTCCTTGGGGAAGACCCATGGGAACGTCTGCGTGAACTGAAGAAAGCTATGCCGAAAACCAAGCAGCAGATGTTGCTGCGTGGTCAGAATCTGCTGGGCTACCGTCATTATGCGGACGATGTCGTGGATAAGTTTGTAGAGCGCGCTGTTGCTAACGGCATGGATGTGTTCCGGGTATTTGATGCCATGAACGATCCACGCAACCTGCAGCAGGCTATGAAAGCTGTGAAGAAGCAGGGCGCACATGCTCAGGGTACTTTGTCTTTCACGACCAGCCCTGTACATACACTGGACAACTGGATTGATCTGGCCAAGCAGATTGAAGATCTGGACGCAGATTCTCTGTGTATCAAAGATATGGCCGGTATCCTTAACCCTTATGATGCTTTTGAGCTGGTTTCTCGCTTGAAGAAGGAAACCAATCTTGAAATACAGCTTCACTGTCATGCGACAGCTGGTCTTTCTTCCATGACCCTGTTGAAAGCGATCGAAGCTGGCGTTGACCGTGTTGATACTGCAATTTCTTCTATGTCTATGACCTACGGACATTCACCCACCGAGTCAATTGTTGCTGCCCTTCAGGGATCAGAACGTGATACCGGTCTGAATATCGAAAAGATTGAAGAAGTTGCCGCTTATTTCCGTGAGGTACGGAAAAAGTACGCCAAGTTTGAAGGTGCGCTGCGCGGAGTCGATTCCCGTATTCTGGTGGCTCAGGTGCCTGGTGGCATGCTGACTAACATGGAGAGCCAGCTGAAGGAGCAGGGCGCTGCAGACAAGTTTGACGAAGTACTAAAGGAAATTCCAAGGGTTCGCGAAGATCTTGGTTTTATTCCTCTAGTCACGCCAACATCCCAGATTGTTGGTACCCAGTCTGTCTTGAATGTTCTGACTGGCGAGCGCTACAAGAGTATATCTAAGGAAACGCAGGGCATTCTGAAAGGTGAATACGGCGCAGCGCCTTCTGCCATGAACGCAGAACTGCAAGCTCGTGTACTGGATGGCTCAGAACCTATTACCTGTCGTCCGGCTGATCTGATTGAGCCTGAGATGGACAAGCTGGAAGCAGAAGTGAAGGCCGAGGCGAAAGCCAAGGGTATTACTTTGGCCGATAGTGCTATTGATGATGTCCTGACTGTCGCACTCTTCCCCCAGATCGGTTACAAGTTCCTCGAGAACCGTGGCAACCCAGATGCTTTTGAGCCTGTACCAACAGGTCAGGAGATGGTCGCTAAAGACAGTGGTAAGCCAGAGGTTTACACTGTTAACGTTAGCGGTACCGAGTATGTTGTCGAAGTCAGCGATGGCGGTGATGTATCCGGTATCAAGGCGGTTTCAGCATCTCCTGCGGCTGCCGGTGCACCAGCAGCTGTTCCTGCCGGTGGAGGCGATCCTCTTCCTGCCCCTCTCGCTGGTAATATCTGGAAGGTGAATGTTCAGCCAGGTCAGCAGGTTCAGGAAGGCGATGTTGTTGTAATTCTTGAAGCCATGAAGATGGAAACCGAAGTGCGCGCTCCTAAGGCCGGTACTGTAGCCAGTGTCACCGTGAAGGAAGGCGATTCCGTGGTTGTTGGCGACGAGCTTATCGCGCTCGCTTAAGGAGGCTGTTATGGATAAGGTAATAGCCCTTTGGGAAGGGTCCGGCCTGTACAACTTGGATATCAATTCGGCGATTATGATCGCCATTGGTTTCCTGTTGTTGTATCTGGCCATTCGCAAAAACTTTGAACCACTGCTGCTGGTGCCGATTGGTTTTGGTGGCATTCTTGCCAATATCCCTGCTGCTGGTTTGGCTTATAGCGCAGTTGAGCAGTTGGCTCATGTGGGTACGGCGGCTCAGCTGGATCAGTTGGCGGCAGTGTTGGGTTCACAATTTGAGAGCTATAAGCAGATTCTTGATGTGTACTACAGCGCTCCGGCTGCAGCGCAGACAGCTGCTGAACAGTTAGCTGCAGATCTGAGTTATAACAATGGCATGTTGTATAACTTCTACTCTGTGGCTATTGGCAGCACTGTTGCTCCTCTGCTGATATTCATGGGTGTAGGTGCCATGACCGATTTCGGTCCACTGCTGGCTAACCCGCGTACGCTGTTCCTGGGTGCTGCTGCACAGTTTGGTATCTTCGCGACCGTTCTGGGAGCTGTGGGTATGACCTCTCTGGGCATAATGGACTTCTCTGTTGCCCAGGCGGCTGCTATCGGTATTATCGGTGGCGCGGATGGTCCGACTGCAATCTATGTGTCCAGTGTTCTGGCTCCTGAGTTGCTGGGTGCAATTGCTGTATCTGCCTACTCCTATATGGCTCTGGTACCAATGATTCAGCCGCCCATTATGAAGGCGCTGACCACTGAGAAAGAGCGTGCCATTGAGATGGTTCAGTTGCGCCATGTTTCCAAGTTGGAGAAGATTAGCTTCCCGCTGGTGTTGCTGGTGCTGGTAGCGCTGTTACTGCCAGACGCTGCGCCACTGCTGGGCATGTTCTGCTTTGGTAACCTGATGCGTGAGTGTGGTGTTGTCGATCGCCTGTCTGATACTGCTCAGAACGCTCTGATTAATATTGTAACCATCTTTCTGGGGCTCTCTGTTGGGTCCAAGCTGGTGGCGGACAAGTTCCTGAATCCAGAAACCCTGGGTATTTTGTCTCTGGGTATTGTGGCTTTCGGTATCGGTACTGCTGCTGGTGTTTTGATGGCCAAGTTGATGAACGTGTTCAGCAAGCAGAAGATCAATCCGCTGATTGGTTCGGCAGGTGTTTCTGCTGTGCCTATGGCCGCACGGGTGTCCAACAAGGTTGGTCTTGAGGCGAACCCTCATAACTTCCTGCTGATGCACGCTATGGGGCCAAACGTGGCTGGTGTTATTGGTTCTGCTGTTGCTGCTGGTGTGATGATTAAGTACGTGTCTGTACTGTAATCTTCGCCACTGAAATGAAAAGGCCCAGCTTGAAATCAAGCTGGGCCTTTTTTATATCTGGCTGATAACGGGCTGGGTTATCAGGAATGAACGGACTTTATTCCAGTCGTTCATTAAGTCTTAATCAGACGATGAATCCTTAAGCTCAGTGGTCACGTTCTCAATTTTTTCCAGAGTGAACTGCCGACGCTTCTTGTAAGTCACCTTTGGCGCAGAGCTGGAGCTTTTATGCTCTGTCGGCATGCTCAGAACAGGAGCTTCGTTATTTATGCCCTGGTTGTTGCTGATGTTTTGTCTCGGTTCTCGCCTTTCTTCTCGCTGCGGACGTGCGGCATTGAACTGAGGAGGCAGCTCTCTGCTTTGCTGTGGCTGTTCGTCACGACCTTTTCGGACACTATTGATTGGCTGACCAAACTGATTGCGGCGTTCAGGTTTTTTCTGCTTGGCTTCCGTCTCTTCCTGCATGTTTAATCGCATGCGGTAGGGGTGTCCATAACCACGCTTTCGGCGTTGTTTATTATCGGTAGGCTCGGGGGGTTTCAAACCAGTGAATTCCTCATAAACGGTCGAGTAGAGGTATTTGCTCATTTCGTCCTCCGGAGGATGACGTCCTGTAACTTTTGAAGTGTTTATGGCGCCGAATACTAGACAATGCTTTGCAGAGCAAACATAGGTAACACTACCTAAAGCTCAGAAGGCGAAGGGCGGTCGAAATTCCCACATTGACATATCTATCTGCTCCCACGCAGCGAATGCGTAATTATTGGTCAAATGTCGCCTTCTATCATTTTTTTTATCTATTAATGCCCATGATTAAATAGCCCTTTACTTGCTATATTCATCCTCGAACTGAAAGGTTGTTATGGTCAGATTCAGAGAGTAGCATGGCCGCCTTTTCGTAGTATTGCGCGCATCAGTCATGAGAATTTTTCTTTATAGTATAGATTCGCGCTTTCTGAACGCATGTTTCTGGAGTTGTCATGCTGGGCCGTATCCATTCCACTGATTCTTTTGGCACTGTTGATGGGCCGGGTATTCGCTTTGTTGTGTTTATGCAGGGCTGTGTTATGCGCTGTCGTTACTGCCATAACCGTGATACCTGGAGCCTGAAAGAAGGTGAAATGGTAACGGTGGATGATCTTATGCAGAAGATTATCTCGGTTAAGCATTTTCTAACCGGCGGCATAACAGTGTCCGGTGGGCAACCCACTTTGCAGCCGGAGTTTGTGACTGAACTGTTTCGCGCATGCCGTAAAGAAGGTATTCATACCTGCTTGGATACCAATGGTTATGTAAAAGGCATCAGTCCGGCGATGGCGGATTTGATGGATGCCACAGATCTAGTGCTGCTTGATATCAAGCATATGGATAATGATTTACACCAGAAGCTGACCTGGACGAAAAACGACCGGGTTCTGAATTTTGCGCAGTATCTTCAAGATGTAAATAAAGCAACGTGGGTGAGATACGTTGTTGTTGAAGGTTACACTACGAAAGAGGAATACGCTGTTCAGCTGGCTGATTTTGTGAAGCCTATGAAGAATGTTGAGAAAGTTGAGCTGCTGCCCTATCACTCGCTTGGAAAACACAAATGGGACATGTTGAAAGATGAGTATGAGCTGGATGAGGTGAAGCCGCCATCAGAAGAGTTGATGCAGCGCCTGCAGCGTATTTTTCTTGAACGTGGTATTCATGCCATTTACTGATAATAAAACGCCCACTTGAGTGGGCATTTTATTTTTCGGGAGAGAACGTTGTTAACCGTTAAAAATACGGTTTTCCTGTTCCTGTACCCGAATAAAGGTGGTGCGCTTGGTCAGCTCTTTTAATTGCGCTGCACCCACATAAGTGCAGGTGGAGCGAACGCCACCCAGAATATCCTGAACGGTGTTAACGACGGGGCCACGGTAAGGAACTTTCACAGTTTTACCTTCAGACGCACGGTACCCCGCAACGCCACCGGAGTGCTTATCCATAGCGGTGGATGAGCTCATACCGTAAAACTGTTTAAATGTTTTACCGTTTTCTTCAACGATTTCACCACCGGATTCATCGTGACCCGCCAGCATGCCCCCCAGCATCATAAAGTCGGCGCCGCCACCAAAACCTTTGGAAACGTCTCCAGCACAGGTGCAGCCACCATCGCCGATGATCTGGCCGCTTAAGCCGTGAGCAGCATCGGCGCATTCAATAATGGCAGACAGTTGTGGGTAACCAACGCCAGTCTTAACACGAGTCGTGCATACAGAGCCTGGGCCGATGCCGACCTTAACAACATCCGCACCGCCGAGAAGCAGTTCTTCAACCATTTCGCCGGTTACTACGTTGCCGGCAATAATGACTTTGTCTGGGAATGCCTGACGGACTCTGGTGACAAAGCTGACGAAGTGTTCGGAATAGCCGTTGGCAACATCAATGCAGATAAAGTAGAGCTTGGGGTGGCGCTCAAGCAGGCTGGTCAGTTTGGCGAAGTCTTTGTCAGAGGTGCCTGAGCTGACCATGATACGGTTATAAATGTCTTCGTCTGCGTCTTTCAGGAAGGTGTCCCATTCCTGTTCTGTGTAATGCTTGTGAAGAGCTGTGAGCATGTCATGCTCGGCAAGGGCCTTGGCTATTTCAAACGTGCCCACAGTATCCATATTGGCTGCGATAACAGGTACACCAGTCCATTCACGGCCAGAGTGCATAAAACGGAAGGTGCGTTGTAACGAGACTTGGGAGCGGCTGCGCAGGGTAGAGCGCTTGGGGCGGAACAGAACGTCTTTGAAACCGAGTTTGATATCACTTTCTATGCGCATAACGATGCTTAAGCCTGTCTGGCCCTAAAAAAAAGATATAAAGAAAGTGTACAAGCAGTTGAAAAAACAACCAGTGAGGTGGGTGCGGGTTTCAGCCGCTTATACCGATTAAGTATCCAGTAATTCTGTGGGGCTGTAAATATGTGTTCGATACATTGTTGGTTTTGGTAAAGAGTGGTTTCTTTCTAAAGATAATCAGACGAAGAACCATCCAGCTGGGAGTCGTGGGTTTCGCGCATAAAAAAACGCCCTTGCCAGTGACGGCGAGGGCGTTTTATATATAGCGCTGATGTCAGAAAGATCAGTTAACCAAAGAATGGATTTTGGTTTTGATCAGGTCGATAGCAATCTGGTTTTTGCCACCGCGAGGGATGATAAGATCGGCATGCTGGCGAGAAGGCTCAATAAACTGCAGGAACATAGGGCGAACAGTTTCCATATACTGGTTGATGACTGACTCCATATCTCTCCCGCGGTTGATAATGTCGCGCTGCAGTCGGCGGGTCAGGCAAATGTCCAGTGGTGTATCCATGTAGAAACGCAGATCAAACATTTCACGGATTGCAGGATTTACAAACAGCAGAATACCTTCAAAGATAATGACTTTAGATGGCTCTATACGACGGCTTTCCCGCGTACGGTTGTGCTCGCTGTAATCGTAAATTGGTACTTCAATCGGCTGACCTGCTTTCAGCGCTTCCAGATGTTTTAACAGC
The DNA here is from genome assembly GCF_947331445.1 of Parendozoicomonas sp. Alg238-R29. Taxonomy (GTDB): domain Bacteria; phylum Pseudomonadota; class Gammaproteobacteria; order Pseudomonadales; family Endozoicomonadaceae; genus Sansalvadorimonas. The sequence continues at coordinate 3,943 of NZ_CAMZOG010000111.1, read as the reverse complement.
AGGTCGTGGTCCATAGATTCCGGGTGATCGTAGTTGGTTTTAACCCGTTCGCTCATGGACAGATGGGTTTGGTCTTTGTAGTAAGAATCCTCAGAAATAACGCACAAATGCTCTCGGGGAAACTCCTTTACCAGAGTCTCTGCCAGCAGGCTTTTTCCTGAAGCGGAGGCTCCTGCGATTCCGACCAGAATGGTTTTCTGAGACATAAGGATCAGCTGTCCTGAATTTATTGAAATTAGGGGGGAGTATAGTTATTGGCCGTTTCGAAGTGGATAGGGCTTTATACATAATTAGTTGAAATTATAAATAATTGTTGATCACTTTCACCTGCCGAGTAGACGAAATCAGGTCTCTGGGGTATAAACGCCTTTTTCTGCGGTATGCATAATGAGCAGCCTGACTAACCCTTCCCGACTGATGTTGCGTAACTGTGATGAGCTGGCAGTAAGCCGCCTGCTTCTGGTCATGCCTCCCTCCGACAGTGTGATATCTGAGCTTGGCAATGAGCTTTCGGATACAGAAATCAGTGTGTTTACTACTGTCTCAGAAGCTGAGCAGATCGCCAGCCGAAATCTTCCTGCTGATCGTGTTGCTTACAGTTATGATCTATCCAGTCTTAAAGGCGCTTATGATTCTATTGTTTTCTATCTGCAAAAAAGCCGACCACTTGTAGAAGCGATGATGTCTCAGCTATGCCCCAGGCTGTCTGAAAATGGTACTTTATGGCTGGTTGGTGAGAATGGAACCGGTATTAAATCCTGGAGGAAAAAGCTGACAAAGTGGGGGGCAGTTGATTCTGTTGCAAGTGGTTGTCATTCCGGGATGCTTAGCCTTCAGCCTGATGACTCTTTCAGAGCACCGGCCTCTGAGATAAAAGAATCGCACTTCTCTGTTGAGGTTGCTGGCACGATTATTGATGTGGCAACGCTGCCCGGTGTGTTCAGTCATGGTCGTCTGGATGTTGGGACTAGATTGTTGCTGGAAGCATTGTCGAAAGAAAATGTTCGCGGTCAACTGCTGGACTTTGGTTGTGGTGCTGGTGTTATTGGCAGCTGGTTTGCGGCAAGGCATAAACGCTGTCGCCCCACCCTTCTGGATACCGATGCCATGGCACTGGAGTCTGCCCGTAGAACCTTGGCGGCTAATCGGCTGGAAGGTAAAGTTATAGCCAGTCATGGCTTAAATAACCTGAAAGGAAAGTATGACTGGATTGTCTCCAATCCTCCTTTTCATGAAGGGATAAAAACCCGCTACGATGTAACAGAGCAATTTCTTCAAAAGTGCCACAGCCATCTTGGTAAGGGCGGTCAGCTACGTATCGTTGCTAACAATTTTCTGAAGTACCGGCCGTTAATAGAAGAAGCTTTTGGCCACTGTGAAGAACTGGCTAGAGGCAATGGCTTTACGATTTACGGAGCGACTGTAGCCAAAGAGTTTCAATCGGCAGAAATCTGACTTTTTAACGTTTCTTGTTTCATCTCTTCAGAAAAAAGCGTCAGTGTTTTATTTGTACAAACTGACGCTTTTTCATGTGTCGGTTCTCCATTTTCATTTGCTGTTATAGGTTCTGTCGCATTCTTTCCTGTCATTTGCTCGGGGTGTTATGTCTATCTATGGTGATGGTATTTCGGGCTGCCTGGGCCTATTGCTGATTTGAGCTGATGGAAGTAGGGCGGTTGTTTCGGAGTTATCAGGGAGAGGTATCCGATGAGCTGGCTAGGAGAAGTACTGGGTGATCGTTTTCCTAATGCGAAAAATGCGTTGGGAACACTGGAAGCGAAGTTGTTTCACAATAACCTTGTTGGCAAGGTGAAATACTTTTGGCGTGGACTAAAAGTTTCTGTGGTCAATGCTTTTCAAACCTTTAAGCGCAATGCTGAAGATACCCCAATGCACTTTGTGCGACTGGATAGGCGGGTTATCCAGGTTCAGAAAAAAATAATGGAAGGTAAAGAACTCACCACAGATGAGCTTGAATTGATTGCCTCCCATGGAGATGCAAGCAAAAAGGCACAATATTTTGAGAATATGCTCGCGTTCGTTAAGAACCCTGCCAACGTTCATGCACTTGAAACTGCTAAGGCAAAGGCTGAAGGTAGAGCGTTTCATGAAGCAGAAAGTAGGAAAGGACAAAGTGTTGAGCAAAAGGAACGGACTCGTGCGGAAAACCTGGAGGTCTTCAAAAGAGACGAGGCTTTTGCTGTTAATGGCGGGCATAAAAAATGGCGTCAGGACTGGCAGAGCCGCTTGATTTTGTTTGGTGGTGACAATACTGGGGTGACGGGTACCGTGCAGCACTTTAATGAGGCCATGCAAGAGATTGCCAAAAAAAATGTAGATAGTACAGAAACGCCTGATATGCGTGACACTGCCATGGTTCGGGCCCTGCAAGGTAACTTGGTACAGCTCGAAGAGTATCAAGATACACTCAATAGGGAGTTGGATACTCGTTACGAAATGGCCGAGGGCGGTGTGCCCGTTGATCCTGAGCGTTTGAAAACTCTCAAGCGTTATGCTGCCCATGATGCTATTCAGTACACCAAGGACTGTATTACTGATAAGCGAGTGAGAGGGCAGTTAATGCTTGCTTACAAACGACACTTTTTGGGTGTTTCCAGTATTCGCCCAGCCCTTCAGAGAACGGAGTCGCCCGAAGAGTTTAAAGCTAAAATTGCTAAGCTTGAAGCTTTGTTGAATACACCGAAGTCACAGCAGGACACTACCTTTGATGATTGATAGTTAGATGTAGAGGTGGGTTTTTAACGGCGACCAGGAGGGAGTCGCCGTTTTACTTTCAGTCTTGTTTCAACGCATCAAGAAACTTGCGAGACTCGTTAATCGAACGCTGCATATCACTAATCAGGCGATTAATATCAGATTTAATGTTATTGAATTCCCCTCTCAATGCAGAAACCGCCCGGGCATTGAGATTATGTTTCAAGTAGAGCACTTGATCCTGAAAGGCATTTAATACCGGTTGCATACGGGCTTCGGATTTCTTAAGACTTGCCACCATTCGTTCGTACTGGCGACGGGTATCCTTAAGCTTGAGGGCACTGGCCTGTTTCAGTGAAGAGCTGGTGTAAAGATCCAGTTCGTCTTCCCACTCATCGAACAGAGCTTCGGAAACATCTTTTACTGCAGAAATACGACCACGAACGTTTTCTGCGGCAGACAGGCTGTCCTCATATTCTCCATTCAGTTTGTCATAAAGGTCTTCCAGGTCACCGCCGTCAAAGTTCACAACTGTACGAAACTGATCGAGAGCTGATTTGAACTGCTCCTGTGCTTCTTCCTGAGCGCTTTGAGTGTCTTCAATGCGATCAATCATAATGTCCCGTTTATGAACACCCACCTTTTCCATTGCGTTGTAATAGGCGCTTTGACAGCCGGTTATAAGGAGGATTGCCGATACTGCCAGGGTGCATCGTACATGTTGTGAAATATTCATGGCTTAGTTTCCGTCTTTTTCTTTTATCGCCTTGATGAGTTCCTGGTTGCGTTTATCAGCTAAATGGGAGTTCACAACAAACAGCGCATGAACAATACCGGGAACCCAGAAAAGCAGGGTCAAGATGATATTAAGAATGCCTTGAACCGGCTTTCCACACAGGAAAACTGCCAAAGGTGGCAGAAGGATTGCTAACAAGTAACGCATGGTTTCACCTCAGAAGGGTAATATCCTTATTATGATGCGAATATTACACGCAGATGAGCGTTATCGCGACATCTACAGATTAAATAGAAATGTGCGATGTTGTTCTGCTCTGTTAAATTTGTGGGCTCTGTTCACAATAAATGTGGGTTGAGCCAATGGGATGCTTCCTGATCTAACAAACTCTCTTCCGAGAAGATATGTGTCTTTAAAAATCGTTTCCAGCCCAGATAGCGCGATAAATATTTCGTTGCTACGCCTTTGAAAAAACCATTAATCCAACGTTTG
>NZ_CAMZOG010000110.1 GCF_947331445.1 Parendozoicomonas sp. Alg238-R29 | reverse complement strand
GATAGGAACGGGCTGTTATGCTGGAACGACAAAGTCCCTTGGTAATTAGCCCGTCAGTTTCCCTCGGTAATCACACTTCTACATCTTAAGCGCTTCACTGTCAATTGCAACAAGTCCTAAACCTTGCGGTTGAGATATTGTCCGAGATCAGCAACAATCGCCGCCCTTTCCTCTCCGGCCATTTGTTATGGAAACCTTGACCAGTCCCTTTGGTGCTTTTCAGCTTCAGCGCCTGCCCGTACGTAATAAAGAAACCCTGCGCGCCTGGGATGCGGCCGATGAGTACCTTCTTAATCATCTGGCAGAACTGAATCTTGGTTCTGAGCACACTGGCAAAGTTCTGGTGATTAACGACAATTTTGGCGCCCTGACTCTGGCACTGGCTCAGCATCAGCCAACGTGCTGGAGTAATTCCTGGCTTGCCCACGAATCTATCAAACACAATGCCAAGCTCAATGGGACAGACATAACAGGTGTGAGGAATCTTCCATCGACCGAACCTCTGGAATTTTCCCCTTTAGTTGTGTGTATGAAACTGCCCCACAATACCTGCTTATTGGAAGAACAGTTGCGGGTATTACGCAAGGCGGTCCCCGATGGCACCATGGTGATTGCCAGCGATATGGCCAAGCATATTCATACTTCAACACTGGAACTGTTTGAAAAACACTTTGGGCCAACCACAACATCTCTGGCCAGAAAGAAAGCCCGGTTAATCTTTGCCACTGTGAATAAGCAGATTAAGAACACTGACTCGCCCTTTCCCAGAACCATTGAGCACAATGGGATGAAACTGGTGAACCATGCCGGTGTATTTTCACGACAGAAGCTGGATATTGGCACTCGTTTCTTTCTGCAACATCTGCCTGAAGCTCAGCAGGACGCTACAATCATTGATCTTGGCTGTGGCAATGGCGCACTGGGGGTTCATATTGCCCGTTGCAATTCACAGGGCCATATTCACTTTGTCGATGAATCCTATATGTCTGTTCAGTCTGCTGAAGGTTCATGGCTGGCCAATGGTTTGGATGACCGGGCACAGTTTACAACCAATGATTGCCTGACCGGATTCCCTAAAGATTCCGCGAATATTATTGTCTGCAACCCACCATTCCATCAGGGAAATACTGTCGGCGATCATATTGCCTGGCGTATGTTTCAGCAATCCTATGACGTGTTAAAAAAGGGGGGGGAGTTGCGAATCATTGGAAACCGCCACCTTGGCTATCACACAAAATTGAAACGCCTCTTCGGCAACTGCCAGACTTTCGCAAGCGACAACAAGTTTGTGGTTTTGTCTGCCCGTAAGAAAGCCTGAGTCCAGGCTCAGGCTTTCTATCAACCAGATTGTCACCAACCTGGGGGCTCAATTAGACATCGAACTCAGCATTGCCCTTCGGGTGGCGCTAAAAGTCGCCATACGCTGCGTCGCATGATTAATTGAGACTGTTTGGGTTCGTAGCTGTTCCGAAAAACTGTTCCGAAAAACCGTTCCAAAAAACTTGTTACCGTGTAACTGCGTGGTTAAGCACGGCGTTTCTTTATAGCATGCTTGCCCATACCCATCAGGCTAAACCAGACAGTACTCCAAGCCGAAAGGTTGGCTTTGGGAGATTTTCCTTCCGCCATCAGATGAATCTGCTGCTCATACCACACCAACCCCAGTACAAACATCTGATCTATACCTTTGAAGCCAGTGCTCGGCTCCTTAAGCTCAATTGTGTAGTCTGCATTGTTCATCGCTTTATTCGGCATATCAGGCTCAAAAGCCAGAGGCCTTGCCAACCCAATCATATCCGTTGCGCCAGAATCCAGTGCTTCTTGCATACCTTCTGAACTTCGGAAACCACCGGTAACAACCAAAGGCGTATCCACCAGCTGGCGAACCTGCTCTGCATAGGCGAGAAAATAGGCCTCTCTTCTGCGCGTACTTTCTTTTACACCTTTTTGGGAACCCATCATTGAAGGGTTTTCGTAAGTACCCCCGGAAATCTCAATCAGGTCAATGCCCGCTTCTGCAAGAGCCTTCACAACCTGCATGGACTCCTCTTCCGTAAAACCGCCTTTCATAAAGTCAGCAGAATTCAACTTGATGCCAACAGGAAAATCATCACCAACCTGCTCACGAATGGCCTTATAAACTTCAAGTACAAAGCGCATGCGGTTTTCCATAGTGCCGCCCCACTGATCTGTGCGCTGGTTGTGGCGGGCAGAATTGAACTGACTCACCAGATAACCGTGTGCTCCGTGAATCTGTACACCTGTAAAGCCAGATTCCTTAGCCAACTTCGCAGCAGTGGCAAAACGACGAATAATTCCGAGAATTTCCTTTTCAGTCAAAGCTCTGGGTTTATTGAATGCTTTTTCAAGACCGTGACCAAGAGCAATAGCTGAAGGTGCGACGGGTTCCTTGCTGAGCAGAGCGGGAATCTGCTTGCCCGGATGATTGAGCTGCGCCCAGAAATGCGCGCCTCCAGTCGTCGCTGCTGATGTCCAGCGGCGAAATGCTTCCAAGTCACTCTTTTCATCCAGCACAACATTCTTGGGTTCACCCAGTGCACTGCGATCAATCATGATATTGCCGGAAACATTCAAACCAATACCACCATCCGCCCAGCGTTTGTAAACAGTTGCCAGCCCCATACGAGGGTTATGATTGTCATCCCCCAATTGTTCACTCATAGCCGATTTAAAAAAGCGATTGCGGATTGTGACACCGCCTTTCAGCTCCAGTGGTGTGTTCAATGTAGTTTTTGTCATAATAAACACCTTATTACTAGACCGGTCGTCTTATTACCGTATTCAAAAAAACCGGGTTAAACCCGGTTCCACACTTTCTCAATGTTATGGTCTGAACAATCTGTCCAGGGTGAGTTCAAGGCTGTCTTCCAATACCGCTGTTGATCCTTCCAGTTGCATTCTTAACAAAGCCCCTTCCCACTGTTGCCAGAAAAGATCTGTCATGGTTTCAGCTGGCATATCGTTTCTGACTTCACCCTGTTGCTGGCCTTTTTCCAGAAGCAGGGTGAAACGTTCCCGCCACCCTTTATACATTGTGCACATAACTTCTCGGCACAATTCGCTACTAGAGGCTATCTCTGCCACCATATTGCCCATCAGGCAACCTTTACGACAACTGCCTTCTTCCAAATGAGTAATCATATTACGGTAAGCAAAACGGATAACCTGCACCGGAGAGCCGGTATGGTTATCAATAACCATATCGAACATCCTTAATAGGTTACCCATGTAAAATTCTATAATTTCTGCTGCGTAGGCTTCTTTACTGGCGAAATAGTTATAAAAAGAACCTTTTGGTACACCAGCAGCATCCAGAATCTGCTTCAGCCCTGTGCCGTTGTAACCATTAACCGACAACAGCTCCACGCCTAATTCAAGGAGTTCTTGTCGTGTACTTTCACTTCGTCTCGGTCTTGCCATAATTCATATCTGACCAGTCGTCTTGAAATCACTGTACCGTTATTTTTCATCTCTGAAAAGCCTTGATTTACTTCACGGCAATGGTTAGTTTCAGACGATATTCCCATGAGGTAATACTGGTCTGCATATATGGAAAGGATCGTTGAGCGTTTGATGTACTCGGCAAGGTGGCTTCTGGCACCAATGTATCTCGGACTGGCCTTGGTTTTAGTTTCTCTGGTTATCAGCTTTTTTCAGAGCGTGGCTTACCTGCTCATTAATATTCTGACTCTGGAGGAAAGCGAAGTTATCCTCAAGGTTCTTTCACTGATTGATGTTTCGCTCGTTGCGGGCCTGATTGTAATGGTGATGTATTCCGGCTATGAAAACTTTGTTTCCAGGCTTGATATAGACGAAGGCACAGAAAAACTCAGCTGGCTGGGCAAGATGGACACCAGCTCCCTGAAAGCCAAAGTTGCCGCCTCAATCGTTGCGATTTCATCGATCCAGTTATTGAAAGTGTTTATGGATGCCCAGAATATTCCCAACGACAAATTGATGTGGAATGTCATTATGCATCTGACCTTTGTCGCCTCTGCATTTTTTATGGGTTTGCTGGATTGCAAAACAAAATCCAGAAGAAGCGAATAGCCAGACGATACCTGCCTCGATAAACCTTCCAAAGACACCAAAAACAAGAAAGGAGGCCATATCTTTATGGCCTCCTTTCTCATACACAACTTTTCTACAACTGATCAGGACTGCTGACGAGTAGCGCTGATAACCAGAGGCATCTGATACACAAAACTGATGCTGTCAGCAATATCCTTCGGAGCAATGGCACCGTCGATGGAAGTCTTCACCAATACCAATACCAGAACTTGCACCTGTAATAACAACCAAAGGCTTGGACACTTTCATCACTCCTGTAAAGCTTTTAATAAGAATTTCAAACAAAGGTCGCACAGACTGGAGAAACTTTCCTGCCGAGCAAGAACGACGCAACCTATAGAAGGCACACGAAAAATAGATGTCCAGAGTAGATATATGCTTTGGGTGGGCTTTGACTGCGGAAAATGAAATAAAACAGCCCGAAGTCAACACTTCAGGCTGTTTTATCAGGTTCTGCTGACATAAAGTTATTTAGCATTTCCCAAATGCCACCAGGCTGACTTCACAGTATTTTTCATCAGCATGGTAATAGTCATGGGGCCAACACCGCCGGGAACTGGAGTGATTTTTCCAGCAACCTTGCGGGCTTCTTCGTAGTCTACGTCACCGCTCAAAATGGCTTTGCCGGTTTCTTCGTTAACACCCACACGGTTAACACCCACATCAATAACGGTTGCACCTTTTTTGATCCACTCAGGTTTAACCAGGCCGGGAACGCCAGCTGCCACAATCAGGATATCTGCACGCTTGCAGTGAGAAGCCAGATCCTGAGTACGGGTATGAACCATGGTTACAGTGCTGTTCGCGCCTGGGCCTTTCTGACCCATCATGACGGAAATTGGCTTACCAACAATATTGGAACGACCAACAACCACAACTTCCGCGCCAGAAGTTTCGGTACCGGAGCGAACAATCATTTCCTGAATACCAGCAGGAGTACAAGGCAGGTAACGTACCTGATCGCCACCAATCACCATCTTACCCAAGTTTACCGGGTGGAAACCGTCAACGTCTTTATCTGGGCTAATGGCAGTAATTACGGCATCTTCATTGATATGCTTGGGCAGAGGTAACTGAACCAGAATGCCGTGAATGTCTGGGTCGTTGTTGTACTTCTCAATCAGGGCCAGCAGATCTTCTTCAGAAATGTCTTCAGCCTGATTGTCCTGAATCTCATGGAAACCCAGATTAAGAGCCGTTTTTACTTTCAAAGTCACGTAACTAATAGAGGCAGGGTTCTCACCAACAAGAATGGTTACCAGGCCTGGGCCTTTACCATACTTTTCCTTCATTTCTACAACTTCGCGCTCCAGCTCTGCAAGGATTTCCTTGCGCATCTGGGTACCGCTGATGATTTCTGCACTCATTGGCTCACTCTCCCATGAAGGTCAAATAGACAAAGCAGCCCCTTGTCCTGTTCCCCTCAGGTGCTGCTCAATTATGGTTTGGGCACAAGTTTGCCACGCTATACAGGCAAGTACAGGTTTTGTGAGCTTATAGTGAATTTTTTTGGGTTCTATGCCTTGAAAAATCAGCTCAAGATAATCATTGCTTCAGCTCAATTCGATAGGCTTTGTAGGGCTTGGTATCTATATTCTCAACACTGTGCAAACCTTCCGGCTCAAGCCATTGTGGTTTTTGGTGCTGCTTGCCCTCTGTCGGTTTGGTGATAAACAGAACGTCACCATTTTCACCGTAATATTTAATCTGAGCAGGTTTATCAACGATCATCACACTGGAGGCTCTATGGGTGTGAACAGGTTCTTTTACGCCCGGTTCGATAACCACCCTCAAAACCCTGACTTCATCATTTTCCAGTAAAACTTTGTGGGAATCAGGAGCTGCGACAATGGCATCTAATGATTCAGAATGTGGCCATTCCTCTTCACTCGCAGCGTAACTCCATACCGGTAGTGTTACCAGAACCCAAAATATGACCTGCTTTTTTTATGATGGCCATAAATATCCCCCGCTAAATCAATCGAATTGAGGATAGCAGGGATAATTCTAATGAAAGTGAGGTATTGAAACCGAATGTTAACAGAACTCCCCATGAAGAAACTCAATTAACCGGGCAGCCTCTGGGCTGGCAAGAGAGTAATAGATTATTTGGGAGTCACGGCGGGTTTTCACCAAGCCATCCTGACGCAATTTGGCAAGATGCTGGGATAGTGCAGACTGGCTGAGGTCGAACCGTTCATTCAATTCCGTGACAGACATTTCCCCTTTGCCCAAATGGCAAAGGATCAATAACCGGTTTTCGTTACTGATCATTTTTAACAGGGGAACCACATTGCGGGCTTTGGCCCGCATGGTATGAATATCGATATCGACCTTTTCAGCCATATTTACTCTGCTTTACGCGATAACAGTTTGCTCAACAGCAGTGTGCTCAACTACAGAGGTTTTGGCAATATTGTCATGCACCGGGCAGCGAGCGCATACAGCATCCAGAAAAGCCTGCTTTTCCTGCAAAGTCATATCTGCGTCAATCTCGGCATTCACAGTAAAATTCTGGAAACCAACACGGTCATCCGTTGATTTTCCTGCCAGCCCTGCAGTATTCAAGCCCGCCTCAACAATTACAGACATTCCACGTAAAGCAATCTTCTGCTGTTTCGCCATAATGCGGCCGATACTGGCGACACACCCTCCCAGAGAAAACAGGAAATATTCCAGAGGCGTTGGCCCTTCATTATTCCCGCCAACAGCTTTGGGCTGGTCGATAACCGCAGTATGGGAACCCAGCTGCCCTTCGATTCGGAAACCCTGCCCCATGTGAGATGTAACAGAAATCGTTTTATTAACAGACATAATCCACCTCTTTCGGTACCACACTAAAAAACATTAGAAAAGGCTAATGCAATACATTAGAACATACTAATAAACAAAGAGTCACGATTTCAACTATTCTAACGACAACAATTAAAACAGGGATATACACACATGCAGGTAATAACAAAACTCATGCTGGCGGCTTCTTTACTGTGGGCAACACATAGCGTTTATGCAGGCGAATTTCAGTTGGCAGCGGAAAGAAAGGATAACCTTTCAGCAGCGTTGAGTGATGCAGACAGACTGGCAATAGAAGTATTGATTTCCCGCCAGAACGAAGGTTTTCAACAGCAGGATGCTGCTCTGGTCACAGAAAATGTTGCCGACAGCAGTAACTTTGTAAACCAGTCTGGCCGACTGTACTGGGGAAAAGAGAAAAATCTCGCACGTCATAAAAAAGTATTCTCTCCTAAAGCGGGTGATCACCTGCTGGCCAGTGTCTCGCTGTCATCGAAGTTGGTGAAGTGGTCAGCTTATGGAAACCCTGCAAATACCGTCATTGTGGTTACGCGATACCAGTTCTCCAATCATGACCCAAAGCTTACCCTGGCGGACTATGATCCACAGAAACCAACCACAGGGCTGTTTACGACAGTATTGAACAAATCTGATACAGACAAAGCGTGGCAAATCATTAGTATGCAAAACACACCAACATTACCTGCACAGCTCAATGAGTAGCATTCAGGAAACCTCTTGAATTTCCCCTTGGGATTGCTCCAGCTTAAGCAATCCCATCATCTGTATGGGGTGACCAATTCCCGAAACACCAAGGTAAGCTAACAGCTTTTCCAGAAATGGGGGGTGGTGATCAAATCCACGGGAAAGCGCATGAACAACGTTCACTAACAGCTTTTCATGATCACCCTCCGAACTCAACACCGAGAGGTAAGAACGAATAATACTGTACTGAAGCAGAAACCCTGAGTATTTCTTCATCAACTCATCACCCGATAGATGGCAAATATCTGACGAGTAAATCCAATGTTTAAAGAAATTGGTTAAGGCATAACCATGAGTTTCACAAACCGGAGTAAAGTTGTTCCGGTAACCGGTAGCTATCACCTGAAATAAGTCCACATGGCCATCAACCGCATAATCCCGATTCAAAGTATCCACAAACTGTTGATGAATATCAGCCAGCACACTATTAATTTTCCAGAATGAAGGCACCAACAATAAGTGCTTTAAAACTTCAGCCTGAACAATCAAACCTTCGGGCAGGTTGTTGTACATATTTGAGAAGGCGCCACTTTGGCTCATAACACCAAAAGAACTGAGCACCTGCTCAGGGTTTTCTCCTGCTTGCTGGCTGGTTGCAACAAAGTTGAACAATAAACCCAAGCGGAACAACTGCTCATCGGGGGAAAGGTTTAGTTCCGACACCACCGTAAGGGCTGTTTCCCGAAACCTCTGGAAATAAGGTGGTGGTCCTTCCATAACCGCTGTAGGAGTAAAGTCTGTAGTAATCAACAGATCTTCCTGCCTATCCATTGCAGCGGGGTCGAGAAGAATTAGACGTGCCGCTTCAGGACAGGAAATCGCAAGGCTTGGTTCAAGAGCCTCGGGGGTTTGAGTTAATCTGCGTGGGTATGTTTTGCAGGTTTCCGACAGCAGTTTTTCTCCCAGCCGATCATGAATGTCACACAAACCATCGCTTTCCCGGTACGCCGGGCACACACCATTCTCCGACAGAGTCATTCGGCGGTAGTCCATTGCCGTTGGCTCATCGGGAATAGTGATCGAATGACGTAATAATTCTGCCAGCTGCTTATCCGAATGTTGTTCATAAGCCTGCCAGGTTTTTTTATCTAAAGAGATGCACCAGTCATGGCAGCAGTTGTTCTCACACGCAGCACCAATGCAGGAGAACTTGCGATAAAAGCGGGGAAACAAAACAGGTTTAACGGGAGCATCCATGCTTCAGACTCTTGTTATGATTTTTTGAGTCTAGTGGCACTTTTTCATCTATGCCCACTGAACATTAGAAAGCACTAATGAAAGAATGTCGCAACTCATCATCAAGTACCTGCTTCGTCTAAGCCTGAATCATCCTCGTAAGGTTTACGCGATTATGCTGTTTCTGGTAGTCACCTGTACCGCTATGATCTCCCTGTTGAGCATAGATACTGACCCGGAAAATATGCTGCGGGAAGATGACCCGGCCCGGACATTCCAGATCTATGCTGCCAAAGGATTCGAAGGAGAATTGTTGGAACAGGTACAGGTTATTACAGCCTATCGGGATCATTGGGTAGATGTGATGATGAAGGAAGAACTGAACATGATCGAGGAAACCAAATCACCCTTTAAAATGGGATTGGTCACTTATATTGCCTTTATCCTTATTGGTTTAATACCCTTAACTGTATATGTCTGGGACTACTTTCAACCTATTAATGCCAACCGTTTCTTGCTTACCTCCATCTTTACGGGCATCCACCTTTACGGGTATTGGCTTTATGTTTATTGGTTTTCTAAAAACCTACGTTACCGAAACCAAAATATGGAAAGGGGTTCTGGAAACTTTAACTTTAGGGGCTATTGCTGCACTGGTTTCCTACTTTGTGGGTGATCTTTTGGAAAAACTGATTCTTGCTACCTAAACTGTCTTTAACAACTATGAGTATTTCACAAATCGACATACGCCCTGTAGCACTTTCAGAAATAGAAACGCTTTGTCGTATTGCTTCAGAAACCTTTAGGCATACCTATGCTGCATATAATACCCCTGAGAATATGCGGGATTATGTAGCAACGTATTTTAATGCTGAGAAGATTAAAAAAGAACTTTCCCATCCTGAGATGCATTACTTTTTTGCAGTTCGTGGCGAAGAAATTATTGGTTACATAAAACTAAACGAAGGGAGTACCCAAACTGAATCCAAATTCCCCAACACTATGGAAATTGAACGTATCTATGTCTTACCCGAAGAACATGGCAAAGGATACGGAGCTACTTTATTATCCAAGGCTATTGAGGTAACCAAGAAAAAAAACTTCCCGCAGATTTGGTTGGGAGTTTGGGACAAAAACACCAAGGCCATTGCCTTTTATGAAAAAATGGGGTTCTACAAAGATGGTATCCATCTTTTCGTATTGGGGGACGAACTTCAACGGGATTACCTTATGAAATTGGATTTGTAAACAGCACTGCTTTTACTAACAATTGTCATTTCCAGAACCTTTTAAAATTCGTAATTTTCGAAAAAATAGTTTTGTCCCGTTATGAGCCAATACCACATCAAAAATCTAGAAGAATATTTTCAGGTATATCGAAAAAGAGTGAACAATCCCGGAATCTTTTGGGAAGAGATTGCCGAAGAGCATTTTCAATGGAAGCGCAAATGGAATAAAGTGCTTTCCTGAGATTTTTCTAAACCCGAAGTGTCTTGGTTCGAAGGAGCACAGTTGAACATTACCGAAAACTGTATCGATCGCCATTTAACTCATCGAGGCGATAAAACCGCTATCCTCTTTGAGTCCAACGATCCCAATGCCCCAGAGAGCACATTACCTACCGTCAACTGCACAAAAGGGTTTGTCAATTCGCCAATGTGTTGAAGGGTATGGGGATTGAAAAAGTGGGAGGGGATCGTGTATGCATTTACCTTCCCATGATCCCGAATTGGCGCTATACATTCAGTTGTATTTGCAGGTTTTTCGGCTACTGCTTTGGCTACCCGTATTAACGATAGCGAATGTGAAGTGGGTATCACTTCCGATGGTTCTTTCCGCAGTTCCAAAACCATAGACCTTAAGGGGATTGTAGATGATGCCCTTACTTCCTGCGGTTGTGTGGAAAATGTCTTGGTGGCCGAACGAATTCAATCCACCCATGAAGGAAGGCCGCGATAACCGGGTAAAACAGCAGTTTTCCATGTATGACATGATTGTGGGCAGGGTTGTGAATCCATCGGCACAGGGAATCTATAACCCACAGTCTCTGAAAAATCTTCAGCGGCTTTCGGATAGCATTCTCACTCTTGAAGGAGTGAAGTCCCGAGAGTTGATGACCCTGAATACTGTAGACAACATCACCCAGAGCAGTTTGATTACGAGTTCCAGCCCAGCATTGACCGAAAAGTTACCCGCGAGCTGTCGGGGTTAGGCTTCGTAGAGCGAGCAGAAAATGTTGTGCTGCTTAGACCTCCCGGAGTGGGGAAAACTCACCTGGCCATTGCTTTAACAGTGAAAGCCGCCGAGGCCGGTCACTGGATTATGTTCCTGAGCCTGGAAAAACTGATGAGCCAACTGAAAAAGGCCCAGCAGGAAAATCGGCTGGAACGACAAATACAGTTACTTGTGTTAACAGAGGTGGAGCCATTACGCTTGCGCCTGTGTGGCTGTGGCTGTTTTTATCCTAACAGAGATGGTCGTCTAACTCAGCATTGAGCGCAGTTTCCAAGATGACTTTAGTGAGCATCTGCCGGAGGTCGTTTAGATCACTTTCAGTTTTGATGGATTTGGCAGCTTCTTTAGCGAAGGCTTCAAGATGCTTGATATCCATGTTTGCCTACCTCAACCTAGAATAGGTTTCAATATAGGAAGAAACACAGTTTTATCTATAGTCTTTATCTATAGTCTCGTCCCTCAAGAAGCGATTTGCTGGTTTCATTTGTTTAAATAAGAAAGAGACACTGTCAGGTTTCCCCGTTCAGTATTTTTCCCCAGGCTATCTCTGCCATAAAGTCTTGCGCTGGTAGAGTCCAGTCGGCTCTGTTCACAATAAATGTGGGTTAAGCCAATGAGATGCCTCCTGATCTAACAAACTCTCTTCCGAGAAGATATGTGTCTTTAAAAATCGTTTCCAGCCCAGATAGCGCGATAAATATTTCGTTGCTACGCCTTTGAAAAAACCATTGATCCAACGTTTGAGCTCACTGTGATAAGCATTGACCGTTTGAATGTGATAAACCTCCTCTCGCACATACTGGCCTGCCGTAGTGACCAGCTCTTTCAGCGTCACGTTGAGTTGGTCTGCCAGTTTTTCATGGGACAGATGAGCATCCGTGCACAGGGTGCTGCCTGGTAAAATCCGTCCTGCCAGTTGCGTGAAGAGTTCATCGTTACTCACATGTTCGAGAACGGCATCGGTTACATGTTGCTGACGGTCGCAGGCCACCATGACGGGAATTTTTCTGATTGTTCCTGACTTTTCACTGGCATTCTCCGACGGCTTTT
>NZ_CAMZOG010000109.1 GCF_947331445.1 Parendozoicomonas sp. Alg238-R29 | reverse complement strand
GAAGGTTCTGAGCCGTTTTACAGTCATTTCTCTTGGCGGTGGTCAGTTCGAAAAAAGTGGGTGTATCTGCCTTCGGGTCATACACCGTATGAAGCTTTATGCCGCCTTTGGTTTTTCGGAAATGCGCCCACTCAAACTGGTTCAAATTTAAGTCAATGGTCGTGGAATCAATCAGACGCACCATGTCACTGGCCGCTCCCCGAGGTAAATGGCTTCTGACCTTTTGCAATAGAAAGAAAAAGGTTTCTGAGAAAATGCCAACCGCCCGGGTGCTGTTAGCATCTGACAATGAAGAACGCTTTATGCGAGAGACACCCAAATGGTAATGGTGGTTGTGGCAGGTATTAAAATTCTCAACCAGATCCCGAATGGAAACCCGGCTGGCCAGTTGAGCAAACATCATAGCAACGAGCTGAGTCCAGCATGACAGAGTTCTGATGCGATGATCCCCGTTGTGGCGATCAACGACCTTCTGAAACTGGTGACGTGGGATTGTTTTGAGTAACTGTTGGAAAACGCTGTTATGATGCTTCATGTCTGTCTTTTTTGTTTTGTGAAATAGCTGTCTCGACAACCGCTATTTTACCGCAAACCACTAAAGACAGGCATCTCACGCCTTTCTCGATTTTTTTAACCGGACAGCAGTGCTCATCAATAACTACTCACCGCCAACTATGGTTTGAATGGCAAACATGAAAGGTACATTTCTTGTGGAGTGTTATAATATAACATATGTGGAAGGGGAAGCCTGAAACTCTTAAACTAAGCCATTCTTTTGTAGAACGTTGTGAATTTTTACGGCCAGCTTTCCCAGTTTTCTGACATCTCCTAACGTTGGTATTTCACTATTTGCCAGACTCTGGCTGTGTTCATCCAGTGTTTGATCAAGATAATCCAGAAGCTTTTTAGAGCAGCCAGAACAGGTTCCCTGGCATAGCTGAGCTTCAGTTAAACCAAAGGGAATGTTGGCTCTGATTTGTTCAATCAATTCAGCCATAGCTGTTGAGGTGTCAGGTTTCATGAGCTCGACGCGGAATGTTTGGTAATGATTCCGATGGGTTTAACACGGCCTCACGATTATGACTGATTTGTTAGCGTCTGCCATTTACTCAATAAATAAGAACAAGCGGTGAAACCAAAGGCAGCCCTGATTTCTTTAATCAGGGCTGCGCTATATCAGGATTCTCCAGCGAGCAGTGCTCCCAGACCTTTTTGAAGGAGCGCTGCTGTTTGCTTGCCCTCATCGCTTTGCAAGTAATTGATGGCAGTTGTAGCAAATTTGCTAATCATGGCCGCGTCCAGTCCGAGGGTGTCGAACTGAGACTTGAGTTGAGCCAGATCATTTAATGTTTCACCGGCAGAGCCAGCTTTTGCTAACCAGCCTCCCAGTTGGCTCTCTACACTGTTGGGGTCGAGTTTGGGGGCTGCATTCAATAATGTGGTCATGTCAGGAATAGACTGACTGAGTTGTGAAAAGTCATCGCCAGTAAGGTTGCCTTTGGCAAGCTGAAACAACGCTCCCATTCCACCGCTGGCTTGGGTTTCAGATACTCCTAATTGTTGTGTTAAGGCAGGAATAAGGCCAGCAGCTATATCTTGAATCGTGCTAGTTGCAGTTGTTTTTACTACCTCCTGAACCTCCGGAGTAGAACCGGCAGCAGGTATCGATTCTTTTGTTGGTTCGCTGAACCAGGAATCCCAGAATGAAGCCTGAGCGGACGTGGCAACAACAGAAGTGGCAACAACAGAAGTGAGAGCTAAAGCAACAAGTGTTTTTTTCATAAGAGAGTATTGTAATTAGGTTTTCAGGTACTGTAACAGTCATGCCTCAGATATAAAACGTTTAAGCCTCATACTGCGGTAGGTGGAAAAATTATTATTTTTCAAAGATACGATCGGCCATTACCCTATCAACGGTAATACTGAGGTCTTGCTCAAAAAACACTCTATATTTACTTCACTATGCTGGGTGATCCTAATGGGGTGAGTTTTGGTCAGACTAGAACATGTCAATTTATGTGTGAGAAATTTTGAGTCGACGCTGGACTTCATTCTCACTGCTTTCCCTGAATGGCGGGTTCGGGGCAAAGGGGAGAATGTCTGGTATGGCCGTGAGAGGCACTGGGTACATGTCGGCGACGATGATTACTATCTCAGCCTGAATGACAATACCATTGGCGAGAATCGTGATCTTAAAGGGCATTCAACCGGCCTGGCTCATATTGCGTTTGCTGTTGATGATATTGATGCACTTGTAGAACGGCTTTTAGCAAAAGGGTACGACCTAAAGCAGGATTTACGTAAAGATCATCCCTTCCGCAAGAATGTTTATTTTTATGAGCCTGAAGGGTATGAGATCGAGTTTGTTGAATATCTGAGCGATGTTTCAGCAGAGAAGAACCGATACGATGATATTGGCACTACGACGGTGACTTTTGCTGATCCATAAAGAGATTTCCAACAGTTACTGGCTGATAATTCCAGCATCCCAATAGGGCTGGTCTCTGCCAATTTTGTCGAGAATAAAATCGATAAATACCCGAACCTTGGCAGGAAGATGTTTACGCTCCGGGAAAACGGCATACATGGTTTGTAATGGCAGTTTGTAGTCAGGTAAAACCTGCACAAGTTTTCCAGAACGAATATGTTCACTGGCCGTAAATGTTGTTAATCGCCCGATGCCACATCCTGCCGAAATGGTTGTAGAGATCGTCGGTTTTTTTTGGTGTGCTGTGGGTTTTTAAATAACCTTTTGGCTTTCCCTGCAATTCTGAAACCGAATCCTCTGCCTCCTGAGCTGCCGCAAGAGCATCAACCGCTTTGGAAAAGCAGCGTTCCCCTGCTTCTGTCAGGCTGAGCTTTCTGGTGGAGCGGTGTAATAGTTGCACACCCAGATGTTCTTCCAGTTGGGCAATTATGACAACGCGATCAGTTGTGTTCACGACTCGGGGACAATACGCACTTTGTTTGACAGACAGCTTTACCAGCGAAAAGGAATTCTAAGTTCTGAAGATCAACTGAGCCTGAAAACAACTATGAGCTCCCAAAATCAAAATCGAGACAAGACCGAATACATGGCTGTATTTGCGATGATGGGAGGGCGGAAAGTTAAATTGGTTGAAGGTATTGAAGGGCGCCGGGCCGGTGAGGCGATGGTAAAAACTATTTCGGATTATTTGAAACCCTAGCCCTGGTTGTTGTTTTTGCCTGAGTGCAAAGCAGCCTTTTGCCACTTTGTATGAAGTTATCATCAAGCATCGATTATTCACGATGCTTTTCTGTAGAGGCATTTATAGAGCGAGCATTAATCTGATGGTAAGACAGTTTCAGGGCTGGATTCGGCATCCAGTTTAGCGCGCTCGGCTTTGCTTATGTATCTCTCCTTATTTTTCGGGGCAAGTTTGGTTTTAGCCTTTTTGGCTCGTGCCTTGAGTATCTGATTGCCTTTTTTGCGACGGTTCATTGGTAGCGGCTCATTTTGTAAACAAATGCATGGTAGCAGTTTGGTTCGTGGAGCTGAATGAGTATAACTTAGAGCTTGCTGGGGCGGGAAAGGTGAACGGTTTGCACAATATTCAAGAATCCATAGCACAATTCAATAATCCATAGTACACGGGAAAGAAACAATATTTATAAGGTATTAGCTTCCCTAATGATGATGAAAATCAAAACATGGGTTTAATAAATCACACGACAATAGGCGTTTGCTTGACTCTTTGCAGCCGCACGACTAGAAAACGTTTCTCCCCTTTAAGAGCTTGGTAAGACCATAGATGTCTTGTGCAGATGGTCAGTTTAGCCAGGCATCCCGAAAGTAGTATCTCGCGTAGGAGAATCGGTTTGAGCGATACAATCATCAAGAATTCCAGAAACACGGAAAATGCCCCCCTGAGTTCTGACTCTACACAGACGGTTGCCTTTTCTCATTACAACAATCTTTCAGCCCAGCTGCCTGTAAACCCTGAGACCAGCTCTATTGTTGCTGGTGGTGTGCGAGAACAAGCCAAGCAGTGTCTGGAAAACATTAAAGTCATCGTAGAAAGTGTCGGTCATATCATGGCTGATGTTGTTAAAATCAATGTGTTCCTGACCAATATCGCTGATCTGGCCGCCGTAGAAGAAGTTTATGCAACCTTCTTCCAGGGCTACCCTCCTGTGCGTACCGCACTGGCTGTTGCCGCGCTGCCTATGGATGGCGCTCTGGTACAAATGGATGCACTGATTTCCAACGGCGAAGGAACTCACCCACAAGCTCCCTGTGATCTGGTAAAAGTTGCTCGCAATACTGCAAATGCGCCTCAAAGCCCTTTCTCCACTCAGACTGTTGCTTTCTCTCACTACAACAATATCTCTGCTCAGCTACCTGTAGACCCTAAAACCGGCAACGTAGTAGCTGGTGGTGTGAAAGAACAGGCAAGGCAGTGTCTGAAAAATATCAAGGCTATTTTAGAAAGCATTGATGTTCCTTTTGACGATATTGTGAAAATGGGTATCTTCGTCAGAAACCCTGCTGACATTGATGCCGTAAACGAAGCTTATAAAACCTTCTTCCCGGATTCTGCGATTGCCCGAGCTGTTGGTTATGTTCCGGCGCGCTCTATTGTTGCAGCTTCAGGCCTGCCTATGGACGCTCTGGTACAGATGGATGCGGTTGTTTCCCACGGTGATGGCACCCCACCACAGGCAGTTGAAGATCGTCACGGTATTGTGATCAAGGCAAACAACACGGGTAATGCACCAAAGTGTGCTCTACACACTCATACTGTTGCGTTCTCGCATTACAACCACATTGCTGCCCAGCTGCCCCTGGATGCGCAAACTAATCAGGTTGTTGGTGCCAGTGTAAAAGAACAGGCAGAGCAATGTCTGAAGAATATTCAGGCAATTGTTGAGAGCATCGGCCACGTTATGGATGATGCCGTTAAGATCAACATTCAGTTGAAGCGCATTGCTGACCTGGATGCGGTAAACGAGATTTACCCAACCTTCTTTAAGGGGGATCTGCCTGCAAGAACTGTTATCGGTGTTTCTGATATTCCTATGGATGCGTTGGTACAGATTGATGCTGTTATCTCTAACGCTGAAGGCACTCCTCCAGAGGCATAATTGGCGTTAAATTGCTGGAATACCAGCGGTAATAAAAGGGCCTGATAGTTTTCACTGTCAGGCCTTTAGAAAGTCCTAAAGAGACGTTTCTTATGCAGGCTCTAGCGTTTTATCAATGCGTTCGACTTGCTGTTTCATCTGCTTGTTCAGCCCATCAAGCAACTCAACATTGCTTTGCATCTGAGGCAGAGCCTCCTGCTTATATGCATCAAGCATATCCATTGCTTCAATGGTATCACCGAAGGCCTGCTTAAGACCCTCAATCATGCCAGATACATCGTTAGCATCCTTAACGATCTTCACACCCTGGGTTTTCGCTTTTTCTGCCGTAGATTTGAGAAGATCAACGGTCATATCGTTTGTCGCTTTTACTGCGTCCATCTGCTTTTTCTGGTGAACCAGAGCAACCTGAAGAGCAGCGGCCGTTTGTAGAGCCTTGGCAGAAACATTGAGTGTGCGATCAGTAGAACGAATTAACTCATCATTGGCGCGGCGAATAATATCGGAAACCAGAATGGCTTGATTGGCAGCCCCTAGAGACAATTGCATATCCTGCACTTCCTGACGCAGGTAGTACAATATATCTTCTTGAATATATTTTTTCTGGGCCGCTTCCAGTGATTCAGCCCATGTTTCCAGTTCTGAATCCAGCAACATGGCGATTTGTAGTTGGTCCTGCAATTGCCATGTAAATTCCATTAATTTGTCACGATCTGTTTTCAGGGTGACATTATCTTTTTCAAGAACATTTTTACCTTTCTCAAGGTTGGTCAAGATATCGTTTATAACAGTAGAAACACTTTGATATTGAGACCACCAAGTTTCCAATTTTGTGCCAATGCCTGGTAGTTTGCTGAGTAATCGGCGGAAACTGCTTTCAGAAAAATCAAACTTGTTTGGGTTGATTTCCTCAACCTTGCTTCTTAATGAAAGTAAATCATGGCTAAGCCCACTGTCTGCGCCAGAGTTACCCATAATCTCTTTTATTGGAGAATTAAGGAGATCACTTTGGTGAGAAATGTTCTTGCGAACTCCGGTGCCAAAGGATTTCGCTTCATTAGTGATATTGTTTCTAGCTTCGATGTCACGGTTGTCGACGTTTTTGATGCGCTCCAGAATATCCTTCGCTTTTAGCTTCACTTCTTCAGGAATGTTTTCTGTCATTGCAGTCGGTGCAACTGTACCAACTTCGGCTGCTATTTGTTCTGGAGTCATAGTTGCAACCTGTGCAACTCGAGCTTGCGTCGTCATGGCGGGTTCCTTTACGCCTTATTCTAATAATGAGATCGATTATGGCGTTAAAATTACAGCAAAGAAAAGTAGATTATTTTATTTTACTTATAAAACACCTCAACAAACGACAGTTTTATCATGATTAGGCTTTCAATCAGTGGAGCAGGGCATTATCTTTGTCGGGAATAATAAAAATGCTTTAAATGAAATTCCCGTAAATGAGGGACGTATGGGAAGAATTACTCTAATAGCTACAATCACAGCGTTGATATCAATAGCTGTCTATTACATCTGGTTTCCCACAGGCTGGGTAATGCTTAGTGCCTATGCAGGAATTAGCCTTGTTGCTGTTATTGCAGCCATTGCCGTTTATGTTTTGGGTGGATTTGCTCAACAGGAGCAGCAAGCAGCTTTGATAGCAAATGAAGTTGCCCGGGAGCAGAAATTGTATGACGAAGTGAAGCTACTTAATGGGCAACTGTCTGATTTAGATATGGCCGATGCTGCCAAGCAGGCTACTCGCCTAATGAATATGCTTGAAGACTATCGCCGGGTTATTGAGCACAAGCTCGGAGATACAACGATAACCTTATCTAGTTACAGTTCGGAAACCAGCCGTGTCTTTCGTTTGGCAATAAATAATCTGAAGGACATCCTTGCCGCGTCCCAGTCTGTTAACACGATAAAAAGTGAGGAAGTTGATGCTAAAGCTCTGGAAAGTGAAGCTTTACAACGTCGGCAGGCATTATTAACAGGTCAGAATATTCGGATAGAAGAGCTGGTGAAACAGAATCGGGAGCTACTGACGGTATTAAATGAAACCACTGTTCAGGTAGCAAATATTCAGGATACGGACTCATTTGAACTGCAGGAGGCCCTAAGTCGTTTGCGCGACCTTGGGCAGCGTGCTCAGAGCTTTAGTAAGTGAAGTTGAGGGAGATAATAATGAAGAAAAAGATTGGGATATCTTTAGGGTTGGTACTGCTAGCAGGGTGCTCGGAATTTAATGGTGTAAGCAATTTTGATCAGGCTGAAACCAAGTTAAATGAGTTAGTTGAAACTACTATTCAGCCAAGCAGAATTGAAAATCAGTACCGTGCTAATATTAAACTGACTACAACAAATTTACTTGAGCTGCTGCCAGATATTAACGAATACAAGATGACTGTGACTGCTCAGGACAGCTCTCAAGTTGAATCGGTTGAAATTTTTACCAGTTCAGAAAAAGCTGGTAATGGTGTCGATGGTATCTATGTCGATCTTGCAAGGAAATTTAATAGCCAGGGCTTCAGGTTGCCCAATGGTAAAACCGGTAAAGTAGCGATTCGAAGGATTGCATCGGGTGCAGCTGCATCTTTCCTGTTGGCAGAACAAAGTATGCCGGATGGCTATTCACCTTCAAATGCTCTTTGGGGACAAATGTTGCAGTCCCAAGGTGTGGAATTATCTGAAATAGCAGATAAAACTGCCCCAAATACTGCAGGTGTCGTTGTTCAGTCGAGTAAAATTGATGAAATCACAACCAACGGCAAGCTGGATATCCAAAAACTTCTGACCGCTGTAACAAGTGGACAGTTTGCCATGGGTTATACCAACCCATATCAATCCTCTACAGGGCTGAACTTCTTGCTTACGGTTCTGCATGCGTTCGCCCAGGGGGATGAGAGGCAAATGCTGGCACCTGATGTTGCCAGTGCATTTGAAGCTTTTCAGCGGGGAATACCTTTCGTTGCTCAGAACACCCTTCAGATGCGCGAAGCGACCGTTGGAAGTGGTGTGTTAGATGCATTTGTTATGGAGTACCAAACGTTCATCAACTCTAATGGCCTTGGTGGTTATGAGTTTGTTCCGTTTGGGGTTCGCCATGATTCACCTATATACGCTACAGCTGAAGCTGATGAGGATGAACGGCAGGTTCTTCAGGCTTTTGCAGACTTTGTGAAAAGGAATGCACATGTTGCCAAAGAATACGGCTTTAATAAAAGCACTGATTATAAGGCTGCTTATAATCTCTATGATGGCTCAGTAATCTCAAGTGCACAGCGTCTATGGAAGGATAAAAAATCTGGAGGCCGACCCATTGCTGCAGTGTTTGTAGCAGATGTGTCTGGCTCGATGGATGGCGATCGCATGCGTGCTTTAAAAGCTGCACTGGATGAATCGGCTAATTTTGTTTCTTCGCGCAACAGTATTGGGTTGGTTACTTTCAACGAAAAGGTCAATGTTGATCTGCCGATTCGCAAGTTCGACCTGCAGCAGAAGTCGCAATTCCTTGGCTCTGTCGAACGCATGAGTGCCGGAGGGGGAACTGCAACAAACGATGCTATTTTGGTTGCAGCTGACGAGTTGTTGAACTTCTCAAAAACACACCCAGAACATAAGCTGACTGTGTTTGTATTGTCTGATGGTGAAACACGAAACGGTTTACTGCTGGATGATATTGATGAAGTGGTTCAGATGCTGAATATTCCAGTACATAGTATCGCCTACGGCTTTGAGTCCTCAGATCTAAAAACCATATCCGGCTTAGTAGAAGCGTCTTACACTGAATCTTCAACTGGTTCTGCAGCTTATCAGATCGGTAACCTGCTCAATGCACAAATGTAACGGGAAACACTGTGGGTAAATTATTACCAATCTGTGTCGCTGTGTTTATTCAGGTGAGTGGCCTTGTTGCTGCTCACTTCTATTATGCTGGTAACCCGCAGCAGATTTTGGTTGTGGTTGACTCTTCTTATGGGTTGAGCGGATACCAAAACAAGATAGAAGACTGGATAGATAGCTTTGAACAGGGTGAGCGTTATAGCGATTTACACTTTGCCACAGATAAATCTTATCTGGGAAAAGGGAGCTCAAACCGTGGCAAGTTATATCGTGTGAGTTTTGGGAAAATGAATGCCAGTGTGTTGAATCAGAAGTATCCAGCGCGCGAGTATGACACTCGTGTCTTATTGACCTTTACGGATGTTGATGCAACTGGATGGCAGGTTGTTCATTTCTAAAGTAGATAAGCTGTCTGAAACGCTTCCCAGAGAGAAGGCTGAGAGAGGCAGTGGGCAAAACACCATGACCTGGTTGCTGATCATCTGGGGCTGGTATTGAAAACCTTAATATCCCGACTGGGACAAAATGTACGGGAGAAGGTTTTCCATCTTCAGCATGTGAATGCCTACCACAGTGAACTGAAAGGTTGGATTCAACCACTTTATTGCTGAACAGCGCCCAGCAGAACAGCGTACGATCTGGTTGATGACCGGATGGCATTAGGGCGTACTAAGCTTGAGCGGGCGAGGGAACTTAAGGAACTCATGAAACAAGCCAGAGATCAGTATCTTCAATCAAGTTGACCCTCCCTTTTTGTTAGTTTTTGCCTTGCCTGTTTTCTACTGACTCATTTCATGGCGTCTGAACTGACGCCTAACAATCGCCTTCCATACAGATCAGCTTCAAGCACATATTCCAAATCTGGCAGACTTGGCATCAGTATCAGATATGTAATGAATATACGGTTATGGACGAAAGCATGTTCAAGTTAATGACTCTGTGTGTGATGGGGCAGCACCCATGACGTTTTGAGCCTCGGGCGCTTAAACGAAGGCTCGATGCTTACCATACCTAACAGAACTGTATAGATAGCTGGCAAATACCATGTATTTGCTGAACCAATGAGAGTGTTTGGCAATCTGAGGTGTACACACTTTTATCTATCAGGAAGATCAGCACATGGCCTTACCGAAAAATTCCCCTGTATCGGGCCTTCAGAGGGCAGCCTTGCATCAGCCGGTAGTCGCGAAAGAAAAAGATTCTCCTCAAAAGCGGGGCACTACGTTTTCATTCAATGTTGATGCGGTAGGTTTCATCCCTGGTGCCTCTGTTCACATTACTGAACAAGACTTTCCTCGTTTGGTAGATTTAGAAAAATGTAAGGTGTCCCATTCTGTAATAGTACCTGTACAACCAACGTACTCCATAAAAGCATCTGGTGCTGTGAAACAAGTCTCGCCGTCACCTGAAACAAAAGCTGATAGAGTCAGCGATACTCCCAAAAAGCAGCATGTAGATGAAGGTGCAAGAGCCAGCGCTATAAACAAGTCTAAGGTTATAAAAACAACAACCAAGACTCAACAGCTCAAAATTGAAGATCGTTTTTACCAAGCTAAACGTCACTTCGATATGGGTCGCAGAGCAGCGGCGCTAGACGCTATAGAAGACATTTGCCGGGTGGAAGAGAGGCATGTTGGAAAGACGGAAACCAAACTAAATTTTTACTTTAGAAGTTTACACCTGAAAAGCAGGACCTTAAAAGATTCGGGAAAGCATTGTGAATCAATAGAAGTGCTTGAAAAAATGAAACGGGATTATGAAGCTCATTATGAAATATATCCGCACAAGTGCAAACATGAACAATATGAAGGATGTATCCAGCAACTACGCACTGCGTTAATGCACGTCTGGCGATACGATGAGCTCAAGTCTCTTGAAGAAGAGGTGGCTCGAAGAGAAAACAAATCCCGTGAAGAGATGTTTCCAAGTGACCATGTAAAGTTGCGTAAAGAGCTCAGAGATAAACATGGAGAAGCGTGCAAGAGCAACTACGAATATATCAATAGCCATTTTATTGATGCGCTAGAGTTTTGGAAGAAAGGTGAATTAAAAAGGGCTATATCCTTTGTTATGAGTGCAATGACTTTGCTTAAAAAATTTCTTCAAGAAGCAAATACAGTAGACTTCAAAACATGTAACCTGTCCTTATCAAAATATGCAGCACGATGCATTGAATGGATGGAGGTCACAAATCAATGCGCGCGCGCACAGATGATCATAAACGACATTGATAAATTCTTCTCAGAAATGGAGCCACGAACATTCAGTTGTGTAGACACCTTCTACTATCAAAAAAGTATGGTCTTTATCGCTGATAGTAAGTTTGATCGTGCAAAGAAAGTTATAGAAGAAGGGTTAGCAGTACACCCAGAGTCAAACCTGCTGAAGCACGCACAATTCCGCGCAGAGGTCGATGCTATAATGATAAAAGGTGGAGAGATAACCGAAAAACTTTTGACTGACACTCAGGAACTTGCCACTCAAAGTGATTTCTACCTGCATAAGCTGCATTATCTCAAAATACGCTTTTATTCCGTCCTCCAAGGAATTGTTAGCAATAAAGGAATGACTGATTCACTGAAAGCACTGAACAGTGGCTTGTTATTGGAGTGTGAACAGCTCCTTAAAGAAAAGCCTAAACTGGCGAGTATCTGGTCCTTAAAGGGGCACTTATTAACATTTGCCACCAATCGCAATAAACATTTAAGCGAAGCCGAAGAATGCCATGTACAAGCTAGAGAGTTAAATCGCTGTAAATGGAAAAAGAAGGGGGATGATAATTCAATCATGTTCGAGAGGCTCAAAGATAATGCTAAATCTTATGTTACTTGGTAAATCGGCTAGAAACATCAAGCTTAATTGGGGAGGAGGTGTAGAGGTCAAGCCTTATCATATCAGTGAGGCTCTGTTCAGCCTATCAGTTGGTAGTCGTCTAAACTTCTACATCTAAACTCCCTCTACACAAATGTGTTGGCTGGAGGTCACCATGAACGGCACAGATTTTTGTCAGTTTATGGAACCGTGACTACCCTCAGCTCCTGCCTCCCCAGAAAGGGATAGGTCTGAAAAAGAAACAGGTCAAGCCCCGCACTTCTCAGAAGAAGGAATCACCTGTTAAAAAGATCCCTGTTCTTGTGGCTTGTGATCGGCAACAGTATGTAGCAGATGGTGTTTTAGAGGATATGTGGTGGGAGGATATCGAGGCCTGCCTGGTTGTATCCCCCAAGTACACCGATTTGTGCCGATGTATTAGCCCAACATGGTGTTATGCCCGTTATACGCCCATTCAACGAAAAAGGCCCCGGAGCAAAAATGCTTCGGGGCCTTACTTTCTTTAGCCACTCAGGGCTGAATATGGTGCCTAGGGACAGAATCGAACTGCCGACACGCGGATTTTCAATCCGCTGCTCTACCAACTGAGCTACCCAGGC
>NZ_CAMZOG010000108.1 GCF_947331445.1 Parendozoicomonas sp. Alg238-R29 | reverse complement strand
GAGTCTGATAAATGGGAATCAGAGACTACTATAAATTATGTGGCTCGATGGTACCTATTTGATGCAATTGCCCTGATCCCTAGGGTGTTCCCGGGTAACACTGAAGGGTGGATACTTTATTAGTAATGGCTTGGGATGTTTGAGCGAGGTCCTTTTTACACCGCGAGTAGGGTTTGATTTCCCCATGGGTTTCTTGCGCCGAGCTACATGTTCTTGTTGCTCACGACTTGGTATTTTAACCGGGTAGCTCAGTACATCGTACATGCTATAAATCCTTATATAATTAATAGGGTTAAAAGTTTTAAGTTACTGTTGACTTCAGTAAAACTTTTGACAAGTTGTGCTGTAGTATTGAGATCAATATATAAGGGAAATAGTTTTAGGGGCGTGTAACAAGGCTGTTAGATTTTTCTCAGGCTTTGAAATAACTCTGCCCTTTTCTTCTCTGGTAACTTCCGGTGGTGTTGTTCCTAAGGGCAGCCCAGATCACATCGAATCCTCTGACCACTGAAATCTCTGAGCAGACTGTATTCTAAGATCGTTTGATCTTTAGAACCTCTCTGACGGAATCAAAGCCCGTCTGATGCGAACCAGGTGGGCTTTTTTCGTTTGAATCCTGTTTAAACGACGGGAAATGGTTTGGCGATCATCAGCCAGAAAAGACCAGGAATAGCTATAAATGCCGGTATCCCGAGAGCGACCCAATATTTCATTAAACGATGAAAGCCTGGGGGCATTACATTGTCCTGTGGCGATTTATCAGCCAGGGAACGCAGGCGAAGTAGCAACCAATGCTGGAAAAACGTGGACTTCTATGTTGTTTCAGAGGCGGGATCTTTCACTAAAAACTCGACCGGAAACCCAGTCGAGAGTTTAGTCATATTTAACGTCTGTCTTTGTCAGGCCGCTCGATGTGGCGTTCCAAGAACCTCTACAACTGCAGATCTTGAAAGTTCACCGTGTAAGCCGCCATCTTCATCTACCACTGGCAGGTGATAGTCTGTTTCCAGAGTATCGGGGATAACGGTTTCCAGTACAGCGTCACAAGAGACTGCGGCCAGAGGCTCGACAACTTTGATGCACATTCTGGCATCAGCATCTTCCTCGTATGCCTGTTCAAGTGTTTCCTGAAGAACAACCCCTTGGTAGCCATCTTCATTCACATAGTAGCCATAGCTTTCTGGTAGCTTCTTCATTTGTTCCAAAGCTCCACAGATCGTTTCAGCGGTAATGCGATTGAGAGGTGGCTGCATCACAGTTTCAACTGTCAATGCTCTTGCGCGGTTCACATCTTTTACAAAAGCTTCTACGTAATCTGTGGCAGGGTGGAGAAGAATGTCTTCAGGCTTACCGACCTGTACCAGCTCACCATCTTTGAGGATAGCGATCCGATCTCCCAGTCTCAGGGCTTCATCCAGGTCATGGGTAATAAAGACAATAGTTTTGTGCAGCCCGGCCTGTAGTTCAATCAACTGATCCTGCATTTCACTGCGAATCAATGGGTCGAGAGCAGAAAAGGCTTCATCCATAAGAAGAATTTCTGCATCAGTACAAAGTGCCCGTGCTAAACCCACACGCTGCTGTTGACCACCTGAAAGCTGGGAAGGATACTGTTCTTCGTAACCTTTCAAGCCAACGGTTTCCAGCCAGGTTGCCGCTTTTTCCCGACGTTCTTTTCTGGGTACGCCCTGAACAGATAAACCATAGGCGACATTGTCAATCACCGTGCGATGGGGCATTAGACCAAAGCGCTGGAATACCATAGACATTTTGTGTCGTCGGAACTGTTCCAGAGCCTTTTTACCAAGGCTCATCACATCCTCACCATCCACAAGAATCTGACCTTCTGTTGGATCGATCAAGCGGTTGAAGTGACGAATCAGGGTGGACTTTCCGGAACCGGACAATCCCATAATTACAAAGATTTCACCCTTGTTAATAGTCAGGTTGATGTCTTTTAAACCAAGGGTGTGATCGTGCTGGGTCAGCAATTCATCTTTGCTGATACCGGCACGCACTTTATCCATAAACGCATTGGGCTTTCGGCCAAAGACCTTGTACAGGTTTTGGATTTTTATCAGTTCCTGAGAATCAGACATGACCAGTACCTCCCAGATGTTTCTGAGAACGTTTGGCCCAGGCTTGTGACACCCGGTCAAACATAATAGCCAGCGCGACAATGGCCAGACCATTCAACAGCCCCAGTGTGAAATATTGATTGGTAATAGATTTTAGAACCGGCTGCCCCAAACCTTTCACGCCAATCATTGATGCAATCACAACCATAGCCAGTGCCATCATAATGGTCTGGTTGATACCGGCCATAATTGTCGGCATGGCTAATGGCAACTGCACACCAAACAGGCGTTGGGTTGAACTGGCACCGTAAGCGGATGCGGCTTCCAGAACCTCTTTATCCACCAGACGAATACCAAGGTTGGTCAGGCGAATAACAGGAGGAATCGCATAGATAATGACGGCAATAAGCCCGGGTACCTTGCCAATGCCCAGAAGCATGACCACAGGAATCAGGTACACAAAGGCAGGCATAGTCTGCATAACATCCAGTATTGGCGTTACTGTACTCTGTACCCTGTCGGACCGAGCCATAAAAATACCAATGGGAATGCCCAGGATAATGGCCATCACGGTACACACGGTAATCATACTGAGTGTGCGCATGGTGTTATCCCACATACCAAAGTAGCCGATAGCCACCATAGCCAGAGTAATGCCAGTAGTCAGCTTCCAGGAACGGCTGGCCAGCCATACCATGGCTGTTATTGCACCCAGCACCAACCACCAGGGTGACTGCAGCAGTAACTGTTCGAACCACACCAGGAAACGAAGCAGCGGATCAAAGAACGCTTCAATAGTATCCCCGAATTCACGGGAAAAGCTCCGATAAGCGCCGTCCAGAGTTTTACGGATTCCGATTAAGTCACCGCGATCCATCTGGGGAAAATCTTGTAGCCAGGACTTCTCGGCCATAAATCCCCCTGCTTAAAGCTCTGCCAGAGCATTGTTGATTTTGTCAGCCACGTCGCCAGGCACCCAAGCTTTCCAGAGCTGTGGATAATTGTTCAGGAAGTATTCTGCGGCCATCAAACCATCAGCCTGATTTTCTTCCATCCAGGCCAGCATGCTGTTCATCTCGGTATTATTGAATGAGCGGTTGCTGATGTAGCTGTAAGCCTGAGGTGCTTTTGTTGCAAAACGCTCTGTAGTGACAGAGTGAACCGGTGATGGTGGATACATGGTTACCTTAGGTTCCAGGCAATCGTCCTTGGTCGTGCAATTCAGAAACTCTTCTTTATCGACACCACTTCCAAAGTCGATTTTCACCATGTCATATTTGCCGAGGATGGCACTGGGCGCCCAGTAATAGCCAAACCAGGGTTGTTGGCGCTCATAGGCTTTAGCAATGGAACCGAACAGTCCTGCACCTGAGCCTGGATCAATAACCTCAAACCCCTTTTCATCCAGTTTCAGGGCATTGAAAAGATTTCCTGCGGAGATCTGGCAGTTCCAGCCAGCCGGACAGTTGTAGAAAGCGCTGAGATCAGGGTTTTCCGGATGTTTGAATAAGGGAGCACTTTTAATCACGCCTTCAATGGTTGCCAGAGAAGGGTCTTTCTCTACCAGGTATTTGGGAACCCAGAAACCTTCTTCACCACCTTCAGAGAAAGCTTTACCTGCATAACGCAAGCGTTTTTCAGCAACGCCCTTATCGAGCGCTTCTTTCATGGTGTTACTCCAGAATTCCGGTGCGATATCCGGTTCTCCCTTTTCCACCATAGAGGCACCAGTAGCCATGGTGTCTCCGGGAACCAGCTCAATATCACAGCCATAACCGTTACTCAGGATAAACTGATCAACATGTGCCAGCAGGGATGCGGAGTTCCAGTTCATATCTGCTACGGTAATTTTCCCACAGCTTTCTTGAGCCCATGAAGTACTGGAGATCGTGAGGAGAGACGCTGCGCCAACAGCTTTGATGACACTTTTCATTTGAGTTGCCTGCCCGAATTTTAATTATTCTTCTGTTGCATTGTTGCAAAAGGTTACAGATCAAATGATAAGAGTTCAAATTAATTTAGAGTGAATACACTTTGGGTCTAAGGGCTGATAGCCGCTACATCCAGCACTGGCGCAACGTTCAGGCTCTCAGCATCCATCATATTGGCAATGCGTTGCAGGGCTGAAAGCAGTTGGGTTTTTTCCCAGTCTTCCAGTGATTCGAAACGCTCTATGAATTTTTCGTGGAGTAGCGGTGGCGTGTTGCTAAGTACTTCTCTGCCATTACTTGTGAGCCTGGCGTTGACGATGCGCTTGTCTGTTACGCTGCGTACCCGCTCAATCAATCCCCGTTCTTCAAGACGGTTAAGGATCGTGGTTACTGTCGCCTGACTCAGGGAAACATCCTGTGAAACACGCTTAACTGTGACATCCCCCAGCTGTTTTATTGCTCTCAAAACCATCACTTGAGGAATGGTTAGCCCGCAGACTTTGATCATTCTTTTAGAGTGCAGGTCTGTAGCTCGCATGATCTGGCGCAGAGAAACCAGTACATCATTCCAATAAGGGGATTCGGACATAGTTGTTTTACTTATGAAATTCTTAATTCAATGCATCTGTTTGCCACAAAAATCGGAAAAAAACAAACTTGGTTTGAATACTAACAATTAGATGTCTAACATTACTGGCGCTGTATTGTCCAAGAATTTGTTACTCCGGTTCATTGCTATAGAGCCTGATTACTTTTACTCAAATCCGAAGATAGTCCTTTTTATGGTTTCACGTTATGGTTTCACGTAAAAGGTCGGTTCATAATATTAACAAGCCAGTTTTTGCCGGATCCGCCGCTCTTGTTTTCTTTCTTGTCGGTTATGCGGCATTGTTTCCGTCCCATTCAGAAGCTGTATTTACAGCTGTCCAGAACAGCATTATGACCAATGCCAGTTGGTTTTATGTTGCGGCTGTAGCGGTCATTTTGATTGGTGTTGTCTGTATAGGGCTCGGTCGCTATGGCGACATTAAGCTGGGCCCCGACCATTCTGAGCCAGATTTCAGTTTCTCATCCTGGTTTGCCATGCTGTTTTCCGCAGGTATGGGTATTGGCTTGATGTTCTTTGGGGTAGGGGAGCCGGTGATGCACTTCCTCTCTCCTCCCAAGGGGGACCCGGGAACAATCGAAGCCGCTAAAGAAGCCATGGGGATTACCTTCTTTCACTGGGGCTTTCATGCCTGGGCAATCTACGCGATAGTGGCTTTGATTCTGGCCTTCTTTGGGTACCGCCATAACCTGCCTCTTACTTTGCGATCTGCTCTTTACCCGTTAATTGGCGAAAAAATTTACGGACCCATCGGGCATATGATCGATATTTTCGCCATTGTGGGCACTATCTTCGGAGTGGCTACGGCTCTTGGTTATGGTGTTTTACAAGTTAACTCTGGTTTGAACTATCTGTTTGCTGTTTCTGTAACCACAGAAGTTCAGGTTGGGCTAATTATATTTATTACCGCTTTGGCGACCTTGTCAGTTGCCTCAGGTTTGGATAAAGGCATACGTCTCTTATCTGAGTTGAACTTATTGCTGGCCTGTCTGCTGTTGTTGATAGTGATAAGTCTCGGACCAACAACGCTGTTGTTACAGATGTTTGTGCAAAATTTTGGTGGTTACTTTTCTGAGCTGGTAGATAAGACCTTTAACCTTTATGCCTATGAACCAACCGACTGGCTGGGTGGCTGGACACTGTTCTACTGGGCCTGGTGGCTGTCCTGGTCGCCATTTGTGGGAATGTTTATAGCCCGTATCTCCCGGGGAAGAACTATTCGGGAATTTATCTGTGGTGTTCTCTTTGTTCCTTCGGCGCTGACCTTTCTGTGGATGACTGTATTCGGCAATACATCTATAGATTTGATTATGCATCACAATGCCGGGGATCTGGGGCAGATCGTTCAGACGGATGTATCGCTGGCCTTGTTCAAATTTCTGGAATACTTTCCCTTCACTAACGTGCTCTCTGGCATTGCCACCATTATGGTGGTGATCTTTTTCGTTACATCATCTGATTCCAGCGCTATGGTGATTGACTTGCTGGCCTCAAAAGGCAAGGGAAAAACGCCAGTTTGGCAGCGTATCTTCTGGTCCTGTTTGATTGGGTTGGTGGCTTTGGTGCTCATGCTGGCCGGAGGACTAAAATCCTTACAAAGTGCCACCATTGCCACTGCATTGCCGTTTTCTATCATACTTTTGATTTCCGGTTATGGCTTGTTAAAAGCATTGGCTATAGATGCAGCAAAGAGAGAAAGCCTTTCTCAAACTACACTCTCTCCCAGCTCAGGTTCCCACCATATTCCATGGGAAAGTCGCCTGCATAACCTTATTAATTTTCCTGAGCAGAAGAGCGTTGCCCGTTTTATGAACAAAACTGTGCTCTCGGCAATGCAGGCTGTTTCCGGTGAGCTGAAAAACCAGGGCGTTGAAGCCTCTATCGATACCAAGCTCAGGGGGATTCCTGCGCTGGTGGTTTCCCACGGAGATGAACAGGATTTTCTCTACCGGGTGAAACCAAGAGCGTATATGCAGCCCAGTTTTGTGATTGATGATGAAGACGAAGATGAGAGTAAGTATTACCGGGCCGAAGTCTTTCTCCTCGAAGGTGGGCAGGATTACGACATTATGGGTTGGACCCGTGAGCAGGTAATCGGCGATATCATCGACCAGTATGAAAAGCACATGCACTTCCTCCACACTGTTCGTGATTGAATACACCTTAACCAGCCTGTTGACCTTACAGCAACCCAGTTGGTAGCTGTTCACTCTACGCCCTTCCACAGTTATGCTGCTTTATTCGCCAAAGATACAGAGGTTGTCTTTTAACAGGGTGGCCCCTAGATTTTTTTGGTGTTCTTTCTTTCATCGTGGGCACATTCCTATCGCAGATGTTGAGATATTTCCGAAAAAGACAAGCAAATAAGGAGCGGTGGAAACCCGTGTAAAACAGGCATTTGAGTGCAGGCAGATGACTGATTTCAGGAAACTTGTAAAGGTGGAAAGAGTAACTCCGAGCGCTTAATAAGATGTAGCCGTAGTCAATCTCAGAGCTGTAAGTAATAACAGATGTTTGTTTGGGGAAGGTCAGTGTTTTTGATAAACGTCAGTTTCCTTACAGTATGTGTCAGTTTTCTTTAATCAAAAAGAAACACTCAAGTGAGCCCTGATAACCAGACTACCACTATAGGAATAACAAATTGGCGCTAAATTTTTCCGATAAAGTTCAGTTTGGGAGATAAATGTTCTGTTGTTATTAGTATGTACTGTTCGTTTTTTGTTATCTCTGTTTGACTTCGATCATGGTTCCTACAGCAAGAGCCACACATAATCCCTGCCAGCTGATTCAGAGTCAGGGCTGAAAAGCCTTAAAAATTAAAGTATTACGTCTCTGATCCAGAGCCTGAAAACAATTGTTGAACCTAAGTGGGATAAGACTGCAGCCAGGAAGGTTGTAGTTAGATATTGCACCGGAAATCTCTCGACCAGGGGACACCATGAGTCAGACCACCTCTCTGATGAATCGCTACACAAGTAGCAGTCTGATCTTGCGAATCTTTATCGGTATTGTGGCCGGTGGAGCACTGGCCGCCATCGCGCCGGATACCGCTAAGATGCTGGGGCTGTTCGGCAGCCTGTTCGTAGGCGCTTTGAAAGCTGTTGCGCCGATTCTTGTATTTGTTCTGGTAACGTCAGCTATCGCTAACCAGAAGAAAGACTCCAACACCAATATGCGCCCAATCATCGCGCTGTATCTGATCAGTACTTTTGCTGCTGCTCTGACTGCTGTGGTCATGAGCTTCATGTTCCCAACGGAACTGACTCTGGCAACCACCAGTACCAGCACCACGCCTCCTGGTGGTATTGGTGAAGTTCTGAACACTCTGCTGTTCAAGATCGTTCAGAACCCTGTGAAAGCGCTGCTGGATGGCAACTTCATTGGTATTCTGGCATGGGCTGTTGGCCTGGGTATCGCCCTGCGCCACGCGGCTGATCAAACCAAGCGTACCGTTCACGATATGTCTGACGGCATTGCCAAGATCGTTCGCTTTGTCATTCAGCTGGCACCTTTCGGTATCTTTGGCCTGGTTGCTAACACCATCGCTTCTACTGGTTTCGGCGCTCTGGCCAGCTACGCTCGCTTGCTGGGTGTTCTGCTGGGTTCCATGATTATTATTGCTCTGGTTATAAACCCAATTATTGTTTTTGTAAAAACCGGCATGAACCCTTACCCACTGGTTCTGCGCTGCCTGCGTGAAAGTGGCATCACGGCCTTCTTTACTCGTAGTTCCGCGGCCAACATTCCAGTGAACATGAAGTTGTGTGACGACCTGAAACTCCACGAAGATACCTACTCTGTATCAATCCCTCTGGGTGCGACCATCAATATGGGTGGCGCTGCTATCACCATCACTGTTATGGCTCTGGCTGCTGTACACACTCTGGGTATTCAGGTTGATATTGCGACTGCCGTACTGTTGAGCATCGTGGCTGCTGTATCTGCCTGTGGCGCGTCTGGTGTTGCTGGTGGTTCCCTGCTGCTGATTCCTCTGGCCTGCTCCCTGTTCGGTATCTCTAATGACGTTGCCATGCAGGTTGTTGGTGTAGGCTTCATCATCGGTGTTATCCAGGATTCCGCCGAAACCGGCCTGAACAGCTCCACTGATGTTATCCTGACTGCAGCTGCCTGTATTGCTGCCGAGAAGAAAGGCGAGCACATTGTTAACGGTCAACAGCAAGCTGCCTGATAACACAACTTGATTGTGTTTTAAAAAAAGCCCCGACCTTTGTGTCGGGGCTTTGTTGTCAGGCAGTCTGCAGATGGCGATTGCCCCAGTTTTCTAGATGTTCGTCTCTCTGGGATGACGCTGTGTCATAGACTGAGTCAAGCCGCTTCCTTCTGGAGATCAGAAAGCCGTGCTGAGCCAGAGGATGGAGCTTCTGACCAAGATTTCTTCTTTCTTTGGCCAGTTTAGTGACCTGATCCTTTTGTTGATTTTTCAAACTTTCGAGTCTCTTGTAAGTATCGCTGCTGTAGATTCTATTTTGGGTTTTCGCTAACTCTTCCCTCAGTTTGCCAACGTCTTCAACAGCTTGCGCATATTGGTTTCCAAAAATTGCTTCAGAGATCAGGCCCTGTCGGTGATGTCTACACTCGTTTCTCCTCATTTTGGCTGCGCTTAGCTGGTTTTTTTTATGTCTTATGGGAGCCTCCAATTGCCAAATCTCATTTTTCGTTTTTGAAAGAATCTGACGCTGCTCGTAGAGGAGTTTGCTTGATTCCTGTGTTTTCGCTCTTACGTTGTTTAGCTCGGTGGTAAATGCCGCAACAGATTTAAATGAGTATGTTCTTTGCAAGTTGTCCCAAGAGCGCTGGGTCTTAACAGCTAATGTGTTAATTTGACGATTAATGCTGTTCATCTTGTTTTCAGATTGATGGAGTCGGCGCACCAGTTCCTGTTCGGGAGAGCGGCTGATGTAACGTTTAGCTAACAGCGCACCCAAAAACGCCCCAGCTGGCCCGGCCAGACAGAAACCAGCCAATGCCCCTAAAGCTATGTACTTTCTTTTTCTTGACTTGCTGATGACGTAATCAGCAAGGGGGGTTGTTGCTCCATCGCCAGATTTTACCGGAATAGCTTTTTGCACATTGTTATTTTCAGAGACTGTGTTGCTAGTGCTGTTGGTTACCGAATGCTTCGTGCTCCCCTGTACTGGAAGAGTACAACTGGGTAACGGCTGTGAGTTGGTTAATTTGTTCATAATGCACTCTCCTCAATTAATATCGTTATAGATTTAAGTATTGAAAAGAATCCCCGTTGCGCTATGAGACCTTGGGATGAGTCAATTGGATTAGGTAGAAAAACCGGAAATAAACGAGGAGTAAAACTATAGTCGTACCCGAGTGCTGGTTTGTGTATATAATCTACCCAATCTTGTCGGAGTGCCGGGAAACTGGCTGAGACCCTCAAACCTGTCTGAAGATATTTCGGGGCTGGGGAATCCGTTGAACCTGATCAGGCCTGATGATGTATTATCAGTACCTGCGTAGGGAACAAGTCTCAGATCAGGTCTCAGATCAGCATAGTGGTATAAGCCTGGTTATTCAGAGCCCTTCGAACGTGTCCGGCAAGCCCATCCGCTCAAAAACCAATAAATAAGAGGAACACTGTCGTGGCTTGCAATCCGGATCACCTTCTAAAGGATGCCTGTCGTCCATTCCCCTCCTCAAAGAAGATTCATATCACTGGCAGTCGCCCCGATATTCGTGTGGGAATGCGAGAGATTTCCCTTGCCAATAGCCCAGAACGACTTGGTGGCCAACCCAATGAACCGGTAAGGGTTTATGATACATCTGGGCCTTATACCGAACCCGATTTCACCCATGACCTAAAAGAGGGTTTGGCACCTTTTCGCAAACAGTGGATTGAAGAGCGGGAAGATACGGAGCTTTTGGATAATTGCTCATCTTCTTTTACCCGTTCCAGGGAAAATGATCTCCGTCTTGAAGATGTGCGGTTCACCAATCGGAAAACACCTAGAAAAGCTAAACCCGGGAAAAATGTCTCGCAGATGTATTACGCACGACAGGGGCTTATTACTCCTGAAATGGAGTACATCGCTATACGGGAAAGCATGGGGCGTACAGATGGTGATGTCATCACTCCTGAATTTGTTCGCAAAGAAGTAGCTGAAGGGCGGGCGATTATTCCTGCCAATATTAATCACCCGGAATCCGAACCAATGATTATTGGCCGGAATTTTCTGGTGAAGATAAACGCTAATATTGGTAACTCCCCCATCGCGTCTTCCATTGAAGAAGAGGTTGAAAAATTGCTGTGGTCGACCCGTTGGGGGGGCGATACGGTGATGGATCTTTCTACCGGTAACAATATCCATGAATCCCGGGAGTGGGTTATTCGCAACTCTCCGGTCCCTATTGGAACTGTTCCCATCTATCAGGTGCTGGAAAAAGTGAAGGGGAAAATCAAAGACCTGAACTGGGATGTGATGCGGGATACCTTGGTAGAGCAAGCGGAGCAGGGGGTTGATTATTTTACTATTCACGCCGGTGTTCTGCGGGAACACGCCGCTAAAACCGCTAACCGGGTAACCGGCATTGTTTCCCGTGGTGGAGGCATTCTGGCTCAGTGGTGTGAGATTCATAACCAGGAGAATTTTCTCTATACCCATTTCCGGGAAATTTGCGAATTGTGTCAGACCTATGATGTCAGCCTCTCATTAGGCGATGGTTTGCGCCCAGGTTGTACAGCGGATGCCAATGATGCAGCCCAGTTTGACGAACTGAGAACTTTGGGGGAGTTGACAAAAATTGCCTGGGAATACGATGTTCAGGTGATGATTGAAGGCCCGGGCCATGTGCCAATGCATAAGATTAAAGAAAATATGGAACTGCAGCTGGAGTGTTGCCACGAGGCTCCTTTCTATACTCTGGGGCCACTGATTACGGATATTGCCCCCGGCTACGATCACATTACTTCCGGTGTTGGCGCGGCAATGATTGGCTGGTATGGCTGTGCTTTGCTTTGTTATGTGACCCCTAAGGAACACTTGGGTTTACCCAATCGGGATGACGTAAAAGAAGGTCTGATTACTTACAAAATTGCCGCTCATGGTGCAGATCTTGCCAAAGGACATCCCGGGGCGAGAATTCGGGATGATGCATTATCAAAAGCGCGTTATGAATTCCGTTGGGAAGATCAGTTTAACCTTGCTCTTGATCCAGAAACGGCCAAAGCCTATCACGATGAAACACTGCCGCAGGATGGCGCGAAAGAATCTGAATTCTGCTCTATGTGCGGCCCGGATTTTTGTCCGATGCGTATGACCCGTGAAGTACGGGAACTGACTGAACAGGAGTAAGCTGATATTTTCAGGAGGCGTATAGGCTTACGCTTCCTGAAAAGAGACTTTTGAAAGTTGTTTCACGATATGATCGGTCAATTGTTCTTTAGACTAGGGGTCGTTCTCAATTAAGCATACGACTCAGCGCTACTCGAAGGGCAATGCTGAGCTCGATGCCTAATTGAGAATGCCCCCGATGGAGTCTCGGTAGTGCACAGAAACTTCCTTTCACCGACTACTGAAGAGTGCCTGATGAAATTGCGGGGTATCACTCATTTGTATTTTTCTAATGGTGCAGTTCACGGTGACAGTCGATAAAGGTTAATTAATCACCGGATAGTAAATGTTTCCCCAGGGCTGTTCACGGCTCTGTTCACACTAACTGTGGGTTAAGCCAATGAGATGCCTCCTGATCTAACAAACTCTCTTCTGAGAAGATATGTGTCTTTAAAAATCGTTTCCAGCCCAGATAACGCGATAAATATTTCGTAGCCATGCCTTTGAAAAAACCATT
>NZ_CAMZOG010000107.1 GCF_947331445.1 Parendozoicomonas sp. Alg238-R29 | reverse complement strand
CGAGCCATTCCTCAAGGTGTCCGTTATCCACCAGCGATAGCAGTGTTGGCAAATCCAGGTAGCTGAGTTCATCAAGCAACCAATTGGTTGCTGTTATTGGCATCCTGATAACCGCAGGCCGTTTGCAGGGTGGAATCGAAGCTGTTCTTACGTATTTGGGGGCATGACAGGTTCCGGGGTGCTTCTTACGAAGCTTTCTTTTGGTCACCCCAATGTTTATGACGGCAAAGTCAATTTCAAAAAAGAGCTACATCATTTTGATTTCGTCGGAAACCTCGAACCCGGTGAGGAAATCTATACGGCCAGTCCCGTTCAAAGGATGCTGTTCACACCCACACTAATGGCTCTTTATCAGCCCTTAATCTGTTAAAGCTGAGTGATGCAAAGGATACGACGGAACAGACTATGATCTCTATTGCCAGCTGGAAGCGCCGTAAATTCAATGAAGACCTGCTGTGCAGAGTTTTTGGCGAGTTAGGTTTATCTCTGAGTGATGAAAAAGTCATGGACACCTTTAAGCAACTCAGCAGTTACGGGGCTATCGCTGCGTGAAAGTGGCCGAAGTATTGTTAGTGAAGAGTTGTAGTAAATTGTTGGCAGGTAGTTTCATGCCTTTACAGCAGCATGATTGCTAATGTTTGCTCCGTAATTGACGAAGAAATGATGGCATCTAACAATAATGAGATTGCCCCATGACCCTTTTACAGAGTGCTAGAAGGCTGGCGGATAACTGGTTGTTGCAGCCTATTTTAAAAGTGGCGCATAAAGTTTTTTGGCGGAGGAGGTCTGTAGAGCCTGCACATCAGTCAGGAGGGTCTCAGCAGGTATCTGTGCAAATCAACGGTTCAGAATA
The DNA here is from genome assembly GCF_947331445.1 of Parendozoicomonas sp. Alg238-R29. Classification (GTDB taxonomy): domain Bacteria; phylum Pseudomonadota; class Gammaproteobacteria; order Pseudomonadales; family Endozoicomonadaceae; genus Sansalvadorimonas. The sequence continues at coordinate 11,694 of NZ_CAMZOG010000107.1, read as the reverse complement.
CTCATTTTTTAAGCCGTTAGGGCAGGGGTTCTATGGCAGCGTGCAGCAAGTGACCTGTCTTGACCAGACGTTTTCCCAGGAATCTGATACACCCCCGGCAACAAATATGTTTGCCATGAAGATGATTCCTCGAAAGGAGCCTGGTGCTGAGGCTGACTCCAAAGAAGTGGGTATTATGTCAGAGCTGAAGGGTTGTCACTATATTGTTGGAGCCTTGGGGACGACTACTGATGATCAATATGAATATATCCTGATGCCTGATGCTGGAGGGAATCTTGCGAGCCTTACTCAATCCGGCAATTCAGCAGGGGTATATATCAATACCCGTAAAAGGCGAAAAGCCCTTAATGTTCTCGATAAAATTCTTGAGAGAATGAGTCCCAGAGATGGCAGCTTCCATGCACTGAGCGAAGAGATGGCCAGAAAAGTATTCAGAGGAATGCTGGAAGGCATTCACTTTATGCACGAAAAAGAGATAGTTCATCGAGATATCAAGCCATCCAATATCCTGGTTGGACAGAATGGTACTGGTCGACTGGCTGATTTTGGTGCAGCCGCTCATTTAAGTGACAAGCCCTCTGAAGGCGGTGATGGCCGATTCTCCCCTCCTGAGAGATCCAGTGAGGCAGGAAGTTACACCAAAGCCAGCGATATCTGGATGGCTGGTGCCTGCATGGCCGCAACAGCTATCTCTCCGGCAGCTGTCTATACGCGTAGAAACAAGCCGCGGAGCACAGAAGAAATTCGCGCGAATGTTGAAAAGGCTGATATTAGCGGTGACCTTAAGAGATTGCTGCTGCTAATGCTGCAGGATAATCCTGCTCTCAGGCCTGGGGCGAAAGAATTACTATCAGAGCCTTTCTTCATGACTATTCAGCCCCTCTGATCAGTATATCTGCTAGGGAGTTTTTTCGGATGTTTCCTGATGTGAAGAGAAAGCTCTTCTGGGGCGGTAAGCTCTGGCCCCAAAGCTACTTCGTAGAAACTATCGGTAATGCTAATGAAGAAGTCATTCGGCAGTACGTTCAGAATCAATTAAAAGTGATGAATAATGCTGAGGCTAAAGGTGAGCCGTTAGGGCTCTTCTAAAACTCGGCCGCTTGCGGCCGAGTTTTTTATCGCATTCAACGGCGCCAACTCCAAAGCTTTACAGTTTTAAACTCAACGCTGTTGAGGCTTTAGTAGCGTGGCACCAGATAAAGCTTATTCCCCTCTTCCCGCATATTAACTTCACGCAGGAAGCTCATACCCAGCAGGATAGGGTGATTGCTGGGTACGACAGAAGCCTTTACATTGTTCAGGGTAATATTCTTTACCGTCACTGAATTCAAAGTAATCTGATAACCAACAATAGAGCCATTGGCAGTCTGGTAAGTCGCCTTCGTGCCGTGCCGATAAGAAATCCCCAGCTGATCGGCGGTGGATGCACTGATACTGACATCGGATGCGCCAGTATCCACAACCATACGTGCAGCACGGCCGTTTATCTTGCCGGTTGTCCAATAATGCCCATCATTACTTCTAACCAACAATGCTTCTTTCTTGGGGGCTTCAACAAAACCGCCAGTATTTTCCCTGCCCAGATTCAAGGTTAACTGCCGCCCGTCCACCTGAACAACTGCATTCCCACTATTGGTTGAGATAAGTCTCACCCCACCTTTATGTTGACCAGTTTTCAAGAAATGTCGCTGGCCATCTATCAGTATCACAGCAGCATTAGGGAACAAGCCAACCACACTGACATTGGTAGCCATCACGCTGCCACTCAGTACCAGTAAAAAGGATAGAAAGGCAAAGGGCTTTATCATTCTTAGTATTCCCGTTGTTTATGGTTTTCGGGGAACAGTGCTATTTATATGAAACGCACAAGAAGCTGCATACAAATAAGAGCATAAATACCTGCAATTAGATCATCCAGCATTATACCAAACCCACCATGCACCTTTTTATCAGCCACGCTGATTGGCCAGGGTTTCCAGATATCAAAAATACGAAATAGAACAAAGCCAATAACAACCCACATCCATCCAGCAGGTGCTGCAAACATTGTTAGCCAGTATCCGCAGAATTCATCCCAGACAATACCCGGATGATCATGCACACCCAAATCTCGGGAAGCACGATCGCAGATTGCTATTCCTACAATCGAAGCAGCAACGACTACCAGAAGATAAATAGGCAGGGAGAGGTTCTGCAAAAGCAAAAACAAGGGAATAGCGGCTAAAGTGCCGAATGTTCCCGGAGCTTTCGGAGCAAGACCACTGCCAAAGCCGAAAGCCAACAGGTGCCAGGGATTGGAAAGTTGAGGCCGGGGTTGAGACTGGGACAAAGGAAATCCTTAATCAAATCTTTAAAGCTACTGCATGATACAGCATCCAGAGACGGCTAGAAGTGGCGATAGCTTCCTGGTACAAATTCTTCTCCATCAAGCCTGAGAATACCTTTTTCTGAAGTCATCGTTCCAATCCGTGAAACGGTTACCGGAACATCATCAGGCATAACCTTGTCAGCAGGCCAACAGAAACAAAGTTCGTAATCATCGCCGCCAGAGAGTGCTTTTCTCAGCGCCCGATTACCACAAACTTTCTGTAATTCTTTAGATAATGGAATATTGGTACTTACCAATTCAGCACCACAACCTGAAGCCTTAAGAATATGACCAAGATCGCCTGCCAAACCATCAGAGACATCAAGGGCTGCTGTCGCGCCTTGTTCTGACAACCACTCTCCTAATTGAACTCTGGGTGTTGGTTGCCAGTAACGATCAACAAACTTCTTCTCAGCTTCTGTCTGTACCATTTTCTGATCGAGAATATAAGGTAAGGCTGCGCAAGCTTCACCAGGTGTTCCGCTGACGTATATATGGTCGCCCGGTTTTGCACCGCTACGCATCAGCGCCCGTCCTTTAGGAACAAAACCCTGAACATGCATAGTGATCGTTAATGGGCCACAAGTGGTATCACCACCAGCAAGGGAGATTTTGCACTCTTGAGCCATCATCGCAAGACCACGGCTAAAACTGTCTAACCATTGACTGTTTGACTCAGGGATAGAAAGTGCGAGAAAGAAACTGTGAGGCGTTGCCCCCATCGCAGCAAGGTCACTGACACTTACGGCAAGAGAACGATACCCAATCAGGAAAGGATCACCACTGGCAGGGAAATGAACATCCGCTACCAGAGTATCAATACTCTGCACCAGTTGTTGCTCTGCAAGTGGGGAGATAAGGGCACAGTCATCGCCTATGCCCATATCAAGATGGCCGCCGGCTGTCGTTAATTCCGAACGGTGAAATATCGTTCGGATCAGAGCAAATTCATCCATGGTACTGCTCCATTTAACAACATTCCGTAATTAACGGGACTTACGACGGTTCTGACGATATTCCTTCACTTCCACCGGACGCAGTTCCAGTGCCAGTTTATCAAGAATACCGTTGATGTACTTGTGGGAGTCCTGAGCACCGTACTTTTTCGCCAGTTCGATGCCTTCGTTAATCACCACGCGATAAGGTACATCGGTACGCTTCATCATCTCGTAACACCCCAAACGCAGGGTTGCACGCTCCACCGGATCCAGCTGATCAAAGCTGCGGTCCAGCAAAGGTTTGATGGTGTTATCCAGGTCGCTGAGCTGATGGGCAACACCCGACAGCAACTCATGGAAAAAGCCTCCATCAACACGCGTCATATCGTTACGAGCCCGGAACTGGGCTTCGATATCCACGATGGAGGCACCAGCCATCTGCCACTGATACAAAGCCTGCAGAGCCAGTTCACGCGCCTTGCGACGGGTCTGGGTGCGGCCTTTTTTACTATCAGTTTGCTTCTGACTGGCGGTTGTGTTCTGAGCGCTCAAATCATGACTCCAGATTTTTGAGCAGGCTCACCATTTCAAACGCGGCCAGGGCAGCTTCCTCGCCCTTATTACCCATTTTGGTACCAGCCCGTTCGATGGCCTGCTCGATCGTATCAACTGTCAGCACACCAAAGGAGACAGGAACTTCCTGATCCAGCATGACATTGGCCATACCCTTGGTGCACTCTCCTGCAACATATTCAAAGTGCGGTGTACCACCGCGAATAACTGCGCCCAGCGCGATAACGGCATCATAACGACCGGAAGCGGCAACCTTCTTAACAACCAGAGGCAGTTCGAACGCGCCTGGACAGCGGACAACTGTAATCTGCTCTTCGCTCACACCGTGACGCTTGAGAGAATCCACTGCGCCTTCTACCAGGCTGTCAACCACGTAGGCGTTCCAACGTGTTACCACAATGGCATAACGCCCATCGTTCGGGGTCATCATTCCTTCAATTGTTCTGATGCCAGTCATGGCGATTCCTCATTTTTCTCAAGCAGCTCCGGCCCAGAGCACAACACCTTCAAAGTGCAATACCTTCAAAGTGCAATACCTTCAAAGTGCAATACCTTCAAAGTGCAATACCTTCAAAGTACAATACCTTCAAAGTACAATGCCTCCAGGCCTCCTTTTTCTCTTAAACAGTTACCTGTGAGACAGGTTATTCACAGGGAATATTTTCTGTCACTTCCAGATCAAAGCCGGAAATGGCGCTAAAGCGCAGTGGTGAGCTCAGCAAACGCATTTTGCCAACCCCCTGATCCCGCAAAATCTGGGAACCCGTGCCAATGGTCATATACACACCAGCGTGGGCCCCGGTACTGTGATGAGGTTTTTCCTGACCAGAAAAATGTTCCAGACTGGTACCCAGATCATCGTACTGATCAGAATCCAGCAATACGAGAACACCTTTACCTTCTTTGGCGATACGCGCCATAGCCGCTGGCAGTGGCCAGCTTGTGCTGCCTTCTTTACGAGCTCCCAGAAAATCTCTGAAAGTTTCTGCCTGATGAACCCGCACAAGTGTAGGCTGATCCTGTTTTGGCTGCCCCATTGCCAGCGCCAGATGGGTACGGCCAGACATTGTGTCCTTGTATTCGGTCATTCGGAAATCCCCGTAAACCGTAGGCAGAACACGTTCACTCTCACGGATAACCGTCTTTTCGTTGAGAATCCTGTAATGGATCAGGTCAGCAATAGTGCCAATCTTCAAACCGTGCGTTTCCGCGAAACGCTCAAGATCAGGACGGCGAGCCATAGTACCGTCTTCGTTCATGATTTCAACAATCACGGCACCAGGTTCCAATCCAGCCATACGGGCGAGGTCTACACCGGCTTCAGTATGACCAGCTCTTTGGAGCACACCACCATCCATCGCACGCAGTGGAAAAATGTGACCTGGCTGAACAATATCTTCTGCGCGGGACATGGGGCTGATAGCAACCTGAACAGTACGAGCACGGTCACCAGCAGAGATTCCGGTTGTTACACCTGTAGCCGCTTCAATAGAAACGGTGAAAGCTGTACTTTGAGCTTCCTGATTATTAGCCGTCATCTGGTGTAACCCAAGATAATCACAGCGTTCGGCTGTCATGGGCATACAGATCAGCCCACGAGCGTGGGTACACATAAAGTTAATGATCTCCGGAGTAATTTTCTCCGCCGCAATAATCAGGTCACCTTCATTTTCCCGGTCTTCGTCATCCATCAGGATGATCATCCGCCCCTGGCGAATATCCTCAATCAGCTCTTCCGCGGTGTTCAGCTGCATGATCTTTCTCTTTATAGCGAAGTTACGATATCTGTAGCGGGCCTGTTCAGATGCAATCAACGCTTTCTGAAAAAACCATTCTCTGCCAGAAAGCTCTCAGTTAAACGGCTTTCCGGTTGTGATTCACTTTTCTCGCCTTGCCCGCCGGTTAAAAGGCGCTCAAGATAACGGGCAATAATATCGACTTCAAGGTTAACCCGGCTACCCGGGTGATAATGGGTGATAATAGTTTCCTGGGCTGTATGAGGAACAATATTCAGATGGAATATGTTTCCTTCAATGGCGTTCACAGTCAGGCTGACACCATCCACAGTGATGGAGCCTTTCTCGGCAATATAGCGAGACAGATCCACAGGCGTTTCTACTTTATAAATCAGGGAACGGCCGGACGGACTGATCTCAACAACCTGGCCAACGCCATCCACATGGCCACTAACGATATGACCACCAAAACGAGAGGTAGGCTGCATAGCCTTTTCCAGATTCACAGGGCTTCCAGCTGATAACTCACCCAGGGCTGTACGCTTGAGTGACTCGCGGGAAACATCCGCAGTGAAACCATCCCCCGTCAATGTAACAGCCGTCAGGCATACACCATTTGTGGCAATACTGTCACCCAGCTTTACATCACTCAAATCCAGATCGCCGGTTGCTACGTGCAGGCGAACATCTCCGCCACGCTGCTCCAAACGCTTGATAGAGCCTACAGCTTCAATAATGCCTGTGAACACTCAAATTCCTCATCAACTTCAGTTGGTTGTGCTTTTTACGCCAGCCTTGCTGTGATCCGCCAGTCATTACCAAAAGCACGAATATCTTTAATCTCTAATGGCTTCTTTTCTGCCATACGGGTAAACGGCATCTGAAGCAAAGGTCTTGCATCGGAACCCATCAAAATGGGAGCCATATAAACCAGCAGTTCATCCACAACGCTAGCTTCAACCGCAGCTCCGGCCAGTTTAGCGCCGGTTTCCAGGAGTACTTCGTTACATTCCCTGCGAGCGAGCTCTTCCATCAAAGCTTCAAGGTCAACTCGCCCAGAGTAGTTATCTTGAGGAAGAACCATAACCTCAACACCTAGTTCAGCAAGAGCGCGAGCCTTGTTTTTGCATGGAGTCGCAGCAGCAACTACGGTTTTTCCTGGCAGAGTAAGAATCTTTGCATCCAGAGGAATGCGCAGAGATGAATCAACAACCACTCTTAAAGGTTGCTTTTCTGCTGCCAGCTCCGGATTTTCAATCCGCAATTCTTTAGGGCGAACATTCAGGGAAGAGTTATCAAAAATAATGGAGTCAACGCCTGTTACCACGGCACAAGAGCGAGCTCGCCACTGCTGAACATCTGCGCGGGCGTCAGGTCCGGTAATCCACTGGGATTCACCGGAAGCCATTGCAGTACGCCCATCAACGCTCATGGCCAGTTTGCAACGAACAAATGGCCTGCCTGCTTTCATGCGCTTAAAGAAGCCAGTATTTAAAGCAGCAGCTTCTGATTCCAGCAAACCCGATGCGGTTTCAATGCCAGCCTGTTCAAGAATCTGAAAGCCTCCACCACTGACTCTAGGATTAGGGTCTGTCATTGCTGCAATCACTTTTACAACACCGGCTTCCGCAAGAGCTCTTGCACAGGGTGGTGTTCTGCCAAAATGGGCGCAGGGCTCCAGGGTTACATAAGCGGTTGCACCTTTGGTATCCCCTTGAACAGCGCGCAAAGCATTGATTTCACCATGGGGGCCACCAGCAGGACTGGTAAAACCTTCTCCAATAATCTCGCCATCCCGCACCAGTACACAACCAACGGAAGGATTAGGCATAGTGGAATAAATACCTTTCCGGGCAAGGTGCAACGCCCGGGCCATAAAGGAATGGTCCGCTGAGGTAAAAGAAGAGGAATTAAACATAAATCACTTGTCTCTGGTCAGAGACCCGTGTGGAACTTTCTCCAGCCGCTCAATCTCTTCGCGGAACTGATCAAGATCCTGGAACTGGCGGTAAACAGAAGCGAAACGAATGTAGGCCACTTCATCCAGATCTTTTAATGCGCCCATAACTTCTTCACCAAGAGCCAGAGATTTCACTTCTCTTTCCCCAGTGGAGCGCAAGCGCTGCTTAATGCGGTTAACAGCTTCTTCAATTTGCTCGGTACTGACAGGGCGCTTTTCCAGAGCTCGCTGCAAACCGGCACGAAGCTTGTCTTCATCAAAAGGTTCCCGTGAGCCATCCCGTTTAATTAAACGCGGCATTACCAGTTCAGCACCTTCATAGGTGGTAAAACGTTCGCTGCAGGTAATGCACTCACGGCGACGACGAACCTGGCATCCGTCAGCAACCAGCCGGGAGTCTATAACCTTGGTGTCTTCCGCGTTACAAAAGGGGCAATGCATGATAGCCGGGACAGTTCTTTCTCAGGAAAGGTGATAGTACCCCGAAAGGCACGAAAAACAAGCCTTACATCAGTAACCATGCGCCTTTTCAGGGGAATAGCCCTGAATTTCATCAGCTCCGCGTGAGACTTACCACATTCTTATCAGCAAAAGCGTCCCCAACAAAAACGCCGCAGATAAACTGCGGCGTTTGGGTTCAATTCATTAACAACAATTAATTGTATACAGGCAGACGCTGGCAGATTTCCAGAACCTTGCCTTTCACTTCAGCAACAACCTGTTCGTGGTCGTCAGCACCTATGCTATCCAGAACATCGGCAATCCAGTTACCCAGATTACGGCAATCATCTTCACCAAAGCTGCGACGGGTCACGGCTGGAGAACCAATACGCAGGCCACTGGTTACAAATGGAGAACGTGGATCATTGGGAACAGAGTTCTTGTTCACGGTGATATTGGCACTGCCCAGAGCAGCTTCAGCATCTTTACCGGAATACTCTTTACCAATCAGGTCAACCAGGAACAGGTGATCATCAGTACCGCCAGATACGATGTTGATGCTGCGTTCCAGAAGGGAAGAAGCCAAGGCCTGAGCATTCACTACTACCTGCTTCTGGTAATCCTTATAGTTGTCTTCCAGGCACTCTTTAAAGCAAACAGCCTTGGCTGCAATGATATGGCACAGAGGACCACCCTGACTTTCTGGGAATACGGCAAAGTTCAGACGCTTTTCCAGATCCTCATCACCGTGGGCGGAAATAATCAGGCCACCACGTGGGCCACCAAGAGTCTTGTGAGTCGTGGTTGTACAAACATGAGCATGGGGAACCGGGCTTGGGTAAACGCCAGCAGCAACCAGACCAGCGATGTGCGCCATATCTACAAACAGGTAAGCGCCAATCTTGTCGGCAATGGCACGGAAACGTGCCCAGTCAGCAATACGGGAGTAAGCGGAGAAGCCAGCGACAATCATCTTAGGCTTGTGCTCTTCAGCCAGGCGCTCAACTTCTTCGTAATCGATTTCGCCAGTTTCGGCATTCAGACCATACTGAACAGCATTGTAAATTCGGCCTGAGAAACTCACCTTGGCACCATGAGTCAAGTGGCCACCATGAGCCAGGCTCATACCCAGAATAGTATCGCCGGGCTTACAGAGCGCCATATATACAGCAGCATTCGCCTGTGAACCAGAATGAGGTTGAACATTTGCAAACGTTGCGTCGAACAACTCTTTAGCGCGATCGATAGCCAGCTGCTCAACAACATCAACATGCTCACAGCCACCATAGTAGCGCTTGCCAGGATAACCTTCTGCGTACTTGTTAGTCAGTACACTGCCCTGAGCTTCCATTACCCGAGGGCTGGTGTAGTTTTCAGAGGCGATAAGTTCAATATGTTCTTCCTGGCGAACAGCTTCAGCAGACATGGCTGCATGCAGTTCAGGATCGTAGTCAGAAATCTTTGAGTAATTTTTAAACATTGGATTATTCCCCGTCAGATCTTGATATTGTGTTCTGAGTATCTGCGCTGCGGCACATTCTAATACAGCACAGACAAATAGATAGACCGCATTCGCCTTAGTTCAGCGGCATCCAGGGCAGTGCTCAGGAACTTGCTTCTGAATTTCAGGGATAGTCGCCTTCGATTCCAGAGCACGATCATCCAAAACTATGTGGGTTACAAAGGCTACAAAAGAGCATAGCTGCCAATCACTTTGAGAAAACATCGTTCATTCTCAAAATGAAAGACGAGTCACCAATGGTCACCAATGGTCACCAATAGCCACCAATAGTCACCTACAGTCAAAAAAGTAGCCTGCGCTGAAAAGCAGCTGTATTTGCGAAAATCAACCCTATTCGATTGCCCGAATCCCGTTCATTCAGTATGTTTAACTGTTTCATCTCAATCTATTCCAAGAGACCCTTCCTGATGGCTCAATACGTTTACACCATGAACCGGGTTAGCAAGATCGTGCCCCCCAAGCGTACGATCCTGAAGGATATTTCTCTGTCCTTCTTCCCCGGCGCAAAGATTGGTGTGCTTGGTCTTAACGGTGCTGGTAAATCCACCCTGTTACGCATCATGGCAGGTGTTGATCAGGAATTTGACGGCGAAGCCCGTCCACAGCCTGATCTGAACGTTGGCTACCTGCCCCAGGAACCAGAGCTCGACCCGAGCAAGACTGTTCGTGAAGTGGTTGAAGAAGCTCTGGGTGAGATCAAAGAAGCCCAGGCTAAACTCGACGCTGTTTACGCCGCTTACGCAGAACCTGATGCTGACTTTGACCAGCTCGCCAAAGAGCAAGCCAAGTGGGAAAACATTATTCAGGCTGCCGACGCCCACAACCTTGAGCGCAAGCTCGATGTTGCTGCCGACGCACTGCGTTTGCCAGACTGGGATGCCAATGTCGTCAACCTTTCAGGTGGTGAACGTCGTCGTGTAGCCCTGTGTCGTCTGTTATTGTCTGCACCAGATATGTTGCTGTTGGATGAACCTACCAACCACCTGGATGCGGAGTCCGTTGGCTGGCTAGAACGTTTCCTGCTGGAATACCCTGGCACTGTTGTGGCGATTACCCACGACCGCTACTTCCTCGACAATGCTGCCAACTGGATTCTGGAACTTGACCGTGGCTACGGTATTCCATGGGAAGGCAACTACAGCAACTGGCTGGAACAGAAAGACGCTCGTCTGGAACAAGAAAGCAAGCAACAAGACGCCCACCGTAAAGCGATGCAGCAAGAATTGGAATGGTCTCGCTCTAATGCCAAAGGCCGCCAGTCCAAATCCAAGGCACGTTTGTCCCGCTTCGAAGAGATGCAGTCTCAGGAATTCCAGGCTCGTAACGAAACTAACGAAATCTACATTCCACCCGGCCCTCGTCTGGGTGACAAAGTACTGGAATTCAATAACGTCACCAAGGGCTTTGGTGATCGCCTGTTGATCGACGATCTGAGTTTCAGCATTCCTAAAGGAGCCATCGTCGGTATTATCGGTGGTAACGGCGCAGGTAAAACCACACTGTTCAAAATGATCACCGGCGATGAACAGCCAGACTCCGGCGCTATCGAATGCGGCGAAAGCGTGAAGATTTCCAACGTTCAGCAGATGCGTGATGAACTGCAGAATGACAAAACCGTATTTGACGCTATCTCCGACGGACAGGAAATTCTGCGGATCAATGGCTATGAAATGCAGGCACGCAAATACATCGGCCGCTTTAACTTTAAAGGCGGTGACCAGCAGAAACGTGTTGGTGAACTCTCAGGTGGTGAGCGTGGCCGCCTGCAACTTGCTGCAACCCTGAAAGAAGGCGGCAACGTATTGCTGTTGGACGAGCCTTCCAACGATCTTGATGTAGAAACTCTGCGTGCACTGGAAGATGCCTTGCTGGCGTTCCCTGGTTGTGCCATGGTTATTTCCCATGACCGCTGGTTCCTTGACCGGGTTGCGACCCACATTCTGGCTTACGAAGGTGAATCTAAAGTGTCCTTCTTTGAAGGCAACTACACTGAGTACGAAGCTGATCGCAAAGAACGTCTGGGTGAAGAAGCTGCTGGTCCACATCGTGTTAAGTACAAGCGTATTGACGGCTAACACTACCCGATGTGTGAGTTTTTCTGGGGGCATGACCACCGTCTAATATTTTTGTGCAAACAAATTTCACCAGACGGAAAC
>NZ_CAMZOG010000106.1 GCF_947331445.1 Parendozoicomonas sp. Alg238-R29 | reverse complement strand
ATATAAAAGAAGAAGTAAGCGACAGGGTGAGTAACGAGGATTAATGTAACAAAAAGAAGAAAAAATCCTGAAAGAACATAGACTTCCGAAATTCGCCGCGGTATATTTTGCCTCGTCTTCTGCAGGCCACTAGCTCAATTGGTAGAGCACCGGTCTCCAAAACCGGGGGTTGGGAGTTCGATTCTCTCGTGGCCTGCCATTTCACTCCTCTACAGAAGACTGCTCCCGATTTACCTCCCTGAAAACAGCCTGTCTACCGCGCACTTTTGCCGCTGGTGGGTGATTTCTGCGTTTTCGTTCAAACCATCATTTTTGCCTGTAAGATCACTGGGTTATAACGACGATACACGACGGCGCTTGCAGTTCGCACGATGTCGTGCCTAAGCATATCTTCCGAAAAAACACCCCCACTTATCACAGCCCTCGTTCATTCCCAGCGACTCCCCTAGTCAAGGTTTCCTGATTCTGGTTCAATGCCTCCCACAATAAAAATTCCAAGGATGATTGTCGTGCAAGGAAGAGCCCGCACAGATCTTTACGTGAGAAATCTTAACGGTGATCGATTTCTCATCACCCCCAATGCTTTTTCTCATGGTTATGACCGCATACCGCTAGGCGATAAGGGACGGGCTTCACGCTTTATTTTCGACCTGGACTCACAGAGTAAAAGGCAATTAGAGGCCGTCGAATTCACACCATCATTGGGTGCGAGGCCCTCTTTAGCAAGTTCGCGATTTAACTCCCGAGATGCTTTGGCCACACGCTTAAGTACCGGCGGCCTGTATGTGTATACCGTTGATCCCGGTGCCGAGCAACGCCGCCAACAGGTAGAAGCCACCTATACCGCCATTCGCAACCAGCTGAATCAGATTATTGCAGCGGAACGGGCTGAAGCGGCAGCCATTGAGCAAACACACCAACAGCGAACAGAGCTACAGAAAACTGGAGCACACCTGGTACGCTTTGGATCAGGCGCTTATGAAGCGGGCAAATCTCTATTGGTATGGATCAATGACGTACACGATGTCATTTCCCTACAGAAACACCTGCATCGCATCAGTAAAACGGCTATCAAAACCGTCCGCACCAGCACTTTCGAAGATTGGGGTGTCACCTTCTACACCGATTGGAAAGAAGGAGAATACAGAGAATTGGTTGAAGCCTTGGGCTTTGACCCCACCCAAATCTCGGTTGAGATGTTTTCCGAAGCCTGGGATCTTGCCAATTTTCTCTGGGAGGATGAACGTAGCCAGACTCTCATAACCCAGTTTGCCAAAGATTATGCCCGTGCCCAGCACAGCCTGGAGATAGCAGAGCTGGCAGGTACCGCAGCCTTTGAAGTTTTGCTAACCATTCTTTTAGCGGCAGCTACTGGCGGTGCAGGGGCTGTTGCCAGCCTGGGCAGCAAGGCTCGCTTGATGGAAAAGCTGGGTAAAGCAGGGAAGCTGTTTGAGAGTGTTGCTGATCTTAAGCGTAAGGGAAGAAAACCGGTTAGGCCCAAGAACACTTCAAGCCAGGCTGGCCCTGGGCTCTCAGGTCTTAACCAAGATGAAGCTGCAGGCAAGCCTCATGAAGTGAGCTCAAAACCACCAGCATCAATTAAAGAAGAAGCATATAAAGCCAAAAGATCTGCTGACAATACTGCTGACGCCACTGTGCCCCCCGACGTTCCAATGACCCAAGAGGAATACGACAGAATTATTAACCTTGAGCGTGGCAACAGGCCAACAGACGTCACAGAATACCTCGACAAAGAGTATGTTGATGCCCATCTACAGAAGTTTGAAAACGAAGGGGGAGCCTTCATTGTCGTCGAAGACTGGATCATTAGTGATAACCCTGATCGGCAGTCGTTCCAAGAGGCTGGTAAGTTTGTAGGCCTCAGCTCAGAGATGGATGTTGTCATTGCCAAGTATAAAGCCGCAGGGAATGACTGGCGTGTTCTTAGGGATGAACTAAACCTTGGAGAAACAACAAACCTAGAGAATGTCAGGATAGCCTATGTGAAAATTCCTCCACGAGATCCAGAATTTAGCTATGAAATGCCTACAGGGAATGAGTACGGAGCTTATGAACACGAGTGGGTTCCTGGAGGCTTCACTAAAAGTGGTACAAGGGAGGCAACACTAACTGGTGGAGATAAGATCGTTCACAACGGCAATGTCGACAATATCATAAATATGTTCAGCAATAGTTCGGAGCTCTTACAGTGAATGACGATAACCTGTTTGCCATAGCAGTGGAAAATGGTGAGACAAATTCATTTTTCAGGGGGCTGGGAAGCTACTTTTCCCGAAATCGGGAAAATGGAAAACATGCTTTCATAAGTCACATGACGGGGTGGGTTGCAAACTATGCAAAAGATAACATTCAGAACAGCAACTCTTTTGATTTGGCCTTTCTCAAATATCTTGAGTCCCTGACACTGTGCACCGACGACTTTTATAGCGTCCAGATGAATCTGATTGCATATCATCGATTAAAAACTCGTGGCCTACTACCACACTCCTGTTTACTAGAAAGCGACTCGTCGCCCGCAGTTCTCCAGCTAGAAAAATTTCTCACGAGCTACAGGCAATCAAAGTTGGAAGATGTTAATTTCAAAAATGCAGTTAGCTACTGGTCAAAAATCCACCACACAACCCTTGCCGCTCTTTTTAAAAAAATTGATAGGATCAAATAATGAGCAGTTTACGTGCAGCCTTCAAAAGATATCGTGAAGGTGAACCTCTAGCTAGGCTTGCCATCGATATAATAAAGTCAGATCTATTTATAATTTCCTCAGGAAAGCCAACCTCTTCTCCTCTACTTGCACAAGGGCCGAAGGCCAACGAATGGTGCGTTACTGCTAGCGAACAGGCTGCTCCCCTTAAGCAGACAGGCCAAGAGATCTGCCAACTGAATGGCCGGAGTATAATCAGCACTATTCGTACTGGAGTGGGGCTCTTAATCATCCACCCGGATGGAGGCGACTACCTATCTGCCTCAGAAATCGAGACCCTCAAACAAGCCTTGCACCTCTGAATAATTGAAGTGAATGAGAGACACCTACTGCTTGTGAATATTATTTCGTCCACGCAAACCACATTATTTGATGGCAGGACAGAGGAACTTTCTTCGTTCATCTGTGACATTAAAACCGGACCTGACAGACATCAGATCAAGCCGGGAGATTTAAAACCACTCCGTGAATTGTCGAATGAAAATTTTAGTATTGCCCCTGACGATGTATCCTCTGCACTGGGGCTGACAGTTACAAAATTCGACAACATTGCAATTCACAGCGGTAGCAAGAGAGGCCTGAAGCTACATTACGTGACTGAGAAAAATGATCAAGGCTCGTATATTTTTGTTTGCTCTTTTGGGGAATTTCAGCCTGGCCGAAGCATTTGCATACTTGAGTCTATTCTTTCGGTCTAACAATGGCCTGAATATTCATATGTGCTAGCCATTAGATCTTCCTGGCTTAAGGGTCAAAAAGAGGGGCATCCATTACCATTGCAAGATGTCTCCTCTGCTCCCCCCACTCCAAAGGAAACCCTCCCTTCAGCTGGGCAAAACTCAAAGGCCACTTCCCACCGCCTAACATAATGTCTGCCTGAATTTCAGGTGCCAGGGTGGTCAGCCGCAGAATCTTGGACATATCGCTTTGTCCACACACTCCCGCTGGGCCAGCGTCTGGATGCTGGTGGCTTCCCCTCGCAGCAGCTTACGCTCCCAACGATGCGCCTTGACCAGGGCTTCCTTAAGAGTGTTGTCCGTCGGTTCGCTGTAAACAGTTGTCTCGCCGTAGAGCCGCCTGCGGCCTCGTGCTTTGACAAACCGGATGGGAACAGTGATCTCCAAAATCTGTTCACCTTCCTCAATAGCCAGGCTTTTATAACCATGGGTCATCCAGCTCATACACTTGCCTCCTGCAGGGATTGTTGTTCTTTCACTTCCGCCATGACAGACAGCAGGCCATTGATGCGATAACGAATGATGATTTTCTCGGCTGTAACAGTGACCCGTTCCACCAGCAGTTGAAACAATCGCTTTTGCTCCTCGGGGAACAGCAGTAACCAGATCTGCCCAAC
This sequence comes from Parendozoicomonas sp. Alg238-R29, assembly GCF_947331445.1. Taxonomy (GTDB): domain Bacteria; phylum Pseudomonadota; class Gammaproteobacteria; order Pseudomonadales; family Endozoicomonadaceae; genus Sansalvadorimonas. Next base: position 8,588 of record NZ_CAMZOG010000106.1, on the reverse strand, counting down.
ATCTTTTAACAGGCTCTGCCACAGGCCTTTATCTTCTTCATTCTGATCAAGAATTTTTTCAACTCTGGCCAGATACTCCGGAGCTAGAAGCATTTCCCCCAAGCTCTCCAACACCACTTTCTCCAATTCATCACAAGCAATCATCGGCAGGGGGGCATGCTCGTACCCCTTTTTGTTCACGGTGTTACTGATGAAATAGCGGTAGCGTTTGCCTCGCTTTCGGGTTGAGGTGCCTACTAGGGCTTTGCCATCCGGACCAAAAACTCGCCCACTGAGAAAGCTGCCAGTCGCATGGCGCTGAGAGTGCGCTTTTTTCTCGGCTGTCGTCCCGGTGGAACGCAACCCTTGAACTTCGTCCCACAACGACTGGCTGATAATGGCTTCGTGCTCACCCGGGTACCAACGCCCCTTGTGGGGCACTTCACCCAGGTAAATGCGATTTTTGAGAATATGAATAATATTCTTGCGATCAAATCCCGTTCCCCCGGAGACTTGACCGTTACTGAATACATTTCGTTTGGTGGTATAACCGGCTTTATTTGTACGGCGACAGGCTTCTGTCATAGAGCCAGTCTCGGCAAAATTCTGAAATAGCAGGCGTATACCGGCTGCTTCTTTCAGATTGATCACCAGCTTGCGATCCTTAACGTCATAACCGGTCGGCACTCGACCGCCCATGAATTTACCTCTCTGCTTGGACAGGGCGAATTTGTCCCGAATCCGTTCGCCAATCACCTCCCGTTCAAACTGGGCGAATGTCAGCAGAATATTGAGCGTCAGGCGTCCCATACTGTCCCGGGTATTGAAATGCTGAGTCACCGAGACAAACGACACGCCGCTTCTGTCCAACACCTCCACCAGCTGAGCGAAGTCGGCCAGGCTACGAGTCAGGCGGTCAACCTTGTAGACAACAATGGTATCGATCTTGCCAGCTTCAACATCAGCTAATAGACGCTTCAGGGCCGGGCGCTCAGTATTGCCACCAGAAAAACCACCATCGTCGTAATGATCAGGCAACTGCACCCAGCCTTCCCCCTTGTGGGCACGAATGTACGCTTCGCCAGATTCCCGCTGAGCATCCAAAGAATTGAACTCCTGTTCCAGCCCCTCTTCCGTGGATTTACGGGTGTAAATGGCACAGCGTACCGGTGCCGCCGTGGTTGCCGGATTCATACCTTCTCCTTTTCAGTGTCGTTCCATCCCACCATGGTTTTCTGGTCTTTGAGGCCGAAGAACCGTGGGCCACTGGTATGGGTGCCGGTAATCTTGCGGGCAACAGCGGTCAGGCTTTTGTAAATGTCGCCGTCATACTCAAACCCGTTTTCCTGAGTGATCACGGTATAGGTGCAACCATTCCAGAGTCGCTCAAAGGTGACCCCCGTCCTTGGCTTAACCTTACGTGGCTTGGGGATTGCTCCCTTACGGCCGATCTGGCTAATGCCCTGATTAATGGCCCTGTGGGTTTCTTCATCCAATCCTCCCAAGGTCAGTTCCTGAATCCGCCAGGCCAGCTTTTGAATCAGCAGCAATCGGCTCAGTTTGGGAGGTTCCCGTTCATACAGCTCCCGCCATAAACGACGCATTTCTATCGTGGAGAGTTTTGGCAACCCGGCAATCTGAGCCGCCAGCGTTCCTTTCTTTTTCATCATCAACCCCTGAGTCTGGTTTTGGGGGTCTGATACAGGCATGAACCCGGGGCACTATCCAGTCGTCTCAGACAGTTATTCTGGCCTCTCTCTTTCTGCCACTTGCGCTGTATTGCCAATGCTAGAAGTTCCGCGATCATATGCTGCCGACTTTGAGTTGATGTTTGTGCCACAGGTGCTCCTCCATATGCGCCCATGGGTTTTATTGTCTGCTGGCAAACCAGAGGTGTCGATCAGGGATATGGGGCTTTAAGTGGAGTTGTTGAGTGTTGGCAGCTTATACAGGTTGTTGCAGGTTAAATAGCGGAAGCAGTTCAGGATGAACTTCATAACGGAATGATACATGGAAGTCTGGATTGATATTATCAATCGCGCCTCACGTACCAGCGTGCAAAATCTGTTTTGCCATCACGGCTGTCCTGCGCCTGGTACCTTGAAATGGGATGATTTTCTTACTATTCCCGAGGAACTGTTAGCCTTTGTCTCCAGCTTGCCGGATCGAACACAAGCCCTCATGCAGGAAGACCTTTTACGTGTCCAGCGAATGGGTAACACCGAAGGTCAGAATGCTCTCTACCTTGTGTATGGCAAACATGATGAATTGGATGCACTGCCCCATGAATACGACAGGGGGCTGTGGGTATATATTCATGCTCGTGATGCCTTTGAGAATGCCGAGATGCTGCTCGGATTTCATCAGAAGCAAGGCAAAGTTCGTAGCTGGGCACGCTTTGAAGCAACAGCCGGGTTTTCTGCAGCACAAATCAGATCTCGGGCGGACGAATTCAAAGATGCATTATGTAAACGCATGCCGGGAGAACTGCATTGCGAGGTGAGCATTTGCGTGCATCCGGGTACATCGATCACTCAGATAAATATTTTTCGACAACAAGGGCCGTGTACGGAGCTGGAATTTGATGATACTGGCACTCTCGGCAAAACCACCAGAAAACCCGTCACCGAGTTCGTTATTCTTTACGACAGCCGCTCAGGGTGCCTTGAGCTGATTGGCCGCACCTCAGAAGAGCGCAAGAAGCTGGCAACGCTGGTGGGAAAATATCTGCTGGATACCTTGGAAGTCCGCGACATATCCAGGCAGCAGTACGACCTGAATCGCTTACTGAAACCTCGTAGTTTTACGTCTGTTAATGGTATTGAGATTGATGACATTCTCAGCCTCAATTATGAGCTTCCTCAGCATCGCATCAAAGGTTCGCTGAGCTTTGATGGACAGATCCCATATCATCAAAAAATTCAGGATGTGTTCGGTGACAAGTCACCTTTCAAGGCTATCTGCGTGGTGAGAAAAGCCCAGTTGAAGCTGAAACGACAGAAGCTTAACAGCCAGGGATGGCAGGAAATCAAAATGAATTTGTCTGGCAACAGCTGCAGTTTTCAGCCGACAAGTTTGCCGTCCAGTATTAAAGAAGACATCAAGAATAACTGCCTGAAAGATTGGGGGCTGGTGGCGGGGATTGATGAGGTTTTTGAATGAACCCACACCAGGCCATAGGCTGGCTTTATCAGTTCGCAGATTCAGGTGAAGGAACAATAGATCATAAAACTCTGCACCTACTTCTACCAAAGGCTGCTAAAGCATTACCTGTTCTTCTAAAGATGGGATTGCTGGTGGAGTATCAGGATACTTTCAATATCAGCGTGCACGGGCAGCGATGCCCCGTATTTGAAGCCGTTGACGAGAATTCTGATAACTCCCGGCTCTGGACGGCGGTATTTAATGAAGAAGATGAAGAGTCCCTGGAAGTGCTCAATCTCAGTTCCATTCATTCTCTTCGATACCGAGTGTTGTTTGACCGGTTGCCCCTGGTACTGGCGAATATGTTGGAGCGTACAGAGACCCAACCTCCCATAGAACGGATACCCGGAGTGTTATGGGAGTGCGGCCGCACCCAATGTCGCTCCGGCTCACTGCCAGTCTGGTATGCCCGCGATTTGCCAAAGCATTATCATGAAATTCGAGCAGCACTACATAGCTATACCATCAACACAGAAGCTTTACTTTTTATCGGTCAGCCAGTGGACGATGCTTACCAAGCACTACCAGGAATTCGAAAAGTACTCACTATTGCAGAAAGCCTCAACTCATGGGCTGCCCCCCAGATTTCCTCTGTATTGGTGGATAATGTCTTCCGGGGAATCTCCTTCAGGGCTTCACCTGTTCCTTTTGTCATGCCTGCGGACAATAGCACTCTCAGAATCTGACTACTGGCGATGTGTACCCCCTCATTGGTAAATAACGACTGTTTTTTCAGTATCTACTGAATCGACTGATCGCTGGCGTACCTTCAGTGCCCTTTTCAGAGGTATTACACCATGCTGATTACAGTACCGGTTATAGCTCTTTGGGCAAAGTGTTTAGTGGCAGAAAGGATTTGCAGAGTTTAATACAGCTAAAACGGGGGATGGTATCCCTCCAGCTCCCCTCAAAAACAGAACAGTCTGAAGTGATTCAAACACGTACTGACGACTTATTAACAGCCGCAGTCTCTGAAGAAGAAAAGGTTGCGAGATAGCCCAAGAGCTTACCTACTCAAGAATCAATATCTATCTCCCCACCTGAAATGTTTTGTCCTGCCTGACGGAGGCAGAGGTAGTCACAAGGACAGTCAGATTACAGTAACGAAAATACTTAGAATGAACGACATCGCCCTCATAGTCTTATAAGGCAGTGAGATGATAATATTACTGCTCTTCAAGATCAGAAGCTTGATACTTGCTTCCTAATGACAACTCCCATAGTTAACCACTTTGCAGTTGTCCGACATCATTTCACAAAGGTCATAGATGGAATTCTTTGATTCAATAACCAACATTGTCTTTCTGGGCTTTATTCTTCTGACATTTGTTTCTGCAGTCGTACTTCGAAAGCAGGGAAAAGCAAGCGATTATGTCAATTATGCACCAACGCTGCTAACGACCCTCGGTATCTTTGGTACGTTTTTTGGCATCGTGCTAGGTTTGATGGAATTTGATCAGAATAACATTGAAGCCAGTATTCCCCCTCTGCTTGCTGGCCTGAAAACAGCATTCTTCACCAGTCTGGCTGGTATGCTGGGTTCTTTGATGCTGAAAACCCTGTCGACTTCACCTTGGTTGAAACCTGAACAAGAAGAAGCCGTAATTGATGCTTCTCCAGAAAAGATACTTGCCACAATGCAGGCGCAGCTGACAGCAACTAAAGAACTGAAAGAGTCCTTGGTGGGCAATGAAGAATCAACCCTGGTCGGACAGATGAAGATTTTGCGTGGAGACTTCAGTGATCAAATGAAGCTCTCACGCAATCAGGAAGTTGAGCACTTCAAATATCAACAGGAAAAGTTCGATGGTTTTTCCGACAAGTTGTGGCTGAAGCTTCAGGATTTTGCTGACACGTTATCCAAGTCCGCAACTGAACAGGTCATCGAGGCGTTGAAGCAGGTTATTGTTGACTTTAACAATAACCTCACCGAGCAGTTCGGTGAGAACTTCAAACAGCTGAATGATGCCGTTTATAAGCTGGTTGAATGGCAGGATAACTATAAGACCCAGCTTGAGCAGATGAATACTCAGTATGAGCAGGGTGTTCAGGCTATTACTGCTACCGAAACCTCTGTCGCACAAATCAGTGACAAGACTCAGATGATCCCACAAACCATGGAAAATCTGCACGAAGTCATGACTGTTAACCAGAAGCAGCTTGGCGAACTAGAGAAGCATCTGGAAGCGTTCAAGGATATGCGTGACCGCGCGATTGAGGCTGTGCCTGAAATTCGTCGCCAGGTTGAAGAAACTGTTTCGGATATCTCAGCAGCAGTTACTACGGCAAACGGTCACTATAAAGAGCTTCTGACTGAGTCTGACCGCTATATTCAAAACCATATTCAAACGTCTGAAGACCTGCTGGGTAAATTCTCATCTGAAACAGAGAAGGGTATTGAGGTAGTTGGAAAAACCATTGATACCGCAGTCACTGAATTTACACATAATGCTGCCCGTACCAATGAAAGCCTGCAAACTAGTTCAGACTACCTGCAAACTCAGACTGAAGCGATTAAACAGCACCTCGAAGATGCAGTGAGTGATTTGAATAATACCGTCAGAGATATGGTTGAAAAGCTAGTTATTGACGCTCAGTCCATGAATAAAACCATGCATGAAGCAAACCAGAATCTGGTGACAGATACCAGTGAAGTTCGTAATGCCATGCTGAAATCAACCGAACAACTTCAAAAGCAGCTTGGCGAAATGTTGGAACAAGCCGCTACACAGCAGGTGAACCAGGCTCGCAAGACATTTGAAGCCATGGAAGAGCAGGTAAAACAACAGGTAGGCTTGACTGGAGAAGCTGTCGATAGCCAGTTGAAGATGATTGACCAGTCCATGCAGCAGGAAGTTAACCGTGTGATGACAGAAATGGGGCAAGCTCTTGCACAGGTTACCGGTAAATTCACTGAAGACTACATTAGGCTGACTCAAGCTATGCAGAAAGTTGTGAGACAGCAGGCTGCATAATGGAACAGATATTCGGACGAAGAAGAGATACCGGAGAGAATGGTGAACACTGGCTTACCATCTCAGATCTAATGGCTGGTTTGATGATGGTTTTTCTGTTCATAGCCATTGTCTTTATGCTTCATACCCAGAAAGAAAATGAAAAGATCAAGAGTGTCGCTGTCGCTTACCAGGAAAACCAAGTGGCCATCTACGATTCGCTGATGGCTGAGTTTGAGGATGACCTTAAAAGGTGGGGTGCAGAGATAGATAAAGAAACTCTGTCCTTTAACTTCAAGTCGCCAGAAGTGTTATTCGACCTTGGTAAGATCAATCTAAAGCCTGGCTTTAAATCGATATTGAATGACTTTTTTCCTCGCTACCTCGCCGTTCTGAAGCCTTACAGAAACTCACTGGACGAGGTCAGAATCGAGGGGCATACCAGTAGTGCATGGAATGCCAACAGCACCGAGAAGCAAGCTTATTTCAAAAACATGTCACTTTCTCAAGGACGTACCCGCTCAGTTCTTTACTACCTATATGGCTTGGTACCTGATGAAACTGACTGGATAAAGCGCAATATCGCCGCTGTTGGTTTTTCATCATCTCGTTTAATTATGAAGGCCAATGGGCAGGAGGATAGTCGTCGCTCAAGGCGAGTATCGTTCAGGGCTATTACTAATGCCGATATCCAGATAAAACGTATTCTGGAGGCTGAATCTTGAAGCTGACAGCTGATTTCAGTGCCTTACATCGTGCTGTCGCACCGTTGAATTACTCAGTTGCTGAGTTTTCCATTGCTGCTCAGAGTTCAGAGCTTGAGTCTGTCGCTGCAGACTTGCTGCAGGGGCAGGTACTCGGTAAAGATATCCAGTTAGATGAAATCGATGGTTCCCAAGGGGTTCTGAACTATAACGGGCATCAGGTGATGCTCTACATTCCCGATCAGGGTGATGACATTCTGGTAGTTCTGAATGATGGAAAGCAAGGACGCAGAATCCATATTGCCGAGTGCTCAACGCTAGAATTCATGCGTAATACTGGCAGGTTTGGACGGTATGACGTAATCAGCCGTATGGACGGTTTGTTTCCCGTTTTCGGTTCGAACCCTGAAACGGGAGAGCATGTTCCGGGAGAGTCTGACCTTGGTGTCTGTAAGAACTGCCTCAAAGTTCTCAACTACCAACGCTATGATGATTTGCCATGGGCAGAGAAAGGGGCAATATTCACTGACTTCAACTTCGAAAGCTTCTTTGAAACCTATAGCTCTTTCTTTAAAAGCCTGCCTACTTCCAGCGCTTCGGGCCAATCAGGGTACACTGCAAACTGGGCCGCAATTTCTACCAAAATCCGGAGGCAATTGAATTATCACTGTGAGCACTGTGGAGTTGACCTTAAAGATCATACCAGGCTTCTTCATGTTCATCACATAAACGGTAATAAGACTGACAATCGTAGAGAGAACTTACGCGGCCTCTGTGCAAACTGTCATAAGAAACAGCCTCACCACGGCCATCTTCATGTCAGTCGTGAAGACTCTCTGGCTATCAATAATCTACGTCGACAACAACATAAATTTGATGTCTTTGACTACGATCGCTTGGAAGAGTTCTCTGACACAGCCTTAGAAGGTCTTAACAGTAAGTGCCGTCGATATCACCTGCCCACCCCTGACCTTGGGGTTATGGTTAAGAGTGGTATGCAGGTCATCTCAATTGATCTGGCCTGGCCTAGAAATAAAGTGGCCGTGCTTATTAATCCGAAAGAGCAAGCACTACTCCAGTCAGCAGGTTGGACTGTGTTTACACTTGGGGCTGCGATGAAGCAGTTTGAGTCTTTTCAAAAGAAGGTCCGATGATATTGAACCCTCTCGCAACTGCTTGCTGATCAATTGCTTTGAGTCACTGCTGTCCGGTTAAAAAAATCGAGAAAGGCGTGAGATGCCTGTCTTTAGTGGTTTGCGGTAAAATAGCGGTTGTCGAGACAGCTATTTCACAAAACAAAAAAGACAGGCATGAAGTATCATAACAGCGTTTTCCAACAGTTACTCAAAACAATCCCACGTCACCAGTTTCAGAAGGTCGTTGATCGCCACAACGGGGATCATCGCATCAGAACTCTGTCATGCTGGACTCAACTCGTTGCCATGATGTTTGCTCAACTGGCCAGCCGGGTTTCCATTCGGGATCTGGTTGAGAATTTTAATACCTGCCACAACCACCATTATCATTTGGGTGTCTCTCGCACAAAGCGCTCTTCATTGTCAGATGCCAACAGCACTCGGGCGGCCAGTATTTTTTTGAGTGGGCGCATTTCCGAAAAACCAAAGGCGGCATAAAGCTTCATACGGTGTATGACCCGAAGGCAGATACACCAACGTTTTTCGAACTGACCACCGCCAAGAGAAATGACTGTAAAACGGCTCAGAACCTTCCCATCATGGCAGGTGTC
>NZ_CAMZOG010000105.1 GCF_947331445.1 Parendozoicomonas sp. Alg238-R29 | reverse complement strand
TGAACTTTGAACTTTGAACTTTGAACTTTGAACTTTGAACTTTGAACTTTGAGCTACTAAACCGTACAAGTGCCGCTGCTGTTTTTCCTGAATACTTCGACACTTGCACGATGACACCAAGCACTTATTACTGATGCTTGATATACGAAAAAGCAGAAAGGATCACTGTTCGTCCATCCGGCAGACCTGCATTCCAGAGTTATCACTGACACTGCCCAGAGCATTTGGCTTTAGCTAGCCAGAGGCAACCACTTCAGCAGAAAGTCTCTGACGTTTTCGCCCATGACTTTGCGAATATCAGCCTCAGAAAGCCCTTCGTCCAGCAAAGCCTGAGTGACTGCAGCAATCTCAGAAACATCCATAGCGGTAGTGACAGCACCATCGAAATCAGAACCTAACGCCACATGGTCAACACCAACAATATCGATAGCGTAAACAATCATTTTGGCGATACCTGTGGGGCTGGCATCACAAACAGCATCTGCCCAGTAGCCTATGCCGATAAGGCCACCTTTCTCCGCTATCTTTTCCATCAACCGGTCTGAGATATTTCGAGGAGTATCACACAGCCCTTTCATACCTGTATGGGAAACGATGATTGGTCGGCTGGTGGATTCCAGAACATCTCCCACAACGGCAGGGGAAGAGTGAGCAACATCAATAATAATATCCAGCCCTTCCATCACCGTAACAGCCGCACGACCAAAATCCGTTAACCCTGCGTTGGTAATGCCATGGAGTGAACCACCAAGCTTGTTATCAAAGAAGTGGTGTAAACCCATCATCCGATAACCGGCATCATACAGATTTTGGATATTTGCCAGCTTGCCATCAAGAGCATGAGAACCTTCTGTTGCCAGCAGCGCTGCAACCATTTTGTTATCACTGTTCCTGGTTACCAGTGCAACTTTCAGATCTCTAGCTGTGCGAACAATGCGTACCTGTTCAGGAACCTGCTTTTCCAGCTTTGCCAAACGCTCAGCCTGATACAGGGCTCGCTCTTTCAGACTATCCCAGGTTCTGGGTGGCCAGGTCTGGGCAACAGCCAGAAGAGTAATATCATCCGGCGCTTCAGCTACATTGCTCTTGTAGTTCAGTCCACGAGGGGATTTGGTAACAGCCGGGAAAACCTGAATAGCGACATTACCTTCCCTCAATCTGGGAAGATCAGCATGACCATAATTTGATTTGATCTTGAGATCCCGACTCCACAACAAACTGTCGGTATGAAGATCCGCAACCAACAGGCTCTCATGAAGCTGCTGTGCCTGTTCCGAAATATCATAGGGATCATGGGGAGTAATCTGGTTTAAACCGCGCTCTACCTGCGGGGGCACAAGCCAAAGAACAAGCAATACTAGAATACACACCACTAGCAGTGTGCCGGTATTGAAAAGCTTTTTTATCATTTTTATTAAACGTTATTTTTCATGTTGTTTTGAAGATGATTGTAAACAGTTTTATTTGCCATTGTCAGGGAGTTTACACTCGTGCATTCAGAAAGCTGAACGGCAAGGTGATGGCAACCGCTCCGGTAAAGCGCCAGCTTCTGTTTATTAGTTTTAATGTCATTGGTTTGGCGAGAAACAATTCCGGCAACCCGTTAAAACTTACAAGTGGTTGAGCATAGCCGCTTAACAACCCTGTTATCTGAGCTAACCAAAAGCACACTTTTACGCTGAATGGCTTTCTAAACACTCAGCTGAATGGCTTTCTAAACACTCACAAGCAGGGATAAAGGGATAAAGGGATACACCATGCCAGTCACACCTATTGGGCACAGATATACATCAGCATTCAGGCAGAATTCGCCCACTTACGAAGAGATGATCAGCCGTTGGAATGACCTGACGGAGAAATCACGCCCACAGCTTACTCCACAACCTCTGCCAGACTCCCGTTGGAAATTCAGGCATGTATCGCCAGTTCTCTCGGCTATGCCCCATCTGGCAGGGTTATCACCTGTCGGCAACGAGATTCCCAAAGTCTGGGATAATTTCCAGAAAGGCAATAAACCGGCCATGGCTTCAGGTATTGGGCGCCTTGGTCAGTATGCCGCATCAGGCATTCGAGCCAGTCAGACAATCAATGATGGTTTGTTTGAAATGTTTATGGCCCAGGACAGATACCACCAGGCAAGAATTGAAGAGGCTGTGAAAATGGCTGAGGCGGAAAAGGTCAACAGCCGTTTTCATTGGGAAAATACTCTGACAGACCTGCTGAAAGCACAAGAGTACGAAAACCTGATGCTGGAACTGATTTCCCAACTGATTTACAGCAACCAGGAAACCTGCTCCCGCATTATCGCGAATATTTAGGGAAGAACCTTTTTGAAAGGCTTCACAACAGCACTGGCAATCACACCAGCGGCTACGTAAGGGTCAGCATCTGCCCAGACCTGCGCAGCTTCAAGACTGTTAAACTCGGCCACAATCAAACTACCAGTAAAACCAGCTTCACCGGGATCATTGCTGTCGATTGCCGGGAAAGGGCCAGCCATAACTAAACGACCTTCAGACTTGAGGTGTTCAAGACGGGCAAGATGTTCGGTACGGCAGGTTTTGCGGAGAGGAAGAGAATTATCTACATCCTGCGTCATAACGGCATACAGCATGCTGTGCTCCAATCGTTCTATTTATTTCACAATGTTCAACTATGAAAGCCAGGGTCTGTTGAGGTTTTGTCCTCGGCTCAGTGGCTATAAAAGCAGCCAGCTGTAAGAAAGGCTTGTGAAAATCGTAGCTGTTCTACATTGAGCAAGACTGACGCGGCAGATGGCTGCTTTTATAGCCTCCCGAAGGCTTCCATGGCTGCGTTGCAGCGTTTTGAAAGGCAGTAAGCATTCTGGCAACGCTGCGCCCTACAGTACCCTCCGGGTATAACCATGAAAGCCCTCGGAAATGCTGAGCTCGAAGCCAAAACCTCAACAGACCCTAGTCTAACGGAAAATCAGCATGCTGTAGCGTTATAAAACAGTTTATACGCAGCAGGTTTTACAGCGCATTTCGAAGATCAGTTTTTCAGCTTCGCAGCAAAATTCATAACGTGCCTGCAGTTGAACGCCGCCGTCTAATTCCGAGACTACAGAGGTAATCTTACACGCATCCGTTTCAATAGCGCGCACCTGTGCAGTACAGGATTCAAGGTGAGCTTCCGCCTCATCCTGATCTTCAAATTTTTGGCAATATTCAATTGCAGTGTCAGTGTTATCAATAATAACGCCGAGGTCTACGGGGTTCTTACTCTCCGCACGAAATACATCAGTCATAGGAAATCCCGATACATTCTCTGTAGTTTATGGAGTTACTTTATTGTGATTCTGGTATAAAAACCTGAACTCAGATCAAAAAAATCCCAAAGTGTAGAAATTAAAAAATTGTGACTTCAAAGTGTGAAGCAAACATAAGAGCACCTTACAAATATGTGTCGCCTTTACGATCACACGCAGAGTTGATAGATGAAGCTGCACTGAGCTTACATTCTTCCTTTGCAGCGAATGCTTTCCAAATAAGTGGTGCTTTTAGAGGTTGAGCCTGACCGGGCAGAGTAAAAAGAAACGCGCCAAGCAGGATAACTACCCGTGAGAAAAATAAATGGCCTGACCCATGGCGATAAAGTACCTGACCCAGAATTTGGTCAAGGTCAGGAAATAGCGATTACAAAAAGCCTGAAGCCCACCCACCGAATAATAATCAGATTCGGCTAGATGCTGATATAGTTGCGCCCTCGGCTTAATTTAGAACATTGTTGGTCATAATGAATTCACTGGAAGTAAGAGCAGCATCTTCTCTCGCATTTGTTTTTGCTTTGCGAATGATGGGACTGTTTATTCTGCTACCTGTGCTGGCTGTTTATTCGGATCAGATTTCAGGCAGTACCCCCGTGTTGATTGGTTTAGCTATTGGTGCCTACGGACTGAGCCAGTCTCTGTTACAGATTCCTGCTGGTTTGCTCTCTGATCGTATTGGCCGTAAGCCGGTTATTATTGGCGGGCTGCTTATATTTATTGCTGGCAGTATTCTCGCCGGAACCAGTGATTCTATTTGGGGGGTTATTGCCGGGCGCTTTCTTCAGGGCGCGGGAGCAATTGCTGCGGCTATTACAGCACTGCTTGCCGATTTAACCAGAGAAGAAAACCGCACTCGTGCGATGGCCATGGTAGGAATGAGTATTGGGCTTTCATTCTGCATTGCCATGGTTTTAGGGCCTTTTCTGGCCGAAAGTGTGGGTATTTCCGGGTTATTCTACGCTTCCGCAATTATGGCTTTGTTGGCCGTTGGGCTGGTGGTCTTTGGTGTGCCAACACCAGTAAGGCAGAAAGCGAATCGGGAAACTGTAACCGCCGTGTCTCAAATCTCTACTGTTCTTGGCCATAAACAGCTTCTGCGGCTGAACGCGGGAGTCTTTATTCTGCACTTTGTCCTGATGGCTCTTTTTGTTCACTTGCCGGTGGCTTTGCAAGATCTTGCGGGCCTACCCCGAGATGAGCATTGGTGGGTTTATCTGGTTTCAATGATTGTTTCATTTATTGCCATGGTGCCATTCATTATTCTTGGGGAGAAAAAACGCCTGATTCGCCCTATTATGATTGGCGCAGTTGTATTGCTGTTTTTGGCGCAGGCTGGCGTCTGGATTGGGCAGAGTAGCTTAATAGCACTGGTTGCCAGTGTGTTGTTGTTCTTTGTTGCGTTCAACTACCTGGAAGCAACACTACCTTCTCTTGTCAGCCGTATTGCTCCGGCGGGTGCCCGTGGTACTGCGATGGGTGCTTTTTCTACCAGCCAGTTTCTTGGTGCTGGCCTTGGCGGATCTGTTGCCGGTTTTGTCTACCAACAGTCTGGTGAAGCAGGTATCTTTATTCTGGTGGGAATTGCGACTGCCCTATGGTGGCTGTTGTCTGTTACCATGAAGAATCCCCCTTATGTCAGCAGTATCGTACTGGATCTTTATCCGGTAGAACCGGAAGAATCCGGACGGATGAGTGATCGTCTAGCTACGGTGGCAGGGGTCAAGGAAGTGTCCTTGATCGTTGAAGAGCAAACAGCTTATCTGAAGGTAGATAAGAACCTGCTTAACGAACAGCATCTGCGCCAGTATGGGGACTGGTAAAAACCGGCTGTAAGCAGCTGGTTCATACTTTTTGTTGATAGACGCAATACAAGCACTATTTATAAGAGTATGTTTTTTAAATGAGTATTTTGACGCAACCCGCGGGTTGTGTGGAGCCATGTTCTTAGAAACAGTATCTTTGAGAATCAAGGCTCTCGAGAAAAGTTTTCGATAAAAGTTATTTAATGGGAGATAGCAATGGCTCGCGGTGGTGTTAACAAAGTCATACTGGTGGGTAATCTCGGAGGGGATCCGGAAGTTCGTTTTACCCCGAATGGCAATGCGGTAACCAATCTGAGCATTGCGACGAGTGAATCATGGCGCGATAAGCAAACCGGTCAGCAGCAGGAACGCACCGAATGGCACCGTGTGGTGATCTTCGGCAAGCTGGCCGAAATTGCTGGTCAGTACCTGCGCAAGGGTTCCAAAGTTTACCTCGAAGGTAAACTGCAAACCCGTAAGTGGCAGGATCAGCAGGGCCAGGATCGTTACTCCACAGAAGTTGTGATCGACATTAACGGTCAAATGCAGATGCTGGACGGTCGCCAGGAAGGCGGTAACATGAACGCAGGTGGTAATTCTGGTTACGGACAGTCTGCTCAGCAGCAGGCTCCACAACAAGCGCCTCAGCAACAAGCTTCTCAGCAGCGCCCACAGGCTCAGTCACAGCCTGCGAGTAATGCCGGTTATGGCCAGTCTCAGCAGCCTGCTCAGAATCAGGGTTATGGTAACTACTCTCAACCTCAACAAGGCGCTCAAAAGGCACCTCAGAGTAACCAGGGTTATGGCCAGCCACAACGTCAGCAAGCTCCTGCACAACAGCCTGCACCTGCCGCCGCACCTGCCGCCGCACCTGCTGGTGGGTTTGATGATTTTGATGATGACATCCCGTTCTGACCTGAACGGAATATCGTCCTCACAATCGAAAACGCCCTGCCTTTGCAGGGCGTTTCAGTATTTACTTTGGACTGTGGTGACAGGTGCCTTACACGCTTGTGTTGGTTGTTTTCCGTCCCAAGGTTTATCCAGCCATGCATTAATCCCCCCCGCATAGCGATAAACCTCTTTGTATCCTAACTTGATTGCCCAGGCTGCGGCGCTGTGACTTCGATCGCAGATGGTGCGTCCGCAGTAAAACACCAAAGGCCTTTCCAGATCCTGCCCCAGCATTGATTGGAAATCTTCCTGCGTTTGGCCTTCCATAATCTCAATATTCCATTGCTCTGTTGGTGCAGGGGTGCGCGGGAACCAAAAGTGTCTTGCCCCGGGAATGTGGTGCTTTTGATATCGGGAGAGTGGGAGAGTGTCCATTATTAAGGGATTTCGATCAGAATCCATAAGGCCTTTCAGTGATCCGGTTGTTATAAGGCGGTAGCCACCGGATTCTGCCAGTTGATAGCTTCTTACAATCAGGTCATTAATCTCCCGCTCAGTGGGCGGTAGTTCATTTGGTGCTGGCTTTAACCAGCAGCCGCCCAGAAAAACAGTTAATAAGGCGGGTAAAAAAAGTTGTGCCTGCTTTTTGTTATACATCCCAGCTCCTGATGTGTCATTGCACAGGTTGTGTTCAGAAGAGCAGGGCGGGAAGGATAGACTACAGAATCAAGAAGGTTGGTTTTTGCAGGTTGTTTGTCTGTCTACTAGGCTGATGCGGCTAAAACAAATAGTTATCGGGAGAAAGGGATTGCTGGTACCGGATTGCAAGGACGACAGGCTTAATATTTTTCAGGTGGGGTTTCATGTGGTCGTCGATCCGCAACAAGGTCGTTCTGTTTGCCATCGTTCCAATAACCCTCCTCTATAGCGTTATTTTTATTCTCCATATTATTGATAACCTGCGTGTTTCACGCGTTGGTGTTGAACAGTTCATGGAGCAGCAGGCAGGACACTTTGCCGGTTTACTCAATAACAAGCTCAGCCATATCGAATACCTTGGCGAGACGCTGTCGTATAATATCAATGACAAGTCGGCAAGTCTTGATGAGTATAGGGAGCTGATCGCCAGTACTCTTCGGGATGACAGTCTTCTGCAAAGTGTCATGTTTGGGAAGCCGGGAAATGGCAGTATCTTTTACCTCACCGATAAAGGTCTTCAGAAAAAAGAATGGATAGACCCGGTTCCAGCCCTGGAGGAAGAAAATCAGTGGGGTTGGAGTCTGCCATTCGATAGTACGGTGACTGGTGCGAAGATTGTTACTTTTCATTCTCCAAAACTTGATAATCTCTACTTCTCTGTACGAGTTGACCGGTTTATCCAGCTACTACAGGAAGATAACCCACGGAATCTCAGGTTTGTCATTGTTGACAGAAACAGTCGCTTTATTCACTCAGATATGCGTTCTACCCGACCTGACAGCTCTTTACTGGAAACAGCTCACCGCTTGCAGTCAGATTCATTGCAGAGGTTGGTGGAAGGACCTGTTCGTAACGGAACCCGTGGATTGGAGACGGTATATTTTCGGGACTGGCCTACATGGTATTTTGCCAGCCCGGTTCCTGAAGCTGGCTGGGTTCTGTTAACTCATACACGGGAAACTTATGCACTGGGCGCTGCTCGTCAGTCTGCTCTTTACAGTGCCGGGCTACTGTTACTGGCACTTCTTATCGTCAGTGCCTGTGTTCTGAAAGTTTCGAGCTTTATTACCCGCCCACTGGTTCGTTTAGCCCATGCTGTAGATAACCTTGGAGATGGCCATTGGCACCTACCCTTCAAACATAACTCCAATGATGAAACGGGGCGATTGGCTCGCAGTATTTCGGCAATGGCTCAACGCTTGTCTGAGCGAGATGAAGCTCTGCGTGAGCTTCGGGCAACCAATATCAGCCATATCGCGGAGAGGCTTCGAGGGCGTTATTTCTATTACATGCTCGATGAGCGGGGGCGTGTCACTTATGTGAGCGCGTCCGTCAGCGACATTTTGGGTTACCACTCCAATGAGCTCATCAGATCTGTAGCGCCAGTTTTTACTGGGTCAGAGGGGCATAAGTCTTTTTGGCGGGTTATTCAGGGGGTGTTGCAGGGGCAGCAACAGAATGATGCTGTACAGATTGAATTGCCTCACAAGGATGGTAGCACTCGTACTATAGAGGTGATTAATGTTCCTGTTATCGAGCCTGGTGGCAAGGTCAGCGGCGTTGAAGGCATGGGACATGATGTAACAGAATTGGTGGGTGATACCAAAAAGTTTCGAGGACTTCTGGAAGCGGCTCCTGATGCCATTGTGATAACGGATACTGAAGAAATTATCACTATGGTGAATGCCCGGGTTGAGGAAATGTTCGGGTATAAGCGACAGGAACTAATAGGGAAGCCTTTGTCGATATTGAGTCGAAAACGTACCGGTTACCTCCTTCCCCGGCCCAAAAATGAGTATATTGAAGACCCCTTACAGCTGGGGTTTGAAACAATTTGTCGTCGTCGAAATGGCAGTAGTTTCTCTTCTGAAGTGACATCCAATCCTTTGGAAACGTCATCAGGTACTTTGGTCACTATTGTTATCAGGGATATCTCCGAGCGCAAAAACACAGAACGGGATTTACGGCTGGCGCGTGATAAGGCTAGAGCCGCCGATCATGCCAAAAGTCAGTTCTTATCCAATATGAGTCATGAACTGAGAACACCGTTAAACGGAATACTCGGTCATGTTCAGCTGTTATTACGGACAGAAAAACTGGAGCCTCGCCAGCGAGAAAGCCTGGAAACTGTAGAAGACTGCGGTCAACACCTGCTTCTGCTAATTAATGATGTTCTGGATCTTACCAAAATAGAAACCACGGGAACTCAAGTACAGTTTCAGCCTGTACGCCTGCGGCCAGTATTAGAAAAGGTCTGCCGAATACTGCGACCACGGGCAGACCGAAAAAACCTGCAGCTGGTTTTGAGTGTGGATGAACATCTGCCTTCCGTAATTCTTATTGATGCAACAAAACTGCGTCAGGTTCTGATTAACCTTCTGGGAAATGCCATCAAATTTACCGAACAAGGGCAGGTTCAGCTGAGGGTTGTGCAGGATGGAGAGCGTATAGTTTATATTGTTAGCGACACTGGTATAGGCATTGAGGCGGAACAGCAGGAGAAAATTTTTGCACCTTTCCATCAGGTTGATTTTCAGGGTCACCCCGGAGGTACTGGGCTTGGCCTGGCTATCAGCCAGAAGCTTGTTTCTGCTCAGGGGGGAGCTTTAAAAGTTGCCAGCTCTATTGGATGCGGCAGCCGGTTTTATTTCTCATTGCCTTTACGGCGTGCAGTATTGAATGAAGATGTGGAAGCCAGCGCCGCCAGCCTGGATGCTTGTAGTCTTCATCTGCCAGAAGGTGAGTCAGCCAAAGTGTTAGTCGTTGACGACAGCCGAATAAATCGAGAAATGCTGGTGCGGTTACTTGATGATGCAGGTTTTGAAACTTTGGAAGCAGTTAATGGGCTGGATGCACTGAACAGTATTCAAGCGAATCAACCTGAATTGGTGTTGATGGATATTAGAATGCCAGTAATGAATGGTTCTGATGCGGTCAGACAATTACGCCGTAACGGAAATCCGGTACCGGTTATTGCTGTCACAGCCAGTGTTGATCCAATACAGCAACAACGTTTTGAAAGCACTGGCTTTAATGGTTATGTAGGAAAACCGTTTCGCATTGACGATCTGTTTCTGCAGATTGAGCGGGTCATCAATATCAAGTTTATTCGCAAAGATATTGAAGGAAATATCTCAGAATCATCCCCAGATCCTTTATCCGCACCTGCACTCAGACCGTTGATGAAAGATATTCTGGAAGCGGCAGAAATGGGGGATGTCGATAGAATTCGACAGCTGACCCAGGAATTACAGAGCGACCCCGGGTGTGTGGCATTTGCCCGTCAAGTTGATGATCTCTGTAATGCATTTGCTTTTGAACGATTGGAAAATATCTGCCGGGAAATTGATTTACCCCCAGAAGAACAGAATCACTCTACAGAGTCTGAAACAGACGACGATAAAAGAAAACCACCAAAACCAGAACAATAAAACTGAGTGGCGCGAAAGGGCCAAAGTACATATAAGGTGTTTTGCCACTCATGGGCTGAATAGTGCCTGTCACCAGGTCCTGTTCAGGCAAGAATCGTGATTGAATCCGGCCAAGGTGATCGATTTCTGCCGATATGCCAATGTTGCTATAGCGAAGTAACGGTCTGCCTGTTTCAAGAGCTCTTGCCCGATCTGCCCTGATCATCCACTCGCGAAATACCTGTCCCTCCACAGTACTGTCAAAGACCACAAGAAGTTCGGAGCCTGTGGCTTCACTTGCAGCAAGGAAAGGGCGACTATCTGATAGCGGGCTCAGGATCGTGATTCGATAGGCGTCTGCGGCAGGATGTCTTGTGGCCGACTGTTGGGAGATTGGGACTAAACTGAGGTCACAGGAACTTGGATCGACATAGGAAGAGGCCTTCTTCGCTATTTCAGAAATGCAGCCTTCACCTTCACCAAAGCTGCAGAAGAAATCCGGGCAATGACTGCCTCCAGTACTGAACTGTGCCAGATATGCAGTTTGGCTTGTTTGATTGAGTTTAGGAATCTGGAGAAAAAGTTCGGGTCTCTCTATATTACCTCTCACACCACCCACAATAGCAAGACGTGGTGGTGGAAGTGCCACCATTTCCCACAGATCTAATGTGACATCCGCCCCGGTTCTCACCTGCATCACGTAGTTGAAGGGACGCAGATCATAAGGCCATGTCCACTCAATACGGGAGATAGCCGGAGGAAGGAGGAGCGTGACACATAGAGTTGGCAATAAATAGGGCAAGGTTTCTTTCGCACGTTTATGCCAGATTTTGCGGAAAATAGAAGCCAGCAGACTTGCGACCATGGCCAGAAAGAGGCTACTGCCGAAAATCCCCATAACCGGCACCATGCCATCGGAAGGCAGCCCCAGCAGAGCATAACCACTAATCAGTAAAGGGGTCGTGTAACAAAGGGAGCAGTAAACGATTTCAAAAAGAATCCAGCAGGAACTGAACAATAAGCAACTGGCTACGGAATAAGGGGGAATATTCAGTATCCGGCGTAAAAAAGGATAAATAACCAAAATAGTGAGAAGTATTGCCAAGGGAGCAATAAAGGTTGTGACAGCGGCCGAAAGTTTTTCTACTGAGGATGCGTCTGTTAATACAAACTGACTGCAAAAACTCCATAGCTGCCCGGATACAATGTAACCGATTGAGAACCCCAAGGCTCCGATAAACTGATACTTGCCTGAATGTTTCTGGTTATGGGAAAAAAGAATGGTAAGACCAACCAGAGAAAGAATCCAGAGCCCAAGAGGAGGGAGGCCGAGAGGTATAAGTATGCCAGCAGTAAGCCCAATCGCGAGATCAGCGGTCAGAGTACTTTGATTGTTTCTCATTTGTATACAGATACTTATTAACCTGAAAACGTCTATAAATTTTAGTGCGTCAGAACAGGCACTCAATGTTTATGGCTTTTTGTAGGCGGGAAATATAGGTCTAACTTTCAGTTCTGTACAAAGCTGGAGAATCTCCTACCCTGAGAGCCCGTATTCACAGGGATGAGTCGTAGAACCGTTTGAAATTCAACTCAATAAGTAGACGCCAGGGTGCTAAAAAATGACACGCCAGCAGTTATAAAAGAGAAAGCACTTTCTTGCTGGTTTCTCTTGGCATGTTGTTTGTTTCAGCAGGAAAGCCGAGCTGATGATCTCGGTGTGACCCAATGTGTAACAATTCTTGCCCAGTATAGTCATACGATTATTGCGCAAGCTGCAGCACGCTTTAATCGTGAGGCAGACGAATATACCTTTGGGGCATGGTTACATTTTGGAGTGTTTCCTTCCCACAATGCCAGTGTCATAAAAGTCATGGATTATGATATGACTAGCCGTGTATCAAACCCTGTAGATGAATACGAGTTTGTTCCGGAAGTTACCTTCTCAATGAGTCCGGCACCAACACCAATGGCTCAACCTCCAACCCCCATTGCAGAGTCACCCCGGGCATCCATAAATAATATAGTCCCGTCATCTCCTTATGTTTCATCATTTTCGCCCTATGCCCGTTCTCCCAATACAGGTGGCTCAGGGAGAGGCTCTCCTGTAATAGTAAGAAGTACTAGTAACGATGAACGTAGCAGATCTTCAAGCCCTCGTTTTTCAAATCAATTATCAACAGAATCAGAGGACAGCCCAGCTTCCAGGCCCCTGAAAGAGGGACGAAATGAGATTGGAACCCTTTATGTACGGGCTGTTGAACAGAGCCGGGTACTCGATCCGTTTAAAACTATCAACAGAAATGAAGACTCTATTCTTGCGACTCTATGCAATTTTTATCAGGCTCTTGGTTCAGGGGGAGAACCTCGCTACTTTCAGATTTGCTGTGGGTTTGAAGAAGTCAGTAAGGTGCCTGAGTTTGCTGAAATGTTACATGACAGAATACCTCTTGAGCATAGAGGTGGCAGTGAGGATTTTAAGGAAGTCAATAGAAAGACAGTGCAGTTTTTAAGGAGTATTGAGTCCCGTAACAAACCCGCTGAAAGCGCAAACATGCCTCAAGCAAAAGATTCTAAAGCCCATAAGGGGCAGATTCCCTCCTATGAGGTTGGCAGTATTATCGATTCATTTACGTTTAAAGAACCAGCATCGGGTGAGCTTTATCCGGTTAAGGCCAAAGTGATTGGTTTAGGAACAAGCACAGTTGTTTTTCAGTTTAACGAATTTGATAACCCCGATGAAAATACGATACTGACAAGCTTAAATCACGTTCTCCCCAAGTTTGCTTTTCGGCGAATTTATTTTACATCTGAGAATCACGCCATACAGTTTTATCACCACCAAACTGCTCAGGTTAAATTCCTCAAAGAACAGGGTATTGATATCTTGCCTGTGCAGTTTTGGCGCTCTGAACATGCAACCGTTTGGATAGCCCAACCTCTCTTAAAATCTGATGAATTGCTGGAAACTCATTTTGAAAAAAT
>NZ_CAMZOG010000104.1 GCF_947331445.1 Parendozoicomonas sp. Alg238-R29 | reverse complement strand
CCATCCATGCAAGACAAGTAGGCATCCAGCTTTTCACGAATACGGAAATGAGCCAATGGCGTGCCGCTCAATGCGTTGCAGGTACGCCCGCATGCGTTGCAGCGGTAGCGTTGATGACCAGCGCTCTGTCCCCAGCGCGTCATGGATTCACAGGTACGGCGAGGGCACCGCGGGTGCTGATCAATAATAATCTTTCATAAAGCTCTGGCGAATCACCTATAAACACAAGCTGATTAGCCAGAGCGGGTGCAGCATGATATTAACTTGCCCGGCATGGTCAGGTGCTTAGGTTCCCGTTTTCACTTCGTACATCTGCTCAGCACACAATTTGATAACAACTATCGGCTCCTCTTGTGGGCTTCCCGGATTAAGGCCCAAAATGCAGTCAATAAAGTGTTATCTCTAGTGACAATGGCCTTGGTAACATTTGATGATGAATGTGCTGTTTGGAGATCACATTCCGGAAGATACTTTAAAGCGTCTGGGCAACATACCAGAGGTTGTTGTTAAAAATGGTGCTGATGGTTGCCTGATTCATTATCGGGGGAAATCAGTTCTGTATTGGCAATGACTGTTTCTGAAGTGATAGATACAACCGCAGCTGGAGACTCTTTTAATGGCGGTTATCTGGTCGCAACGGTGATTCAATAGAAAGGGGAGATTATTCCCGAAAAAGCTACAGTATCTGTTTCAACAGATCGAACAAATCAGGGAACGTCATGTACGAAAAGCTAAAGAGAGTCATAGATCAGGCCGCGCCGGTTATGCCTGTTATGATTGTCGATAATATTGAGCAAGCCGTACCTATGGCCGCAGCACTACGGGAAGGTGGCATTACCGTTTTTGAGGTAACCCTGCGTACCGAGTGTGCCATAGATGCCATTTATCTTCTGAAAAAAGAATTTACCGATTGTTTTGTTGGCGCCGGAACCGTGATTAACTGTGATCAGTTCCGGAAGGTTGCCGATGCTGGCGCTGACTTTATTGTATCGCCAGGACTTTCTGATGATCTTCTGGAAGCCGCGAGGGATACGAACCTTTCATTCTTGCCTGGTGTCTCTACCGCCAGCGAAGTTATGCAAGCCATGGCTGCCGGTTTTGATATGTTGAAGTTTTTCCCGGCGGAGCAGGCAGGTGGTGTTGCCATGCTGAAAGCATTGTCTGGCCCATTCGGACAGGTCACTTTTTGCCCGACGGGTGGAATAGGGCAGCACAATGTTGCGGATTATTTAAACTTGCCGAATGTCGCTTGTGTTGGTGGCTCCTGGCTTCTTCCCAAAGAGGCGGTGGCTGCAAATGACTGGAGTATGGTGACTGCGCTGGCGAAGGAAGCTTCGTCTTGGTAGTGTCCACAGGTTAAGGCGAGGCTTCATATTACCTCGCCATTTTGGCAGTTAGTTTTTACTGGCAGCAACAATTCCTTTTCTGCCCACAGAAACAGTTCCGTCCTGATGGAACTGGAGCGCCTGCTTGCGCTTGCGACCAATGAGAATGCATTCGTCGTCGAAGAACAAAAAGTTTTTCCAATGACGACTGAAAACATCCCAGGTTGTTTCCAGAACAGCTTCACTGTCGATGCAATAGAACACTGTGGTTTCTGGTGTCCATTGCAGGTGCTCCGTAACAACACGTGGTAGCTCCGGTGAGTCGGACTCCCACTCTTCCTGCCAGCTGCCTGATTCTTCCCAGATTTCTTCCTGAACTGGCCAGTCATCATCGCCAAAATCTTCTGGAGTCAGACACTGTTTGCTGATGTTGTTACGCCAGATATCTATGGCGGCTACGGATGCCAGAGGTTTTATCTGTTCCAGATCTTCCGCAGGAACTGGCATTTCTGCATGACGAAAGATCCAGGTGTTTTTGTAATCGGACAGGGGAATGTATTTCATTTGTGACGCATCTTGGATGGAGAGCCTTGAATGGCGGATTTGGCAGGTCGCTGTGGAGGAACTGTATCAGATGGAAGCGGGTTTTGCTTAAAAATCAGAGCCTGTGTACCGCTTCTCACAAAGCAGTACACAGGCTTTGATTTGAGGTTCTGTTGACAGTTTATCGAACCCAGTATTCGCGAGCGCTTTTACAGGCAGGCACAGCACCGCTGGAATGCTGGCTGCCTTTCACTGGATCCCAGCAGAACCTAGTTCGAGTTACTGACCCGGATACCCAGAGAGCGCAACTCTCCAGTCGCAACATCATAAACACAGCCATGAATGGAAAGCTGCTGACCATTTTTCCAGGCTTTTTGCACAACCGGGTTGTCGGCAACATTCAGTACCTGTTGTTCGATGCTGAGTTCGCAGAGTCGTTCTGCCTGTTCAGATTCATTGGGCAGGCTTTCCAGTTGTTCACTGTGATGGTCACAGAGCTCGTGAAGAGGTGTGAGCCACTCTTCAAGAGTTCCATCTGCTTCTTTCTTCAGTGCTGCCGCCACACCACCACAATTCGTGTGCCCAGTGACAATAATATTTTTTACCTTGAGTACTTCCACTGCGAACTGAATGGCAGACATACAGCTTTTATCCGCAGGATTCACAAGGTTAGCGATATTCCGGTAAACCAGCATCTGGCCAGGTTCCAGACCGGTAAGCTGTTCCGCAGGCATGCGGCTGTCGATACAGCCAATCCACAGGTATTCTGGAGATTGACCTTTTGCCAGCCGAGCAAAGCTACCAGGCTCTTTTTCTTCCCGCTCATCAGCCCATGCGCGGTTTTGTTTAAGGAGTGCGTTTATCTCATCCATTCTTTTTAATGCGCCCGATAGTCCGAAAACCAATAACGAATAGTATAAGCAGGATCGTAAACAGGAGCCCTGTAACCGTCCATAATATCCACGTTGCATTGCGTAACAGGTCATCAGGCTTAAAGCTGCTGATAGTCTGCATACGGGGTTCTGTCACGTTCTTGTTTAGCACAATATTCGCAATACCATCCCCATCTGTGTCGGGAAGGCTGGCAAAGAAATCCAATTGAGCCTGCCAATTCTTATACTCCTGGATACCTTCTTCCGCAGGAAGCCTGTCTACAATGCTCAGCTTAAGATCCGCCAGGGGGTTGCCGTTTTTATCTTTGGGAATAATGCTGACCAGCCCATAGCTGAGGTCTTTCATAACCCAGGCAAAGCTGCCTACGTAGCTGGAAGCTGAGAAACTGTAGAGACGGGTTTTATCTGTCAGGTCCAGCGGTGTGAACCCGGTTTCATGGGAGCCGAGCTCAATGGAGGTGATGCGATCCAGAGGTGGGCGCATTTTGTTATAGGTAAAACGCAGACCTGATAAGCGTGGGAAGTAGTCATCGCCTTTAATCAGATAAGCAAAAGACATAATTTCCATCAATCCGCGCAGCTCCTGAGCCGTCATCCAAACCTTCATCAGTGGGTAACCGGGCTGGTTATCGTTGCCAACGCCAAGAGGTTGCAGGCGAAAGATATCGGAAACAGACTGGATGCCGCTATCGCCCATCAACATATCATCACGGATCAGACTGTTGGTGGTCATCGCTACATCACTGCCGGCGGCTTTGCGAATGCCATCTGTCACAAGGTTTCCGAGCACTTGATCGTCATAGGCTCGGGTCAGGGTTTTAGGCGTTTTTACCAAGGGCTGGTTGAAGCTATACGGGCTGCCCGCCATCACTTCCTGATCAATCAGGGCTTTGAAGGTGTTTACCTTTTCAGTTACAGCGTTCTTACCAATGATTTGGTCATCAATGGTGTGCAGTTTGTAGCCTTTGACAGCGACTTTGCCATTGTCTTCCAGCTCAAGGGATATTTCCCCGAGATAGCGGGTATCGGAGCCTGCCTGCAACACAGGGGTTCCGTTAACCATAATGGGCTCGTGGAGAGCTGTGTGACTGTGGCCGCCAACAATGACATCGATTCCGTGCACCTGACGAGCATATTCAATCTCTTCGCCTTCCCAGCCGCCATCTTCATTTTTAACCACGCCGCTGTGAGACATAAGAATCACCACATCGGCTTTTTGTTCCTCTCTCAATAATCTGACCATAAATTTAGCGGTAGCTATCTGCTCTGCAAAAACCGCCGGCTTGGCATTGGGTGAGACTTCGTCGGCTTCTTTTCCAATCAGGCCGAACAGGCCAAAACGGATGCCATTTTTCTCAATGATTTTCCACTTTTGAATGGTGCCGTTGTCCTGCAGGTACCTCTGTGCAGGAGGAAGCTCCAGGTTAGAGGTGATGATGGCAGGTATTTCGTCCAGGTGACCTTTGGCAGCATCTAACATCTTTGAAAGGCCGTCTGGGCGGAAGTCAAACTCGTGGTTGCCGAGGGTCAGGGCATCATAGCCCAGCAGTCTCATCAGCCGAAGTTCAGGGGCATGTTTTCGGTAGAGAGTGTGGAACAGTGTACCCTGGCTGATATCCCCGCCATCGAGCAATAATACTGGTTGACCATCAAGCTCTCTGCGGCGCTGGTCTATCAGGGTTGCCAGCCGTGCAACGCCACCAATGGTTTTGTCATCGTTTATGGTTTCCGGGGTGTATTCGGTGTTAGGACCGAAGCCCAGCAGGCGGGATTGCCAGTCATTGGTATGCAGAACTGTAAAAGATTGTCCTGTCGCCATAAGCAAGGAGGAGAAACTCAGGCCTACGACCAGAAAAAAGCGCTGAAGTAGAGTCATTTTTATAATCTTTATTAGAATGAGCGACAAATTGATGACAGTGGAAGGAGTGTACTGGGCATATAGGCTCCGGGTAAATACCTACTGGCTATAGTGAGGAGAGTTGGGAGTTAAACAGAATCATCAGGGAAGGAATCTCCATGCACAGGTTAACCGGCTGCCTTTGGCTTGCAATACCCCTTGTGGTCTCAGCGGCGATTCAGGCCGCTCCAACGGGTTCAGACACCATAAGTGCTTTTCAGCTGCGGGCTTCCGAAGAATTAAACAGTTGCCTGGTTTTAAAGCCTGATGCTGGTGAGGAT
Source organism: Parendozoicomonas sp. Alg238-R29 (assembly GCF_947331445.1). GTDB lineage: Bacteria > Pseudomonadota > Gammaproteobacteria > Pseudomonadales > Endozoicomonadaceae > Sansalvadorimonas. Next base: position 8,366 of record NZ_CAMZOG010000104.1, on the reverse strand, counting down.
CGCAATGAAATTATCGAAGTTATTAATGGTTCCTGTTCCTACGAAGGTGCTTTGTTCTGGACTCTGGGAAAACATCATCAACTTATAGGTGTGACCAAAGATGTTGAGAAAAATGAGTCTCTCTGGTGCCTGACTCGTGAGCATTCTTACTATGGGGGTGAAACCCTGTCCGTTAGAGAGTGTTATGATTCTGTTAATGAAGCCCAAAGCTGGGGTTTTGATAGCAAAGGCTTGTTATATCGCTATAAGGAAGGAACAGGGCGCGTTGATACCGTGCCTGCTGTAGGGATATTGTCAGGCTTGGATATGGGGTTCTGGAAGGGTAGTTTCCAGTGGGTTCATGAAGAGCCCAGAGATACCAACTGGTGCTACACCATTCCCTGGGTGGAAAAGTGTAATCATGTCTGTGCTTCAACTGTAGAGCAGCCTGACTGTGAAAGGGGTGGTTCTCCAAAGCCAGACCCAACATCGACTCCTACGCCAACAGATCCTACACCGCCCCCAACTCCTACGCAGCCGGGAGATTCAGGACCAATTTCCTCTCCCTATCCCTCTCCCTCTCCGACGACTCCGGAAACCAAACCAGAACCAGAAGACGGAGAAAAACCTCCTCCAACTCCGACTCAGCCGACACCCCAACCCCAACCCCAACCCCAACCTGAGCCTGAAGTCCCAGTGATCAGCAAAATGGCGGCCTGGTTTGCACTGAAGCAGGCGCGTACAGATGATAATTTTTGCCTGGAAGCACAAACTTTTCAGGTACCTGACAAAAGCGGTCATGGCTATGTAATGGTCAAGCGTGTCAGCTTGCAATACTGCACTCCGGGTAAGAGCAGCCAGCTATGGGCTCATGATCTGGTCACCAAGCAGGTTTTCAATAAGGGCTTTGAAGAGAAAAATGACGATGTCTGCTTAACCAAGGGCAATACAGGTATAAGAATGACTCCTTGTTTCGGCCGTGGTCAGGAGAATCGCAGTCAGATGTGGTATTTCAGTCGCAGCTGGACTTCAGGCATTCCCCATGCAGCTCTGCTTTCGTACACCGATGGAAGGGATAACTGGAAATATCTGTTGGATAATCCGCAGAAAGCACGCCTGAACCACAGGGTACTGCCCAAATACAATGGAGATTGTGAAAGGGTGGAAGGGAAATGTTATGACCTGACAGATGGTCAGTTACAGGACTACGTACCGTTTTACATTAACTGACAGCGATAAATCGAGTTAAGGCGGCAAAGGTTTAATTGTGAACACCCTAATTTTTGCCGCCTTAATTTTACATCTGGAATGATAAATCTTTCACCATTACCAAGGCATCTTCGCGGCCATTCCTTGAGCAGGGGTAATAGTTATTTCTGCGGCCGACCTCAGTAAAATTATTCTTCAGATAAAGCTCAATCGCCGAAGTGTTGGAAGTCCGCACTTCCAGAAAAATAATGTTTGCCTTCTGCTCTGCCAAGTCCTGGATAAGAAAATCCAGCAGTCGTTGACCTAGCCCCTGTCTTTGAAAATCAGGGGTAATGGCAATGTTCAGAATATGCCCTTCTCCAACAGCCACCATGGTGACGGTATACCCGACCAGTAGGTTATCTTTCTCAAGAAGCCAGCAGCGGTCTCCTGTTGTCAGGCAGTTGCGGATAATGCCAGGAGTCCACGGGTGAGGACTAGTGCTTGATTCGAGTGCATGAACAGAATCAACATCGGCTTCTGTCATCGGACGAAGGTTGTAACCATCGGTCCAGTTATGAATGGTCATGGAAGGCTATTAATTGTCTGTAATTCAAAAGTTATGAAGAAGAAAGCTGGTACAGGCAGCATTATTTGCCATCAGGCACTTGTGGTGACGTTTTACGAAGGCGTTTGATATTAGCCCACGCTTCTGCTTTGAGTTCCGGGATACCCATCATCTCACCTAGACTGCAGGTGATTGCGTAGTTTACCCCGTCTTTGCTGTGCACGCCTCTGCATTCCTCAAAGCTTTCAGAGTAATCCCACAGGTAGTCACTGCTGCTCCGGCCGAACAGAAGGATAGTCTTTCTACGTTGAAGGCCAAACTGGTTAGTTAGAAAACAACGAACCGCTTCTTTAGCGTACTTGCGGTCTACCGGGGTTGCATCTGGAATTATGGGCCAGGCAAAGACTCCAGCCTGCAATTCCTGATCTGCGGGAATATTCACAGCCCTGAGAATATTTCGCAACAGTCTCTCGTGATATCCAGTGAACTGGTTCACGCCAGACCAGGGCAGGTCGGTAACAACCAAACAGGAATCGCTGACATCAATAACGGCCAGTCGGAATGGTTCTGCGGGAATAACATCACTCGCAACAGGTTGCAGTTCTGTTGCTGCCGCATCTTTTTCTTCTGAATCCGATTCTTGTGAAAAACCCAGCTCCCCCAGAATATCCGAAGACTCTTTCATTACTCCAGCTGCCGGAGCTACCGGGGCTTGAGTAGTTGGAGCTTGTGTATAAGGAGAATGTAGGGTTTGAACTTGGGGCATAACATTGTGAGAAGAAGGATCTGCTACCTGAGGTGCAAGCTGAGGGTGCTGGGGGGCAACAGGATAATCGTCGAAGTCCCAATCACAGGTGGGTGAAGGTTTTGCGGCGGGCAGCACAAAACGGGGAAACCATGCCTGTATACCCATGGCTTCCAGATAGTCCTGTCGCTGCCTTTCGTTCATATTGTTCCGTCAATCACTGAAGTGAACCCCCATTGTAATGCAACTGACGGAGGCTTGTCGTTAGGGGGCTTTCAGCGCCACTGAGTCGTATGCTTAATTGAGAACGCCCCCTAGATAGAACCGGTTTGTGGATTGCGCTTCTCTCCTGCTTCGAGAAGGTTGAGCGCATGCACATAAGCTTTGGCTGAAGCGATAATAACATCGGTATCAGCACCACTGCCGTTCACGATTCTGCCTTTTCGAGCCAGCCTTACGGTGACTTCACCCTGGGAATCTGTACCACTGGTGATGGCGTTTACACTGTAAAGTTCCAGCTGGGCACAAGAGCAGGCAATAGCTTCAATAGCTTTGAACGCCGCATCAACAGCGCCATCTCCCGTGCTGATGATTTCATTCCGTTCATTATTCACGGATAGTACAACTCTGGCCTCTGGTGTGCCGCCCATCTCTGAACTGATGGACAACGCATCCAGCTTGAAGGTCTCATCCATTTCCAGAGAGTCGGCAACCAGAGAGTGAAGGTCTGCGTCGTATATGTCGCGCTTTTTGTCAGCCAGACTTTTGAAACGTTTGAAGGTTTCGTTGAGATCTTCCTTGGTTTCAAAACTGATACCCAACTCTTCCATGCGGGTTTTGAAAGCGTTGCGGCCAGAAAGTTTTCCCAGAACCATTTTATTGGTGTTCCAGCCTACGTCTTCCGCTTTCATAATTTCATAGGTTTCCCTGTGCTTGAGAACACCGTCTTGATGAATGCCTGATTCATGGGCAAACGCGTTCGCACCGACAATGGCTTTGTTTGGTTGAACCGGGAAACCGGTGATGCTGGAAACCATGCGCGATGCAGGCACAATATGTTCCGTAGCAATACGGGTATCAAGCTGCAGAGAATCATTGCGGGTACGCAGCCCCATAACCAGTTCTTCCAGAGATGCGTTGCCTGCTCTTTCACCCAAACCATTGATGGTACATTCAACTTGTCGTGCGCCATTGACGACGGCCGACAATGAGTTGGCAACGGCCAGCCCGAGATCGTTGTGACAGTGCACTGAAAAAATAGCTTTATCGGAATTGGGGATGCGGGTGAGTAACTGGTTGATAGTTTCACCAAACTCATGGGGCAGGGCGTAGCCAACAGTATCTGGAATATTAATTGTCCGGGCACCAGCGTTAATGGCTTTTTCGATAATACGACACAGGAATTCCAGTTCAGAACGGCCAGCGTCTTCGCAGGAGAACTCAACATCTGCACATTGGTTTCGCGCCCGTTTTACCGCATGAACGGCCTGCTCAATCACCTTGTCAGGCTCCATCTGCAACTTGTATTTCATATGGATTGGTGATGTGGCAATAAAAGTGTGAATACGGCCGCTTTCAGCAGGTTTCAGTGCTTCGGCAGCTCGATCAATGTCGCCATCCAGTGCCCGCGAAAGACTGCACACTGTGCTGTTTTTAATGGTGGTAGCGACGGCTTTGACTGACTCGAAATCCCCTTGGCTCGCCATGGCAAAACCGGCTTCAATAACATCAACCTGCAGGCGTTCCAGCATTTTGGCAATGCGTAGCTTTTCATCCCTGGTCATGGATGCGCCGGGGCTTTGTTCCCCATCTCTCAGGGTTGTATCGAAAATAACCACGCTATTACTGGTCATAAAATTGTCCTGCAGTTTATTTTTCTACTTATGGCTACTCATTGGGTGGTGAGTTGCCATTCAGCTTTATTGTCATCCCAGACTTTTGGTCTGAGTCTGCCTTGAACTATATCTTTAGGGATGGAGTTTGCCAAACACCAGAGCAGACATGGTGAAAGCATTGCGAAGCGGTGGTGGAGAAGAGACAATCTATTTACGAATGATGAATGCAGAAACAGCAGGTGTGACAGGTATGGTCAGACGATTGGTTTTCTTGAAAGAGCTTTTTGCGAGCCTACTGCTTGTTGGTGTATTGAGTGGGTGTGCGCTGAGCCCTCAGAATGTCACTTTGGCTCCTGATGTGAAGCCAGCGGCGAGCAGTGTGAAGTTAAGTGGCCCGATTACTGTGACCGTTTATGATGAGCGCCTGACACCGTGGCTGGGAACCCGGGGCGGTGTTTATAACGACAGTAACCGGATTGGTGTCGCTAACAATCTTCAGGATGCAGTGCGTACTTCTGTTGAGAGGGCTCTGCAGGAACTTGGTATGCAAACGGTCAGCTCTTCCGAGTCACCCCAGTTTCAGATTTACATCGATACGCTTTCCTACAGAGTCCCGACAAGCAGCTATGTTTCAAAAGTTGATTTGAAGGCATCTGTTCGGGTGATTGCCCGTGAAGGAAGTGAGTTTTATCAGGGGGGTTATGCTGCTGAAGACAATCGGAGAGTGTTAAAAGCTCCCTCGGATGAAGAGAATGCTCAGATGATTAATGACATTCTGAGCAAAGCTATTGGCCGGGCTTTTGAAGATCCGGGCTTAATGCGTTTTATGGCAAGGCTGTAATTTGAAACAACGTTGTAATTTAGAATTTGGTTGTAAAGTTTCTATCGCTCTCGGCTGGATCACCAATTATCTCTCAGCAGAGAGCATTCCCTACCTGATAACCGGTGGCCTTGCTGCAAGAGCTTATGGTTCCCTCAGACCCGTTGCTGACATTGATATTTACGTCCCTGCGATTTTTTTTAAGAAAGTGACGGAGTTTGGCAAAGAATTTATTCAGTGGGGGCCTGATCGTTACAGGGATGACAGTTGGGACCTGGATCTTATTGAGTTGGATTATCACGGACAAAGCATAGAAGTGTGCAATGCCGGGGATATTCAGTATTTTGATACCCGAACAGATATGTGGGTTCAGCAGTATACGGATTTCTCGGAGTACGAATCCGCTGAATTGTTTGGTAATAAGGTCAGGGTTATGAGCAAGCAAAAGCTGGTGGCTTATAAGTCAGCTCTTGGGCGAGATGTGGATCTTTCAGACATTCAATCAATGAACAAATAAAGCCTGAGATGTTCTCAGGCTTCGCTCCAGCGAGCTAATGTTTCTGCCCAGTCGTCATTATCATTGAGGCAGGGAATAAGTTTCAGTTCTTCACCGCCGTGAGCAACAAAGTCTTCTTTGGCCTGCATACCAATCTCTTCCAGAGTTTCCAGGCAATCCACAGTGAAGGCTGGACAGATTACCAGAAGCTTTTTGACACCCTTGGCTGCCAGCTCTCTTATCGATTGATCTGCAGCAGGTTCCAGCCATTTGGCTTTGCCCAGCCGGGACTGAAAGGCCAGGCTCCACTTGTTATCTTCAATACCCGTGGTTTCTATGAACTTCTCAGTGGTTTTGAAAACCTGATGGCGATAACAGGTTTCATGGGCCTTTGAAGGACGGTTGCAACAATCTGGAGTGAGGCAGTGGCTGCCGGTAGGGTCATCTTTTTTAATATGCTTTTCGGGAACACCGTGGTAGCTGAACAGAATGTGATCCCACTGTCCGGCATGCAGTTCCTCAACAAAAGGTTGGGCGCTTTTTGCCAGACAGTTGATGTAGTCCGGATGCTGGTAAAACACCGGATGAATAATCAGCTTCTGAGGAAGGTTATGTTCCTGCATCACCCTTTCTGCCTCAATAAGGCAGGTTTTCACCGACGACATGGCGTAGTGAGGATAAAGGGGGAGTAGAAGGACTTCTTCAATATTTTCCAGCGCAGAAAGCTTCAACAACTCCTGCTCCATGGAAGGGTTGCCATAACGCATAGCCAGTGAAACTGGCAGGCTGGTTTTGGAAGAAACCTTATCCGCAAGTTTCTGGCTGATGACCTTCAGAGGGGAACCCTCATCCAGCCATACGCTTTCATAGGCTTCAGCAGACTTGGCTGGACGCGTGGGCAGTACAAAAGCACTGACAATCAATCGCCGGAGTGGCCAGGGTAGATCGATAACGCAGGGATCCATCAGGAATTGATTAAGATACCTGCGCACATCGACAACGGACGTTGAGTCTGGCGATCCAAGGTTGACCAGAAGTACAGCTCTGCCCTTCATTTTTCCTTCCATGATATTACTTAACGGTTTATTCCCGGTTGCAGATTGTCTTCTGGTATGGATTTCAAAACCAGGAAACCAATCACTGCAGACAGGAATGAGCCGACAAGAATACCCGCACGATCAGCGATGAGGTATTCGGCCCCGGTTGTTTCAAAGGCCAGCGAGCCGATAAACAGACTCATGGTGAAACCAATACCGCAGAGGAGTGACATGCCGTAAATATGCAGCCATTTTGTGCCTGTTGGCAGTCGGGCAAAACCAAATTTAATAGTCACTGCAGTAAACAGGAAAACACCAATTTGTTTACCGAGGAACAGGCCGGTAATAACGCCCAGAGGGCTTGGGTCCATGAGGCCCTGAACCTGTGCCCAGCTCATAGCAACACCAGCGTTGGCGAAGGCAAACAATGGAAGGATGAAAAAGTTAACCCAGCTGTGAAGCTTGTGCTCAAGCTCTACCAGAGGAGAGCGGCCATCTTCATTCAAAGCTCGCAGGGGAATAGTAAAGGCAAGAGCAACCCCGGCAAGTGTTGCGTGTACGCCGGACTTCAACACACAAGTCCACATAATCACCCCAACAAACATATAGGGCCCTAATCGTGTGACTCCGGCGCGGTTGAAGAAAACAAGCACTACCAAGCAGATAGAAGCGAGCACAATAGATATTGTGGAGAGCTCAGAAGTGTAAAACAAGGCGATAATAATGATGGCACCAAGGTCATCAATAATAGCCAGAGCCATCAGGAAAATCTTAAGGGCTGGTGGAACCCGAGAGCCAAGCAGAGCCAGAACCCCGAGAGAAAATGCTATATCTGTAGCTGTTGGAATGGCCCAACCCTTGATGGCGATTGGGTTGTCATAGTTAAGAACAATGTAAAACAGTGCCGGAACAACCATACCACCGACAGCAGCAACAGCTGGAAGTACAATCTGACTTCGTGAAGACAGTTCCCCGGAAATAAACTCCCGTTTTACCTCAAGACCTATTAGCAGGAAGAACAACGCCATTAAACCATCGTTAATCCACAACAGCATGGGTTTGGATATTTCCAATGCTCCAATCGCTACCGTAATAGGTACAGACAAAAGCATGTTGTAGAACGTGTCGAGCGGAGTGTTGGCGGCCAGCATTGCCAGTATGGCTGCACCAACCAGCAATATGCCGACAGATGTATCCTTGTGAAGAAAGCGTTGGATTGCTGTAACCATAAGGTTGTTATTAGCCTTTGTTGCGAATAATGCTGCTTGTGTACGTATATGGTGAGCTGCAGCTTCGTCGGATGGTAGAGAGTATCAATAGATTTTTAATTATTGAAGAGAATTCGCTGTCAACAGCCTCTGGGTTAGCCCATCTCTACAGTTGTAACGCCATAAACGCTAGAGTGATTAAGCGGAGGTGGAGTGCCGATATGCATGCGGGTGGTTTCGCTGATAAACGAAAACTGTAACTTTTCAGCTACATTCATTGCATTTCGATTCACTTCAGGGATGTCAATATAGAGCGGCCACGTGGTGGCGCGTGAGGCAGGGCAATTGCATCAAATAGGTACCATCGAGCCACATAATTTGTAGTAGTCTCTGATTCCCATTTATCAGACTCGTATTTCAGCATGGAAGCCCAGCAGTATCAGCCCCTGACAGCCTTTCTCGCCAAAGTTCCTGACCCTCGCTGCGAAGG